>DATDKF010000340.1:0-2272 GCA_036520135.1 Solirubrobacteraceae bacterium
CGACGTGCTCGCGAAGATCGCCGAGATGCCGGAACCGGATCGCGCCATGGCCGAACGGCTCCATGCCCTCATCACAGCCAGCGCGCCAGCCCTCTCGCCGAGAACCTGGTACGGGATGCCCGCATATGCCAAGGACGGCAAAGTCGTCTGCTTCTTCCAAAGCGCGCAGAAGTTCAAAGCGAGGTACGCGACGTTCGGCTTCAGCGACAAGGCGAACCTCGACAAGGGCGCCATGTGGCCGACCTCCTTCGCGCTGAAGGGGCTGACCGCCGCCGAAGAGAAAAAGATCGGCGCCCTCGTGAAGAAAGCGGTGAGTTGAGGACTGCTCGACCCGGTCCGAAAGGCCGGCGACCAGGACCGGCTCGGGCGCGTGCGCCCGGGCTTCTGCGCTGACCTGACGGTCTTCGGCGAGGACCCGGTCGACTGCGACCCGGACGAGCTGCCCGCCAACCCCGTGCTCCTCGCCGTGGTCGACGGCGAGGTGGTGTTCCGCGTGCGAAAGCGGGAGCGACGTAAGAGCGGATCGGGCTCCGGTGGACGCCTGCTGCTCGTCCTTTGCGCTAGCGACCGACGCCTCCGCGGAGACGACTCGTTTCATGGGGCAGTGCAACACTCTTGGCCCCGCGCTCTCACAGCGATCGCTTGACGCATCTCCGATGACTCAGCCCTGTCGCTCGTCGCTGGCACCGCCCGAGCGGTCGCTCAGGCACTTGCCGTGGGCTCTGTCGGGCCGGCCTCGTTGTCGAGCGCGTCGAGGTGGAGGCGCACGACGGCGACGATCTGTTCCGGCGGCATCACGTCGGGCCGCAGGGCGGTATGCACGGCGAGCCCGTCTGTGAGCGCGTGTAGGCGCTCGGCTTGGAACGTCGCCGCGAGGCTCCTGCTTTTCATGAAGTAGCAGCGAGCACCCGCTCCCCCCGTCCATGGGTCACCGACTCTCCGGGTGAGTTCGGCCCCCTATCCGTCAGGAGCAGGCTTGCCTGTCAGGCGGCGTAGTGGCGCTGGAACCAGTCCACAGTGCGCCGCACGGCCTCTGGATGCGGCGTCGGCTCGAACGGGCCGAAGGCGCCATCGAACTTCGACGCGTCTGAGACGAAGGGTCGCTCGAACTGGTAGAGCGTCTCGTTGAGCTCCCGTAGGAGCGGGTTGAACAGCCCCGCGATCCTGATCATCGGCCGCGACGCGACGCCGACCTTCGGCGGGTACCCGGCCGCCTCGAACACCAGCGTGAGGAACTGCCGGCCCGTCAGGGGCTCCGCGGCCGGTAGGTGCCAGACCTCGCCGTCGGCCTCGTCGCGCTCGCCCAGCGTCACGAGAGCGCGGGCCATGTCCTCCAGGTAGTTGAGCGTGTGGGGCTGGTCGAGCGAGCCGAGCCAGCGCGCGCGCTTGCCGCGCAGCGCGGGCTTCATGATGTTGTCGCCGACGGTCGAAGTGGTGCCGCGCGGGCCGTAGTAGTCCGGGGAGCGACCGATCGTGCATCGCAGTCTCCCCTCGGCCTGCGCGCCCAGGACCGCGTCGGCCATCTCGATCCGCGTGCGGCCCTTCTTGCCCTGCGCGCGCTGCGGTGTCTCCTCGGTCATCGGGTCGTCGGGCGGCCCGTAGACGTAGAGGTTGTCCGCGAACACGAGCTTCGCGCCCGCCGCGGCCGCCCCGTCGAGGACGGCCCGGGTCAGCGGCGGGAACAGCTCGGGCCACTTCGTGTAGCCGGGCTGCGCGCAGTGGTAGACGACGGCGGCACCCTCGCACGCTCGCCGGGCGCCCTCGGCCGTGCCGACGTCCGCCGCCACCTGCTCGACACCGTCACGGACGTCCGCCGTGCCGCCGCGTGTCACCGCCCGCACCGGCACTCCACGGGCCACGAGCTCGCCGACGACCGCGGAGCCGGTGCCACCCGCAGCCCCCAGGACGACATGATCGAAGCCGACCGCCACAGCACGAGCCTACGCCCACACCACCGCCCTGCGCACCCACGACAAGCGTTCCAGACGCGCGTGCAGACTTCGGTCGCCTGTGTCACCGCCCGCAAAGGGAGCAGTGGACGGCACGGTGTTCCTGTCCCACGAAGGCGAGCGTGCCGATAGCCAAGCCGGTGGCGACGCCTGCCTCCGTCCGACAGCGGGAGCCGTTGAGTGTCCCGTTAGAGGTCGGCGTGCGGGACCGATGAGTCTTCGGCCCACGGCCGGTCTGATCGATATGACCGATGAAGCGTATGTCCCGGTGCTCGAGCACCGTCCGGCCCGCCCCTACGTCGCGATCACGTCGCGCGTCACGA
>DATDKF010000341.1:0-6599 GCA_036520135.1 Solirubrobacteraceae bacterium
TGCCGCGCGGGCGCGCGGCCGAGCTGGCCGAGGCCGCCGAGGCGGCTACAGATCGATCGTCTGCGACCAGGTGAACGTCTCCAGGCCGGCGCGGCCGCCCTCGCTGCGGCCGGCGCCGACCTGGAGGCCGATCACGGTCGCGCTCCCCGGCTCCCAGGACTGGGCGCGGGCCTCGGTGTCCTCGAACGACCCGTCTTTCGACGTCGTCACCCCGGCGCCCATCAGGTCGCCCTGCTCGACGAGCCAGTGCACGTGAACCGGCCCGTCGGCGTCGACGGTCCCGGTGACCTTGACCTTGTTGTCGTCGGTCAGCCGGCACTCGGTGAACTGGGATCTCGGCATCGTCAGCTCCGTCCGCTCGTGGTGTGCTCCGGTTGGCGCCGCGACCGGGCCCGCTCGGCCAGGACCACGGCGCCCTTGCGCTCGTAGAGGCTGATCGCCTCGCGCACGTGCCCGTCGGCCGCCTCGCCGCGGCCGCGCAGCTCGAGCACGTCGGCGAGCGCCAGGTGCGCGTCCCCGTGCTCGACCAGCGCGTCGGTGCGCGCCGCCAGCGCGACGGCCTCCGCCCCCGCCGCCTCCGCCTCGTCGTAGCGCCCGCGCCCGGCGAGCACGCGCGCCCGCACGCCGCGCGCGATCGCGTGCGTGATCACGTCGTCCGCCGGGGCGAGGCGCTCGGCGGTCGCGCACAGCGCCTCGGCCTCGTCCGCGTCGCCGCGCGCCTGGGCCGCCTGCGCGAGGAACGCCGCCGTCGTGGCGAGCAGCGCCTGCTCGCCCATCGCCTCGAGCCGCTCGTACCCCTGCCGCAGGCGCCGCTCGGCCGCGGCGGGCTCGCCGGCCAGCAGCTCGACGACCGCCTCGTGGTGCGAGACGACCGACTGCATGCGCCCGAGCTCGTCGAGCGTCTCGTTGCTCGCCCGGATCAGCCGGCGCGCCTCGTCGAAGTCGCCGCGCAGCGCGTGGAGGAGCCCGAGCGGCCGCAGCGCGTCGGCGGCGGCGATCGGGCTGGCCGCCACCTGCTCGCCGATCGCCTCGCAGCGGCGGATCGCCTCGGCCACCGGCGCCGGGCCGAACACGGCGGCCGCCGCACGCCAGCCGAGGATCTCGAACAGCTCGCGCTCGTCGCCCGCGCGCGCAGCCAGCGCAGCCGCCCGCTCCCACGCGGCGTCGGCGCGCGCGGCCTGGCTCTCGATCCACTCGACCCACGCCAGCAGCCGCCAGGCGCGGCACTGGCCGATCTCGTCGTCGTGCTCGGCGAGCACGCGCGCAGCCTCGGTGGCGACGGCGGTCGCCTCCGCGGTGCCGCCCGCCGGCGCGGCGTGCAGCCGCAGGAACTGGAGCTCGACGCGCGCCCGCGCGGCGAGCCGCGCGTCGGCTCGCTCCTCGGCCACGGCGAGCGCCTCTCCCAGCACGCGCTCGGCGCCGTCGAGCCGGCCGGCGTCGAGCAGCGCCACGCCGAGGGCCGGCAGCAGCGCGGCGCGGGCGGCGTCGTCGGCCGACAGGAGCGCGACCGCGCGCTCGAGCAGGCGGGCCGAGGTCGGCAGGTCGGCGCGCACGAGCGCCGCGCGGGCGGCGGTCGCGAGCCGCTGCGCCGCCTCGGCCGCCAGCGCGCGCCCGGCATCGCTGGCCACACCCAGCTCGGCGCGGTAGCGGCAGGTCTGCTCGAGGTGGAACCCGATCAGCTCGTCGGGCGCCGCGTCGCGGGCCGCGAGCCAGCGCCCGACGCGCTCGTGCAGGTCGGCGCGCAGGTGCTTGGGCAGGCCCTCGTAGGCGGCCTCGCGGATCAGCGCGTGCGCGAACCGGAACGCGTCGTCGCCCGCCAGCGCCGCGACGTCGGCGCGGATCAGCTGGCCGTGCACGAGCGCGATGAGGTGCACGTCGAGCCCTGCGCGCAGGCGCTCCGGCAGCAGCTCGGCGAGCGCGCCGCGGTGGAAGCTGCGGCCCTCGACGGACGCGAGCTCGAGCGCCGCGCGCTCGCCGGCGCCGAGCCGGTCGATGCGTGCGGTGAGCACGGCGTGGATCGTCGGGGGCAGGCTGTCGTCGCCGACCGCGACGAGCTGCTCGACGAACAGCGGGTTGCCCTCAGCCGCGGCGGCGACGCGCGCGGCCGTCTCGCCCGCGCCGAGCTCGGCCGCGAGCGCGCGTGCGTCGGCAACCGGGAGCGCGTCGAGCGCGAGCACCGACCGGTGCGCCTGCGGCGCCACCCACGCCGGGCGTGTCTCGGCGAGCTCGGGCCGGGCGAGGCAGACGAGCAGGATCGGCGCGCCGGCCGAGAACGCCGCGATGTGGTCGACGAGGTCGAGCAGCGTCGGCTCGGCCCAGTGGACGTCCTCGAACACGGCGACGAGCGGGCGGCGCCGGGCCAGCGCCTCGAACAGCCGCCGGAACGCCCACGCGGTCTCCTCCGGCCGGCCAGGCGCCTCGCCGTCGCCCGCCGCGCCGAGCACGAGCCGCGCGGCATCGTCGCCGACGAGGTCGGCCGGGCGCTGCGCCCCGAGCCCGCGCACCATCTCGGCGAGCGGCCCGTACGTGATTCCCTCGCCGTAGGACGGGCAGCGACCGAGGACGACCGTCGCGCGGTCGCCGAGCCCGGCGCCGAGCTCGCGCACGAGCCGCGACTTGCCGATCCCGGGCGGCCCGATCACAGTCACCACGCGGCAGCCGGGCCCCGCGACGGCGTCGGCGAACGCGCGCTCGAGCGAGGCCAGCTCCTCCGCGCGGCCGACGAACGCCGCCGCGTCGATCGCCGCGGCCGCCTCGCGCAGGCCGAGCAGCCGCCAGCCGCCGTCGGCCGGCTCGACCAACACTGCGCCGCCGGCGAGCGCGTGCGTGCGCTCGCCGACGAGGATCTCCCCGGCCGCGGCCGCGCGCTCGAAGCCGGCCGCGCCCTCGACCGGCGCGCCGGTGGCGAAGCGGCCACCGCGTGCGGCGGTGCCGACGAACACCTGCCCGGTGTCGACGCCGATGCGTAGCTCCGGCTCGACCGCGTCGCGCAGCTCCAGCGCGGCCCGCAGGGCGCGCAGCGCGTCGTCCTCGTGCAGCTCGTCGCGCCCGAACACGCCCATCAGGCCGTCGGCGGCGGAGCGCTCGACCGCACCGCCGTGGCGCTCGACGACCGTCGCGGCGTCGTCCCAGCAGCGGTCCAGCACGGCGTGGAGCGCCTCGGGGTCGAGGCGCTCGGCCAGCCCGGCGGGGTCGGCGAGGCCGGCGCGCACGACCGTGACGAGCCGCCGCCGGGCGACCAGCTCAGGCTCGGGCTCGGGCTCCGGCTCGCGCTCGACCGGCGCCTCCGACGCCGGCTGGGCCGCCTGCAGCTCAGGCGCCTGGGCGAGGACCTGCTGCTCGAGCTCGCGCAGTGCCTCGCCGGGCTCGAGCCCGAGGTCGTCGACGAGCCGGGCGCGGGTGTCGCGGTAGGCCGCGAGCGCATCTGCCTGGCGCCCGGAGCGGTACAGCGCGAGCATCAGCTGGCCGGTCAGCCGCTCCCGGTAGGGATGCTCGGCGACCAGCTCGCGCAGCTCGCCGACGACCTCCGCGTGGCGGCCGAGCTCGAGCTCGGCGTCCATGCAGCGTTCGAGCGCGGCGAGCTGCAGCTCCTCCAGCGGCGGCGCGGCCGCCTGCGCGAACGGGGCGTCGCGCACGTCGGCGAGCGGCGGGCCGCGCCACAGCGCGAGCGCCTCGCGCAGCGCCGCCACCGCGCCGGCCGGCGGCGCGGTGCGGCTCTCGGCGAGCAGCCGCTCGAAGCGCCCGAGGTCGAGCTGCTCCGGATCCAGCCGCAGCTGGTAGCCGCGCGGACGCGTGAGGATCAGCTCGCCGGACAGCAGCGTGCGCAGGCGCGACACGTAGCCCTGCAGCAGCTTGGCGGCGCTCGGCGGCGGCTCTTCGCCCCACAGCTCGTCGATCAGCCGGTCGGCCGCGACGACAGCGTTGGCGTTGAGCAGCAGGATCGCGAGCAGCCCGCGCGGCTTGGCGGCCGGGAGCTCCAGCACCCGCCCGTCGGCGACGACCTCCAGCGGGCCGAGGATCCGGAACTCGAGCATGCAGGGCGTGGCTTACCACGCGCGGGCGGCGGCGGCCAGTCGACCGACGCTGTACCGGCGCTCTACCGGCCGCTGGCAGGTTCGCCTCCCATGCCCACCTGCACCACAAGGAGTGCACCTGATGAACATCGCACCGAACCGCGCGGTGGCCGTCCTCACGCCGCTCGTCTTCGCGCCGCTGGCCGGAGCGGTCTCCGTGCTGATCGCCCGCTACGGCGTCGACATCGACGGCGCGTCGCTGCAGGCGGTCTTTATCACCGGCGCGACGATCGGATTCGCCAAGGCCGGCATCTGGCTCAAGGGCTGGCAGGAGCACGAGAAGCGCCAGGCGGACCTGGCACTCGACGACCCGCACGCCGGCCTCGCGGAGGACGACGCGGCCGCCGAGCCCGACCTCGCGCCCGCCGAGGACGGCGAGGACGACGAGGAGCCCGACTTCGAGCCCGAGCTCGAGGCCGACGACGACGTGCCGGTCCCGGCCGGCGTTGAGGAGTGATCGACATGGCGGTGAAGAAGAAGACCAGCGAGCTCCTCCACGAGCTCGACCGGATGGACGAGCGCGAGGACGACATCCTCGACGTGCTCCTGCGGCGCGGCGCCCGGCTGGAGGAGGCCGAGCTGCGCAGCCACCAGGTCAATGTGGGCGACCTCCAGGCGCTCACCGGCGCCCTGGCGAGCCTCGAGACGGCGATCGGCGCCGCGATCGCCAACGCGGCCAAGAGCAACGGCGCCGGGGCGAGCGTCACGTCGCTGGCCGCGAGCCTGCGCGAGCAGGACGCCGCGGCCGACAAGCTGCGCACGCAGCTGCGGGAGCGGCTGCTGGCGCTAGCGCCGGAGCCTGCCGCAGCGCCGCAGCGCACGTTCCGGGTTGCCGAGCCGCGCATGATCGGCGCCGACGTGAAGGCGTTCCAGCGCGTGCTCAACCAGCGGCTCGACGCCTGGGGCATCCACGACCGGATCGCGGAGAACGGCAGCTACGACCCCGAGACGCGCAAGGCGGCGCGGATGGTCGCCCATCGCCTCGGCGTAGCGGCGGCCGACTACGAGCACGGCTTCACGCCGGACCTGCGGCAGCTGATCCGCACGCCCAGCCGCCGCACGCCGGAGCAGATCCGGCGGGCGCGCCGACTGCGCGGGCGCGCGCACGAGCCGCACCATGCCAAGCACGAGGCCGTGCACGCGCAGGCCACGCCGAAGCCGCGGCGCTCGGCGCTCGCGGCCGCGATCCACGCGGCCGGCGGGCGCTACGGCGAGCTGGTCGTGCGGGAGGCGAAGCGCTCGGGCCTGTCCGTGTCGCTCGTCTGCGCGGTGCTCGAGCAGGAGACGCACTTCCGCAACGTGTTCGGGCACGACAAGGTCCGCAACCCGATCAAGAGCCCGGCGAAGGGCCTGCTCGAGGTGACCGAGGAGCGCTACAAGAAGTACCTCGAGCACCGCCACCGCGGCGAGGGTGCGCAGGGCGTCGGCCCGATGCAGCTCACCAGCCCGGGCTTGCAGGACCGCGCGGACAAGCTCGGCGGGTGCTGGAAGCCCGCCGCGAACATCCGCGTCGGCTGCGAGTACCTGGCTGAGCGGATCAAGGCCCGCGGCCTGCACGCCGGCGTCCAGGCCTACAACGGCGCGCCGGGCGACGACTACGCGACGTCGGTGTTCGCGCTCCAGGCCAAGTGGAAGGCCCGGCTCGCGGACGCCCGCGACGCCGCGCCGGCGACCGCGCAGCCGAGGCCGAAGCCGGGGGCGCGCACGTTCAAGGTCCGCCATACCGAGTTGAAGGGGCCCGACGTCAAGGCGTTCCAGCGCGACCTCAACCACCGGCTGGACGCCTGGGGCATCCACACCGACATCGACGATGACGGCGAGTACGGGGCCGAGACGGCCGAGGCCGCGCGCAAGGTCGCGTACGGCCTGGGCGTCGCGGTCGCCGACTACCAGCACGGTTTCGGGCCCGAGCTGCGCAGCCTCATCCGCACGCCGAGCCGGCGCACCCCGCAGCAGCTCCAGCGGGCACGCCGGCGCGCCGAGTGGCGGCGCAAGCTGCGCAAGCAGGACGCCAAGGCGCGCCGCGGGGGCGCGCTGCGGCTGCGCGCCTTCGCCGAGGCGAAGAAGCTCGTCGGGACGATGGAGGTCGGCGGCAACAACCGCGGCAAGACCGTGCTGGAGATCATCCGGGCCAACGGCGGGAAGGGCCCCGAGGCGTGGTGCGGCGACTTCGTCGCCTGGTGCTACCGCAAGGCCGGCTCCAAGAGCGTCAACCGCAACTGGGCCGGCGTGGCGCTGTACCTGCCGATGACCGGCCTGTCACGGACGCGCACGCCGCAGAAGGGCGATCTCGTCCGCTACACGTTCAGCCACATCGGGATCGTCAACCACTTCTGCGACGCGCACGGCAACGAGCTGCCGCAGAGCCGGGCGACGCACATCAAGACGATCGAGGGCAACACCGGCCGCAGCGGCGCGGTGTCGGACTCCACGACCGGCGGCGACGGGGTCTACATGAAGATCCGCCCCCGCAACCTCGTGAAGGACTACATCCACGTGTCGCGCTAGCCACCCCGTGGGGCGGCG
>DATDKF010000342.1:0-6498 GCA_036520135.1 Solirubrobacteraceae bacterium
GCGGCCGGTGGTGTGCTTGGCCGGGATCGAGAGCACCTCGCCGGCCTCGACCCCCGCCGTCCACGGGATGCCCGCGTTGACGACCTCGACGTCGACCTGCCGGCAGACGAACCGCAGCGACGTGTTCGGCAGCAGCGCGCCCGGCAGCAGCCCCGCCTCGCAGAGGACCTGGAAGCCGTTGCAGATCCCGAGCACGAGCCCACCGCTGCGGGCGAAGCGATCGACCTCGACCATCACCGGCGAGAACCGCGCGATCGCGCCCACGCGCAGGTAGTCGCCGTACGAGAAGCCGCCGGGGATGATCACCGCGTCGACGCCCCTCAGATCGTGGTCGGCGTGCCACAGCAGCTCGGCGTCGCCCACCCGGCGCGCCGCGAACAGCGCGTCCCGCTCATCGCACGAGCCCGGGAACTGGACGACCCCGAACTTCATCGGGTTACCCCCGCAGGGCGTCCGGCCCTGCGTTCTGAGACGACCGATCGGCATCCTGCCGCTCGATTTCGAAGTCCTCGATCAACGGATTCGCCAGCAGGCGCTCGCACATCTCGCCGACCCGCGACGGGTCGTCGACGTCGAGCTCGACGAGCCGCCCCACGTGCACGTTCGCGACGCCGCTGAAGCCGAGCGCCGGCAGCGCCCGCTCCACGGCCTGGCCCTGCGGATCCAGGATCCCGGCCTTGGGCCGGATCAGGACCCGCACCCTCACGGAGCCGTGCGCTCCAGCCAGGCCGAGAACGCCTCGCCGGACAGCCGCTCGTACGCCGTCACGTAGCGCTCGCGGGTCTGCGCCGCCACGTCTTCGGGGATCGGGGGCGCCGGAGGCGTCTTGTCCCAGCCGGTGCCGGACGCCCAGTCGCGCACGTACTGCTTGTCGAAGCTCGGCTGCCCGCGCCCGACCTCGTACTGGTCGGCCGGCCAGAAGCGCGACGAGTCCGGCGTGCACACCTCGTCGCCGAGCACCAGCTCGCCGTCACCGTCGAGCCCGAACTCGAACTTCGTGTCGGCGAGGATGATCCCGCGCTCGCGCGCGTGCGCCGCGATCGCGCCGTAGACCGCCAGCGACACCTCGCGCAGCCGCTCCCCCAGCTCGCGCGACCCGGCCAGCTCGGCCGCCTGCTCGAAGTCGATCGCCTCGTCGTGCCCGACGTCGGCCTTCGTGGACGGCGTGAAGATCGGCTCCGGGAGCTGCTCGGACTCGCGCAGGCCGGCCGGCAGCTCGATCCCGGACACCTTGCCGGTCGCCTGGTAGTCCTTCCAGCCCGAGCCGGTGATGTACCCGCGCACGACGCACTCGACCGGCAGCATCCGCAGCCGCTTGACGCGCATACCGCGCCCGCGGAACTCGTCCGGCACGCCGTCGGTCACCGACAGCAGGTGGTTGGGCACGATGTCGCGCGTGAGGTCGAACCACGTGACGGACAGCGCCGTCAGCACCTTCCCCTTGTCGGGGATCGGCGTCGGGTGGACGACGTCGTACGTCGAGATGCGGTCGGAGGCCACCATCAGCAGGTCGTCGCCGAGGTCGTAGAGCTCGCGGACCTTGCCGGAGGCCAGCAGGGTGAGGCCGGTCACCGCTCGGAGGCTAGCTCAGGCGCCCGCCAGAACCGCCGCGCCCCGCGGTGCGTAATCCCGCATGTACCGATCGGAAACTTCTCGGGGGAGAGGGATCGATGAAGGCCAGCGCCGTTCTCGCCGTGCTCGCCGTCCTCGCCGTCGCCGCGCCGACCGCCGCGGCCGCGGGCAGGGACCGGACACCACCGAGCACTCCCACCGGCTTGCGCGTCGTCTCGGTCACGGAGGACTCGCTCACGCTCAGCTGGAACCGCTCGACCGACAACTCGGGCAGCATCCACGCCTACATCGTCAACGGCCTCTGGCACCCGGGGACGAGCACGACCAAGACGATGACCGGGCTCGTGCCGAACTTTACGCAGGCCTACCGCGTGCAAGCGATCGACGCTGCCGGCAACTACTCGGAGCCGAGCGCGCCGCTCACCGCCACGACCGCCCCGGACGTCACGCCGCCGACCACGCCGGCCAACCTCCGCGTCACCGGCACCACGCTGTCGACCGTGTCACTCGCCTGGGACCGCTCGACCGACCGCTGGTCGTTCGGCTACGACGTCCTTATGGACGGCCAGGTCACAGCGTCGGCCTCCAACGCGTCCACGACGGTGCGGAACGTCGCTCCCGGCTCGACCCACGTGTGGACGGTCCGGGCGCGCGACTACTCGGGCAACATCTCGCCGTCGAGCAATGCGGTCACGGTGACGCAGCCGGCGAGCGCCGACACCACGCCGCCGAGCCCGCCGTCGAACCTCACGGCGGTCTCCCTGGACGACTTCTGCGGGAGCCAGATCCTCAACTGGGGCCAGTCGACGGATGACACCGACCCGCAGTCGGCGATCGAGTACGAGATCTTCCTCAACGGGCGATTCTTCACGCTCAACCCGCCGGGCAGCTCCGCGTTCCTCTACACGGTCTCCGGCACGAACACCTGGACGGTGGTCGCCGTCGACCGCTCGGGGAACCACTCGGCGCCCAGCAACCCGGCGACCGTGACCGTGGTCGCCGACGAGATGCTCTGCTGAGCAAGGTTTCGCCAAGGCCCGCGTGAGAGCCTTGGCGCATGCTTCAGTTCGACGAGGAGACCGCCAAGCAGGTCGAGGCCACCTACCAGACACCGGACGTCGTCGAGCAGCGCCGCGCCACCCGCGCGCTGCTCGCGCTCCGGCCGGGCGAGCGCGTGCTCGACATCGGGTCCGGCCCCGGATTCCTGGCCGCCGAGATGGCCGCCGAGGTCGGCCCCGAAGGAAAGGTCGTGGGCGTCGATCCGAGCGACAGCATGCTCGAGATGGGCCGCCGGCGCGACGCGCCGGTCGAGTTCGTCGCCGGCGACGCGGTCGCGCTCCCGTTCGACGACGAGTCGTTCGACGCGGTGGTCTCCACGCAGGTCTACGAGTACGTGGCCGACATGCCCGCCGCGCTCGCCGAGGCGCGGCGCGTGCTGCGCACCGGCGGCCGCCTGCTGATCCTCGACACCGACTGGGACTCGATCGTCTGGCACTCCAGCGACCGCGACCGGATGCTGCGCGTGCTCGAGAAGTGGAATGGCCACCTCGCCGACCCATACCTCCCGCGGCGCCTGCCCGGCCTGCTGCGCGACGCCGGCTTCGACCTCACCGAGGCCACGATCATCCCGATCCTCAACCGCGGCTCCGACCCCGAGGCGTTCAGCCGCGGCGTCATGCCGGTGATCGCCAACTTCGTCGGCGACCAGGAGTGGGCGGAGGATCTCCTCGGCCTCGGCGACGACTACTTCTTCAGCCTCAACCGCTACGTGTTCGTGGCTTACAAGTCGTAAGGGAAGTCGGTGAGCAGCTCGGCACCGTCCTCGCCGACGAGCACGAGGTCCTCGAGCCGGACGCCGCCGATGTCCTTGCGGTAGCAGCCGGGCTCGAGCGTGATCACGTCGCCGACGATCAGCGAGTCGGGCGTGCGGCCGAGGTTCGGGCGTTCGTGCACCTCGAGTCCGACGCCGTGGCCGAGCGAGTGGAAGTAGCCCTCGTCGAGCTTCTCGCCCGCCGGCTTGCTGCGCTGCGTCGGCAGGTCGGCCTGCTCGAACGGCTCGCACGAGACGCCGTAGATCTCGCGCCCGTCGGCGCCCGCGCGCACAGCCGCGAACGCGCGGTCGAGCGACTCGCGGGTCAGCCGCCACCACTCGGCGATCTCCGGCGGCGGCTCGACGCCGCCAGCCACGAACGTCCGCGTCATGTCCGCCCAGCAGCGGGACGCGCGGTCGCGCGGCCAGATGTCGACGATCACAGGCTCGCCGGAGGGGATCTCGCCGTGCCCGGCCTCGTGGCCGATCGCGCCCTGCGGGCCGTGCGAGACGATCACGTCGTCGGGCAGGTCGCATCCGCGCTCGTCGCAGACCGCCTGCATCGCGGCGCGCACGTCCTCGCTCGTGAGCCCGGGGCGCAGCTCGCGGATCAGCTTCGCGCCGACGGCCATGGCGGCGTCGGCGGCCGCCTGGGCGCGGCGGATGCCGGCGATCTCGGCGTCGGTCTTCACGCGCCGGCGGGTCACGAACGCCTCCGGGTCGACGACCAGCTCGATCCCGCCGGACCGCAGGCGGTCGGCCACGCCGACCGGGAACTCGGACGGGACCAGCGCGCTCGTGACGCCGAAGCGCTGGGCAGCGCGCAGGCACAGCTCGAGCTCGACCTCGTGGCGGGAGATGCCCGAGTCGAGCAGCTCGTCGGCGCCGAGCTCGTACGGATCGACGATCTCGATGCCGTGCGGCGTGACCTTGTGCGAGTCGAGCATCGAGACCGTGGCGCCGCGGCGGCCGTCGGACTCGATGTACAGGAACGGGTCGAGGATTCCCGTCGGGATCGCGTGGAACATGTCCGGCGAACCGTCGGGCGAGCCATAGATCATCAGAGATTGCATTTCGTCCTCCAGTCTTCGCAAGCTCAGACTTACGGCCGACGTTACGGCAGCCGACGCAGTATCTCCGGCACGAAGCGCACGTAATGGCCGTAATCGAACACGGCATCGAGATCGAGCTCGACGCCGGGTTCCTGCTCGAGCAATGTACGCAGCGGCGTGCCGGTGTCCCAGGCCTGCTGCGCCAGCCGCTGCACGATCCGGTACGCGTCGTCACGCTGCATGCCCTGCTCTACGAGCGCGAGCAGCACGCGCTGGGAGAACAGCGCGCCGCTCGTCAGTTCCAGGTTCGCCGCCATGCGGTCCGCGTGCACGACCATCCCGCGCGCAACCCGCACGGCGAGGTGCTGCATGTAGTCGAGCAGGATCGTGGCGTCGGGCAGCACGACGCGCTCGGCGCCCGAGTGCGAGATGTCGCGCTCGTGCCAGAGCGCGACGTTCTCCAGCCCCGTCTGCGCGTAGCCGCGCAGCACGCGCGCGAGCCCGCAGATCCGCTCGGTGGTGATCGGGTTGCGCTTGTGCGGCATCGCGCTCGACCCCTTCTGGCCGGCGCGGAAGGGCTCCTCGACCTCGCGCACCTCGGTGCGCTGGAGGTGACGGATCTCCTGGGCGAAGCGCTCGAGGCCGGCGCCGGTGAGCGCGATCGCGCTCAGCAGCTCGGCGTGGCGGTCGCGCGGCACCACCTGGGTGGAGACCGGCTCGGCGGCGATGCCGAGGCGGTCGAGCACCCGGCGCTCGTACTCGGGCCCGAGTGCCGCGTAGGTGCCGACCGCGCCGGAGATCGCGCCGGTCGCGGCCTGCGCGAACGCGCGCTCGAGCCGGTCGGCGTTGCGCGCGGCCTCCATCGCGAAGCCTGCGAGCTTGAGGCCGAACGAGGTCGGCTCGGCGTGGACGCCGTGCGTGCGGCCGACGCACAGCGTGCCGGCGTGTTCGCGCGCCCGCTCGGCCAGCGCCGCCACCAGCTCGCGCGCGCCCGGCACGATCACCGCGCCGGCCCGTTGGATCTGCAGCGCGAGCGCGGTGTCGAGCACGTCCGACGAGGTCAGGCCGAAGTGGATCCAGCGCCCCGCCGGCCCGGCTGAGGCGGCCAGCACGTCGACGAACGCGGCGACGTCGTGGTCGGTGACCGCCTCGCGCTCCTTGACCGCCTGCACCGTGAACGTCGCGCCGCGGATCGCCTCCAGCTCGGCCTCCGTCGGCCCGTCGAGCGCCTCGGCGGCCGCGACCTCGACGTCCCGCCACGCGGTCATCCGGGCCTCGTCGGTCCAGATCTCGCCGAGCTCGGGGCGGGTGTAGCGGGCGATCACGCGTCGAGTATGCGCGCTGCGAGCACCGCCGCGTTGCGCGCGTTGTCGACGCCCACGCAGGCCACCGGGACGCCGGGCGGCATCTGCGCGATCGACAGCAGCGCGTCGAGCCCGCCGGCGACCGACTTGGACGACGTCAGCGGCACGCCGATCACCGGTAGCGGCGTGTGGGCGGCGACCACGCCCGGCAGCGCGGCCGAGAGGCCGGCGCCGGCGATGATCACGCGCAGCCCGCGCAGCTGGGCGTTCTTGGCGTAGTCAGCCACCGTGTCCGGCTCGCGGTGGGCGGACATGACGCGCACCTCGTGACGGATCCCGCGCTCGTCGAGCTCCTTGGCCGCGGCCTCCATCGCGGGCATGTCGCTCTTGGAGCCCATGACGATGCCGACCAGCGGGCTCTCGACCTCGAGGCCTTCGAACGCGGCCTCCACGACCTCCTCGGTTGCGGGGCCGGCCTCGTGGCTCATGCGGCGATATCCCGGCGCAGCTGCCGGCCGTCAAACGCGATCACGTCCGCCGCAGCATACGCACGCTCCCGGGCGGCATTCATGCCGTCGCCCAGGGCGGTCACGTTCAGCACGCGGCCGCCGGCGGTGACGACGGCGCCTTCACGCTCGGCGGTGCCCGCGTGCGTGACCTCGACGCCCTCCGGCACGGAATCGAGGCCGGAGATCACGTCGCCCGAAGACGATGACGCCGGATAGCCGCGCGAGGCGAGCACGATCGTGACCGCCGAGCG
>DATDKF010000343.1:0-5047 GCA_036520135.1 Solirubrobacteraceae bacterium
CTCCCACTCGGCTGGTTGAGCTTGCCCGCGGAGCAACGCTCGGCGGTTACGGTTTGCTCATGGCCGAGATCGCGTCCCCGGGTGGGCGGATCAGTGAGGGCGAGGCCGCGCTCGCCCGCGGAGCGTGGGACGAGGCGCGGGCGATCTTCGAGCAGGAGCTCGAGGCGCGTCCGTCCGTCGAGGCGCTAGAGGGCTTGAGCTGGGCCGCGTGGTGGGTCGAGGACGTTCCGGCTTGCCTCGAGGCGCGCGAGCGCGCGTACCGGCTCAGCCGCCGCGAGGGCGACGCGCGCCGCGCGGCGATGCTCGCGATCTGGCTGGCCGACGACCATCTCGTGCTTCGCGGTGAGCGCGCGATCGCCAACGGCTGGTTTCAGCGCGCGGCCCGCCTGCTCGAAGGGCTCGAGCCCTCTCCGGAGCATGGCTGGCTCGATGCGCTTGTGGGGTACATGGCCATGGTGGAGGGCGACTCGGCGAAGGCGAGGGCGCTCGCCGTCCGGGCGCGCGGGCTGGGCGTCCGGCTCGGCGTGGTCTCGCTGGAGATGTTCGCGCTCTCCGTCGAGGGCTTGGCACTGGTCAACGAGGGTGAGGTCGCAGACGGCATGCGCTGCCTCGACGAAGCCACTGCCGCGGCGCTTGCGGGCGAGTACGAGGAGATCGTGCCGGCGGGGTGGACCTGTTGCCTGTTGCTCATTGCATGCGAGCGGGTGCGCGACTACGAGCGCGCTGCAGAGTGGTGCGGCAAGGTCGAGGAGTATGGCCGCAGGATGAGGATCAACTTCGTCAACGGCGCCTGCCGGGCGCACTACGGCGCCGTGCTGACCTGGCAGGGCCGCTGGCAGGAGGCCGAGCGGGAGCTGACGGAGGCGACCGAGTATTTGGTCGAACAGCGGCCCACCTGGAGCGGCCTGGGCATCGTGCGGCTCGCCGAGTTGCGCCGTCGCCAAGGGCGCGTCGCCGAGGCGCAGGAGCTCCTCCATCGAGCCGCGGGGAATGCGCTCAGCCCAATGGTGCTGGCCGAGCTCGCCCTCGACCGGGGCGATCCCTCGGCGGCTGGTGAGCTGGTCGAGCCGGTGCTCCGGCGCGTGTCTGAGCACAACAGGAGTCTGCGGGCGGCCCCTCTGGAACTGATGGTGAGATCCAAGGCCGCAACCGGCGAGGCCAAGGCGGCCGCTCCCCACCTTGTGGAGCTGCGCGCGATCGCCGACGCCGTGGGAACGCGTCCGCTGCGCGCCGCGTTGAGCTTTTGCGAGGGGCTGATCGCGGAGGCCGCGGGCGATCACGAATCGGCGCGCGAGTGGCTCGAGGACGCCGTCGAGCTGTTCGCCGCGAGCGGGGCGGCATTCGAGCTGGCGCGGGCGCGGCTCGAGCTAGCTCGGGTGCTCGTCGTGCTGGGTCGCCGGGATGCGGCCGTACGCGAGTTGACGCAGGCGCTCAGGCGTCTCGACGAGGTCGGTGCGGCGGGCGAGGCGGCGCGGGCTCGCGAACTGCTGGGGAGCCTGGGTGCCCCGCCGATCGCCCGGCGGTCGGGGCCGCGCGACCAGCTCCTTACTCCGCGCGAGCTCGAGGTCCTGCGTCTTGTCTCGGAGGGGCTCACGGACCGTGAGATCGCGGGGCGGCTGGTGGTCAGCAAGCACACCATTCACCGCCACCTTCAGAACGCATACGCCAGGCTTGGTTGCGGCTCGCGAGCCTCCGCCGTGGCGGAGGCGAACCGGCTACAGCTGCTCTAGGCACCCCTGCGGACCTGGCCACATGGCCTCGACAGGCTATGCGCGAAGTTGGCCTGACCAGGCGAAGACGCCGATTCCTCGCTCACCGATACTCGGTCGCGTCTGTCGAGAGCAAGGCGAGGAACAGATGTCGACTTACCTTTTGGCCGGGCAGGCCTCGGAGCTCGAGCGGCTCCAGCTTCAGTCGCGGGTCTGGGAGCCAAGCGGCCGGCGGCTCCTCGAGGAGATCGACGACGGTCGCGGCACTCGGGCCCTGGACGTCGGTTGCGGCGCACTGGGGTGGCTGCGGGTGCTGAGCGAGTGGGTCGGGCCCGACGGGGAGGTGACGGGAACGGATGTCGACGAAGCGATGCTCGCCGCCGCCGACCGCTTCGTGACCAAGGAGGGCCTGCGGAACGTCGGCCTGGCTAAGGACGATCTCTTCGCCAGCGAGCTTGAGGCGGACTCGTTCGACCTCGTCCACGCCCGCTACGAGATCTGCCCGCTGGGGCGCGGCCACGAGCAAATGGAGACCTACATCCGCCTCGCGCGGCCCGGCGGCACCATCGTGCTCGAGGACCCCGACGCGGGCTCCTGGCACTTCAATCCGCAGGCCCCCGCCCTCGAGAAGCTGATCGAGCTGATCAAAGAGTCGTTTCGGATGAGTGGAGGGGACTGGGGGGCGGGGCGAAAGCATCTCCACCTGCTTGGCGAATTTGGCATCGAAGGACACGTCAGGGCCGAGGTTGTCGCGCTTCCCCCTGGGCATCCCTACCTGCGCCTCCCGCTGCAGTTCGCCACCGCGCTAGAGGAGCGGCTGCTGTCCCTGGTGAGCGTCGACGAGCTAGAGCAGCTTCGTGCGCAGGGCGAGGCAGAGCTGCAGGAGCCGGGCCGCTGGGGCACAACGTTCACGCTCCTGCAGTGCTGGGGCCGGCGCCGCACCCACTAGCTCCACTGTCGAGGAGGCCCCGCGCACGGGGCTTCTCTCGTTTTGGGGACCCGGGAATCGCTGCCCGACCGGTCAGGAATCGAGAAGCGCCGGCCCCCGAGCCGCGCCTAGCATGACCGCCATCGGCACCACCACGACTTCAGGAGTGACCATGACCGGCTCTTCCACCCAGGGAATCAAGACCGTGCTGCATCCCGTTTCCGACCTGGCGACGGCCAAGGAGGTGTACGCCGCCCTGCTCGGCGTCGCGCCGCAGACCGACGGGTCCTACTACGTCGGCTTCGAGGCCGAGGGCCAGCACATCGGGCTGGTGCCGGGCGGTGGACCGCAGGGCATGACCTCGCCGGTGGCCTACTGGCACGTGCCGGACATCGAGGCGAAGCTGGCCGAGGTGACCGCCGCGGGTGCCACCGTGAACGAGCCCGTGCGCGACGTCGGTGGCGGCCGCCTGGTGGCCACCGTCACCGACCCAGATGGCAACGTCCTCGGGCTGCTTCAGGATCGATGAGTGCCGGCCCCTCGCTCGCGCGCTCAGCGTCGTCGCGACACCGAGCATCGGCTCACACACGACATCGATGTCTGGGTGGCCAGTGCCTCGGCGGACGGTGCGCCGTATCTGGTGCCGCTGTCCTTCGACTGGGACGACGACGCGCTGCTGGTGGCCACGCCGACGGACAGCCCGACCGGCAGGAACCTGGCTGCCACCCGGGCCGTTCGGCTGGGGCTGGGCCACACCCGCGACGTGTCCATGATCGAGGGCGAAGTCGAGGTCCTCGAGATCGACGCGCTGCCGCAAGAGCGGGGTGACCGGTTCGGCGCGCGCGCCGGCTTCGACCCGCGCGCGCTGGCCACGCCGTACCGCTGGTTCCGCATCTCCCCGCGCCGCATCCAGGCCTGGCGCGAGGTGAACGAGCTGGCCGGCCGCGACCTGATGCGCGACGGCCGCTGGTTGGTATGACGCAACAGATGGAGACATGAGCATGGCCACGAGGACGGACGCGCAGTCGCCTGCGCTGCACGTTGCCGACAACCACGATCTGATCCGCGTGCACGGCGCGCGCGTGAACAACCTCAAGGACATCAGCGTCGAGATCCCGAAGCGCCGGCTGACGGTATTCACCGGCATCTCCGGCTCGGGGAAGAGCTCTCTGGTGTTCGGCACGATCGCCGCGGAGTCGCAGCGGCTTATCAACGAGACCTACAGCGCTTTCGTGCAGGGCTTCATGCCGACGCTGGCGCGGCCGGAGGTCGACGTGCTCGACGGGCTGACGACCGCGATCAGCGTCGACCAGGAGCGGATGGGGGCTGACCCGCGGTCGACGGTCGGCACCGTCACCGACACCGACGCGATGCTGCGCATCCTCTTCAGCCGGCTCGCGAAGCCGCACATCGGCTCGCCTGGCGCGTACTCCTTCAACGTCGCCTCCGTCCATGGCAGCGGCGGGATCACGATCGAGCGCGGAGACAAGACCAGGACCGAGAAGGCGACCTTCAGCCGCGTCGGCGGCATGTGCCCGCGCTGCGAGGGCCGCGGCTCCGTCAACGACTTCGACCGGTCCGCGCTCTACGACGACAGCAAGTCGCTCAACGAAGGGGCACTCACGATCCCCGGCTACAGCATGGACGGCTGGTACGGCCGGATCTTCCGCGGCTGCGGCTTCTTCGACGCGGACAAGCCGATCAAGAAGTTCAACAAGCGGGAGCTCCACGACCTGCTCTACAAGGAGCCGACCAAGATCAAGGCCGAGGGCGTCAACCTGACCTACGCCGGCCTGATCCCGACGATCCAGAAGTCGATGCTCTCCAAGGACGTCGACGCCATGCAACCGCACATCCGCGCGTTCGTGGAGCGGGCGGTGGTCTTCACCACCTGCCCCGACTGCGGTGGCACCCGGCTCAGCGAGGCGGCGCGGTCGTCGCAGATCGACGGCGCCAGCATCGCCGACGTCTCCGCGATGCAGATCACCGACCTCGCGGGCTGGGTGGCGGGCCTGGAAGAGCCGTCCGTCGCGCCGCTGCTCGAGGCGCTGCGCAAGACCCTCGACTCGTTCGTGGACATCGGGCTCGGCTACCTCTCGCTCAACCGACCGTCAGGCACGCTGTCGGGCGGCGAGGCGCAGCGCACCAAGATGATCCGCCACCTCGGGTCATCGCTCACCGACGTCACCTACGTCTTCGACGAGCCGACGATCGGACTGCACCCCCACGACATCCAGCGCATGAACGACCTGCTGGTGCGGCTGCGCGACAAGGGCAACACCGTCCTGGTCGTCGAGCACAAGCCGGAGGCGATCGCGATCGCCGACCACGTCGTCGACCTCGGCCCGCGCGCCGGCACCGAGGGCGGCGAGGTGGTGTTCGAGGGCACCGTCGAGGGGCTGCGGACCAG
>DATDKF010000344.1:0-3292 GCA_036520135.1 Solirubrobacteraceae bacterium
GACGCGACCGGCGAGTTGCCTCGCCAGCAGGAGCGCGGCCTCCAGGCCGGCCACGCCGGCACCCAGCACGACAACGCGCGGCGCCGGCGAGCTCATCTCGAGCGATGCTCCGTGTGTCGCGATGTTTCGGCGGCATTCACACGGTCAGTGTGAGGCCGCTGTGGATGATTCGGCATCACACGCTTTGCGTGATTTCCGCGAGCGTGACCCCGATCACTCAGAGTGCGTGATGACCACTCACAACGTCCGGGGTCAGACTCGCGGCGATGGGTCCAGTCCTGCTCTGTTACGACGGCTCGCATCACGCGGACCGCGCGGCCCGGCTCGCCGGGACGCTGCTGCGGCCGAGGCAAGCGGTCGTCCTTCACATCCCGCAGAAGCCGTTCAAGCCCGCCGTCGCCGTGTCCGGACGTCAGGTGGCGCTCGATGCGGGCTTCGATCCGATCGCGGTCGTGGAGACGGGGCATGGACGGATCGCCACGGCGGTCCTCGCGCACGCTCGCACCCACGACGCGTCCGTGATCGTCGTCGGGTCCCACGACGGTGCCCGGTCGCGGTCTCTCGTGCATCGCACGGACAGACCCGTGCTCGTATGCCCGCCCGCGGCTCCGCCATCTTCCGCGAACGAGCCGATCTTCATGTGTTACGACGGTTCGCCCGGCGCGCGCCAAGCGCTCGCTGCGGCGGGAAATCTGCTGGCGGGTCGCGCGGCGATCGTCGCCGGCTTCGTGCCCGCCGTCGACGATCTCACGCTGCTGCGCTCAAGCCTGCCGTGGCTGGCCGCCGCCGAGGTGCAGGACGGACTCGCGCGCCTGGACCGCGAAGAGGCGGAGGTCCCCGCCGAACGAGCGATCGAGGGGGCCCGGACCGCCGCGACGGCCGGGTTCGTCGCGCGACCCGTCGGCATCCCCGGGGCGGACGCCTCCAGCGAGGAAGAGGATGAGCCCTGGCGGCGCCTGCTCCGGGCCGCCGCTGACGAAGACGCCGCCTGCATCGTGCTCGGGCATCGCCCTTCCGCGAAGGGCCTTGCGAGCGCGGCAGACGGCCTCCTACGCGAGGCGGATCGCCCGTTGCTCGTCGTACCGGCAGGGCCATGAAGGCGCGCACCACGTCGCCCGCGGCCACAATCACGAGGCGATCATCGCGCTCGACCAGCGCGACGGCGACGGCATCGGCGTCGCCCGATACGTGCGCGACCCGATGCGCCCCGACACGGGCGAAGTGGCGGTGACCGTCGTCGACGAGTGGCAGGGACGCGGCCTCGGCACGCTGTTGCTGGACGTGCTCAGCGTGCGCGCCCGCCAGGAGGGGATCCGCACCTTCACGGCGCTGATGCTGGCCCGCAACGAGCAGATGATGGACCTGTTCCAGCAGCTCGGCCCGGTTCGGATCGTCGGGCGAGGGGCTGGGACCGTCGAGATCGAGGTGGCGATCCCCGATCCCCGCACCCTCAGTGACCACCGGCCGTAGTGACCTCGATCTTGTTGGTGATTCCGCCGACGCCGCGCACGCCGGAAACCGCCTCGAAAGCCGCGTTGCTCTCGGACTGCCGCTTCACGCGCCCGGTCAGCGTGAGCCAGCCGTTGGCGACCTTGGCGTCGATCTCCTCGTGGGGCACATCGGGGCTCGACATGAGCGCCTGCAGGACGACGCCGCGGAGCTCGTCGTCCCTCCAGTTGTCGCGCGGATTGATGGAGAGCTCGTCCACGACGGCGCGCACGCCGCGCACGGACCTGGCGATGTCAACCGCCAGGCGACGTTGATTGGGGCTGCGGACGGTGCCGCGCAGGGTCACCGTGCCGGCTCGCTCTGTGACCGCCAGCTCGGCGGCGTGCTGGATGCGCGGGTCGTTGACGTACCTCGCGCGAATCTGGTCGATGACCTGCTCATTGGGCATGAAGGGCGCTCCTTGCGTCACACGGATTGGAAGAACGAGGCGTCCTACGCCGGCCTCTCAGGGCGCCGTGATGCCATGGCTCGTGAGGTAGTCGAGGAAGAACGGCCGCAGCATGTCGGCGGTTTCGCCGCGGCCGGAGTCGGTCACGTCGCCGATGTGCGCGCCCGGCTCCAGCACGTCGGCCGCCGCCTCGTCGCGCTCGCCGGCCGCGGTCTCGGCAGCGGGGAGGATCTCCGACAGCCGCCAGAAGAACCGCGCGTCGCCGTGACGCTTCGCGTAGGACACGGCGAGATCGTGCAGCTCTCTCGTGGAGAGGCGGTCGAGGCCGTCGTCGTTGTGCTCGGGCACGTGGCTCACGAGCTGTAGGTCCCGAAGCCCGCGACGGCGACGAACGGCGCCAGCGCGAGCACCACGATCGGCACCGCCAGACGGTCGCTCTCCGCGTAGCGCACGTGCGTCCGGCGTCCCGCCGCCATCTTCAGGCGCGGCTGGGTGAGCTTGATCATGCCGGTCACGAGGAAGATCGCTGCAAGCAGCACTTGCACGATCCACAGTGCGGTGTTCATGCCGTCTCCTTTTCGCTGGTGTGCTCAGGAGCGTCCACGGCGACTTGGTGAGCCGTCGTCACGCGATCTGCGTGATTTCCGGCGCGCCAGTCAGCGCCGCAACGGCAGCGTGACTGCGATTCGCGTCCCGCCGCCCGGCGGGCTGTCGATCTCCAGATCGCCTCCCAGCGTTACAACGCGATCGCGCAGGCCCAGCAGGCCGCTTCCATGGGGACGGGCGCCGCCGATGCCGTCATCGGACACGTCGATCCGCAGGGTGCCGTTTTCGACCCGGGCCGCGACATTCGCGTGCTGCGCGTCCGAGTGCTTCGCCGTGTTCGTCAGCGCCTCGGCGACCACGAAGTAGGCGCTGGACTCGATCTCGGAGGCGAAGCGATCCTCCGGCACGGAGACGTCCACGGGCACGTGCAGTCCGAGCACAATCGACTCGACGCCCGCCGTCAGACCACCCCGGATCAGCACGTCGGGCAGCAGACCGTGGGCCAGCTCGCGCAACTCCCGGTTGGCCGCCTCGGCGTGTTGCAGCGCTTCGCCCACGAGCGCCCTGGCCCTCTGCTCGTCGCTTTCGAATGCGCGGAGGGCGAGCTCGAGCGTGATGATCGTATGCACAAAGCGCTGCTGCGCGCCATCGTGCAGATCGCGCACCACGCGGCGTCGAGCCTCGTCGCCGGCCGTGAGGAGACGTTCGCGGGAAGCGACCAGGTCGGCGCGCGCCTCGGCGTTGGAGACCGCCGTGGCGACGAGCGCGGTGAAGTCCCCGATTCGCGATTCCGTGTCGGCCGGGAACGGCTCGGCACGGGTCTTGGACGCGGCGATGACGCCCCAGAGG
>DATDKF010000345.1:0-8757 GCA_036520135.1 Solirubrobacteraceae bacterium
TGATCCCCGAGCGCGAGGTGCCTGGCGCCAGCGCGAGGACCTGGGCGAGCCCGACGTAGAGCCCGTCCCTGAGGGTGAGGCCGTCCACGCGGCGCACCTCGGGCAGCCGGTCGGCCCAGCCGAGGAGGGCGCCGAAGACGATCAACTGGATCCCGATCATCCACGGCTCGCCCAGGTGGTCCTCGATGAAGCTCGAGCCCAGCCCGCCGGCGATCACGGCGGGGACGGTGCCGACCGCGATCGCCCAGGCGACTCGCTCGTCGATCGTCTGGATGGCGCGTGTCCGCAGGGTCCTGAAGAAGGCGCGGAGGTAGGTGGCGACGTCGTGGCGGAAGTACGAGATCGCGGCGACCAGCGTGCCGGCGTGCAGGGCGACGTCGAAGGTCTTGTTGAACGCCTCGTTGTTCTCCAGGAACGTGTAGTCCTGCAGCCAGGGGACGAGGATTAGGTGCCCGGAGGAGGAGATCGGCAGGAACTCGGTGAGGCCCTGGACGATCCCCAGCACGATCGACTGGAAGAGATTCATCGGCGGCGGCAGGCTAGCGAAGCGCGATACTGCGCCCGTATGACGTTGCAGGCGCGCGAGCGACTGTCGCCGACCGTGTTCCGCCTGCCGGTGGAGAAGATCCGCGACGGCTACTACGCCGACGCTTACTTCAACCACACCAAGACGCTGCTCGAGGCGGACGACCACCACCCGCACGTCGTGATGCAGGTGTTCCAGCGCAAGGAGTCGATCCTCGGCGGGATCGACGAGGCGGTCGCCGTGATCAAGCAGTGCGCCGGCCACCGCGGCGCCGACGGCAAGTGGGTCAACGGCTTCCGCGACCTCGAGGTCCACGCGCTGCACGAGGGCGACGAGCTCGCCCCGTGGGAGACCGTCATGACGATCGAGGGCGACTACGCCCTGTTCGCCCACCTGGAGACCGTCTACCTGGGTTGCCTCGCGCGCCGCACGCTGATCATGCGCAACGTCCGCGAGGTCGTCGAGGCGGCCAACGGCAAGCCGATCCTGTACTTCCCCGCCCGCCACGACCACTGGCTCGTCCAGACCGGCGACGGCTGGGCCGCGCACGTGGCCGGCGCGATCGGCGTGTCGACTGACGCGCAGGCCTCGTGGTGGGGCGGACGCGGCATCGGCACCGTCCCGCACGGGCTGATCGCGGCCTACGGCGGCGACACCGCGCTCGCCGCGCGCAAGTTCGCCGACCACTTCGCGGCGGACATGAACGTCACGGTGCTGGTCGACTTCGCGAACGACTCGGTGCGGACCGCGCTCGAGGTGGCCGACGCGCTCGGCGACGACCTGTGGGGCGTGCGGCTGGACACCTCCGACCGCCTCACCGACGAGGGCCTGCGGCGCCAGGGCCAGGAGCTGAGGGGCGTCAACGCGCCGCTCGTGCGCCTCGTCCGCTCCGAGCTGGACGCGCACGGGTACCGCGACGTGCGGATCGTCGTGTCCGGGGGCTTCACCGCCGAGCGGATCCGCGACTTCGAGGCCGAGGGCGCGCCGGTGGACGCCTACGGCGTCGGCTCGTCACTGATCCGCGGCTCGAACGACTTCACGGCCGACATCGTGATGTGCGGCGGGCGGCCGGGCGGGAAGGTCGGGCGCGAGCTCCGGCCGAATCCGCGCCTCAGCCGCGTGACCTGACCAGGGGCACGAAACGCACGCGCTCGAGCTCGGTGACCCGCACGCCGGTGTCCGTGCGGCGCGCCACCACGAGCCGCTGCTCGCCGTTCTCGATCGGCGCCACCAGCCGGCCGCCCGGCGCGATCTGGGCCGCCAGAGCCTCCGGGATCGCCCCGCCGGCCGCCGCCGCGACGTTGATCGCCTCGTACGGCGCGTGCTCGGGCAGGCCGCGTGAGCCGTCGCCGACCGCCAGCGTCACGTTCGTCACGCCCGCGGCGCGCAGGTTCGCGGCGGCCTGGCGCGACAGCTCCTCGTGCACCTCGATCGAGTGCACATGCTGCACGAGCCGGGCGAGCACCGCGGCGTGGTAGCCCGAGCCGGTGCCGACGTCGAGCGCCGTCTCGGACCCGTCGAGCTCGAGCACCTCGCACATCCGCGCGACCACCAGCGGCTGCGAGATCGTCTGGCCGGAGCCGATCGGCAGCGGGACGTTCTCCCACGCCTCCGCCTGCAGGTCGGGCGGAACGAAGCGGTCGCGCGGGACCGTCGCCATCGCCTCCAGCACCCGCTCGTCCCTGACGTGCCGCCGGAGCGCCCGCATCAGCGAGTCCGGCGCGCCGGGCATCACGCCACGCTCGCACCCGCGGCCCGGACCTCGTCGAGCGCTCGCTGCGAGTCGCCCGGCTGCACGTCCACCCCGCGCGTCGCCGTGCTGTCGACCGTGACGCTGAAGCCCTCACGCAGCGCGTCCAGCGCCGTGTTCTTGACGCAGTAGTCGGTCGCGAGGCCGACGACCGTGACGTGGTCGACGCCGCGCTCGCGCAGCAGGTCGGCCAGCCCGGTGGCCTCGAAGCCCGAGTACCCCTCGGTGTCGCGCGCCAGGCCCTTGTCGACGATCGCGTCGATCGGCGTCGGGTCGAGCGCGTGGCTGAGCTCGGCGCCCGGCGTCCCGGCCACGCAGTGCACCGGCCACGGTCCACCGTTCTCCGCGAACGATCCGTGGTCGGGCGGGTGCCAGTCGCGCGTCGCGACCACGAGGTCGTACGTGCCGGAGCCGGCCAGCTCGTTCAGCCGGCCGGTGATCGCGTCGCCGTCCGGCACGGCCAGCGCCCCGCCGGGGCAGAAGTCGTTCTGGAAGTCGACGATGACGAGTGCTCGGCTCACACGCGCCCGGCCTCCACCACGGCGGAGAAGTCCTCGTCGCCGTGCCCGGCGTCGATCGCCCGGCCCATGCGCTCGGAGACGAGCCGCGCCAGCGGGAGGTCCTCGGCGACCGCGGCGATCAGGTCCGCATCCTTGCGGGCGAGCCTCAGCGAGAAGTTCGGCTCATAGCGGCGCTCGATCATGTTCGCGCCCTTGAGCTTCGCATAGGCCGGGCCCATCGGACCGCCGTCGATGATGTCGAGGAATCGCTGCGGATCGATGCCGAGGCGCTCGGCCAGCAGCACGGTCTCGGCGACGCCCTCGACCAGCGCCAGCACCCAGTGGTTGAGCACCAGCTTCATGCGCTGCCCCGCGCCGGGCGTAGGACCGAGATCGATAGTGCGGCCGACGGCGTCGAACACCGGCCGGCAGCGCTCGAACGGACCGGAGGCCAACACGGTCAGCGACCCCTGCTCGGCCGCCGGCGTCGAGCCCAGGACCGGCGCGTCGACGTACTCGCCCCTGGCCAGCCGCTCGGTCGCCTCCACGCCGATCGTGCTCATCTGCGCCCAGACGGCGCCGTCCAACGGCACGCCCTCCATCGCCTGCTCGACCGCGTGCGCGTCGGCGAGCATCGTCACGATCACCTCGGCGCCGGACGCGGCCTCGGCCGGCGTGTCGCAGACCGTCGCGCCGTCGACCTGCTCGGCGCGCTCGCGCGTGCGGTTCCAGACCCGCAGCTCGTGGCCGGCCGCGACCAGGCGGCGGCCCATCGGCGCGCCCATCTGCCCGGCGCCGAGCAGCGCGACGCGCATCAGTAGCGCAGGACGGCCCCGATCCCGCCGAGCGGGCCGAGATCGTCGTGGTGGCGGACCTTGATGACCTTCGCGGACTGCTCGATCGCCTTCTCGATCGCCGGTTCGACGATGTTCTCGCAGCGCTCGAGCTCCTGGTGATCGGGCCCGTGGTCGCCTGCGTAGAGCATGCCCGTGTCGGTGTCGCGGCCGCCGGCGGAGCGGAAGCCCTCGCCGACGAGCAGGATCTCCACGCGCTGCTCGTTGAGCGCCTGCAGCACGGCGGCGAGCCCGGCGGCGCCGCGGCCGCCGCGGCCGACGCCCTCGGCCAGCCGGTCGAGCGACTCGCGCTCGCAGCGGCGCGCCCAGTCCTCGATCGCGGCCGCCGCCGCGGTGCGCACGTCCCCGAGGCTGGTGTTCTCGACGTCGAGGTGCAGACGACCGACGATCCGCTCCTGCAGGTACGGGTGCAGCTTGGCCTTGAGCTCGTTGACCAGCGCGTCGGGCGCGCCGATCAGCAGCCGGTCGAAGCCTTGGCGCTGGTAGTTGTCGAACGCGACGTCGGCGACGTGCACGAGGTGATCGTCCTTCTCCTTTTCCACGCCGCGCTGGTAGCGCGCCTGCGACCAGCCGCCCTGGTCGTGCTGGCTGTGGACGTCGTCCTCGACGCGGTCGGTCTCCTCGAGGCCGCCGCCGTCGCCCACGAAGAAGCGCGCGTTGCGGCGGTTGGCGAGCACCACGCACCAGCGCTCGGCGCTGGCGTCGGCGACGAGCGGCTCGACGTGCGGGGCGCGGTCGAGCACGACTGCCGACTCGACCGGCCGGCGCAGCCGCACCACCTCGAGCAGGTCGGCGGGGCCGCAGGCGTACACCGCGACGGCACGGGTCCCGTTCTGCGCGATGTCGGTCGACTGCAGCGTCTCGCGCACGCGCTCGACGTCGGCCTTCAGCGCCTCCCGCTCGTCGTGGTCGAGGCCCTCGGCGTCCTCGACGCGGTGGGTGGCCTCGGTGAGCACGGAGGTGATCGCCGTCGAACGGGCCGCGGGCGTGGCGAACTGCGCGGGATCGAGGTTCAGGAACACGGACAGGACGCGGCCGCGATCCGGGCGTGTGTCGGCAAGCCGGCGTAGCTGCTCTCGGGTGATCGTGTTGGCTGCCATACGGGGCGCCTACCCTCCCTATGTCGCGGTGGAACCCTGCGGTGTGACGACCCGCACCGTCGGCTGCGGGCGGCTGCCGGAGCCGCTCTCGGGCACGATGCCGAGGCCCTCGGCGAGCACGAAGAACGCGCGCGCGAACGGCGAGTCCGCGGTGCGGGCGCGGACGGCCGGCCAGTCGATCTGCTCCCGCAGCGCGCGGGCGATCTGCAGCAGGCCGTCGTAGCGCAGCGAGTGCTCCGTGAGGGCTAGCAGCTTCGTCGCCATCACGTCCTCCAGCGCCATCACGCGGATGTCCATGCCGAGCACCGAGAGCTCCTCTCCGCGGGCGATCAGGTCGTCGTCCACCGGCAGGCCCTTGGGACAATAGATGAGGTCGATGAGCGTGTCTCCGTCCCAGGCCTTGAACAGCCAGTCCTCGGGCGGCCGCTCGGGCCGCATTCCCGCCTGCTGCAGCGTCTCGAGCGCCCGCTCGGCGTCCTCGGGCTTGAGGATCAGGTCGAGATCGTGGCGCGTCTGAGGTCCCCCGCGCGCCCAGCTCGCGAGGCTGCCGCCGAGCAGGAACGGGATCCCCGCGTCGCGCAGCGCGGCCGCTGCGCGCTTGAGCGCGTGCTCGATGTCCGCGAACGGCTGCTCGTCTGAGGGCATGGCCCGCTGGGTACCCGCCACCACGTATGACGATAAACACCCGCAGCCGCCCGGCGGGCGATCACGAGCAGTGCCGCATCCGCATCGCCGCGGCGGGGGACGTGCACTTCGGCCGCGAGGGCGACCGCGAGCGCGCGGCCGAGATCTTCGGCGCCCTCGACGGCCGCGTCGACATCGTCCTGCTGGCCGGCGACCTCACCACGCACGGCGAGCCCGCGCAGGGGGCGATCCTCGCCGACGCCGTGCGCGACCTCGACATCCCGGTCCTGACCGTGCTCGGCAACCACGACTGGCACAGCAACCAGGCCGAGGCGCTGACCGCCGTGCTCGAGGACGCCGGCATCGTCGTGCTCGACCGCTCGCACCACGTGCTCGAGGTGTGCGGCGTGGAGCTGGGGGTGGTCGGCACGAAGGGGTTCGTCGGCGGCTTCGCCGGCAACCACATCCCGGACTTCGGCGAGCCGCTGCTGCGGCAGGTCTACGCCGAGGGGATGGCCGAGGTCGAGGCGCTCGACGCGGGCCTGCGCGCGGTCGCGCTGTGCCCGTTCCGGATCGTGCTCCTGCACTACTCGCCGTCGGGCGAGACGCTCGAGGGCGAGCGGCGCGACATCTGGGCGTTCCTGGGCACCGATCGGCTGGCGGCGCCGATCCTCGAGCACAACCCCGACCTCGTCCTGCACGGGCACGCGCACGCGGGCACGTTCGAGGGCCGCGTGGGCGAGGTGCCGGTCTACAACGTCTCCGTCCCGGTCATGGGCGAGGACTTCTGGATCTTCGAGATGACCGGCACGCGGCGCGTGCCGTCGGAAGTCCACTAGACCCGGGAACCGCCGCCGCCGAGGCGGCGTAGAGTCGGCGAATGGCTGGACTCACGCGCAAGGAGCTGCTGGCCGGTGCGGCCGCTGCGGGCGTCGTGGCGGGCTGCGGCGGCTCCTCGAAGAAGCCGGCCGCCCTGCATGGCTGGGCGGCAGTCAAGGCGCAGTTCCCGCTCTCGCCGGATGTCCGCCACTTCGACGGCTTCGTGCTCGCTTCGCACCCGCGGGCCGTGCGGGCGGCGATCGACCGCCACCGGCGCGGGCTCGACGCCGACCCGGCCGGCTACCTGCGCGAGCACGAGGTCGCGCTCGACGAGCGCGTGGCGGAGGCGGCCGCGCGCTACCTCGAGGTCAATGCGTCCGACCTCGCGTTGACCGTTTCGACCACGATGGGGCTCGGACTCGTCTACGCCGGGTTGCAGCCGCGCGTCAAGGAGCGCCGGGAGGCGGTCGCGACCCAGCACGACTTCTACGCCACGCACGAAGCGTTGCGGCTGCGGTTCGGCCGCGTGCGCAAGATCCGGCTGTACGACGACCCGGCGCAGGCGACCGTGAAAGGCATCGTCGACGCGGTCCAAGCCGGGATCGACGACAACACCGGGGTCCTGGCGCTGACGTGGGTGCACTCGAGCACGGGCGTCAAGCTGCCGCTCGAAGACATCGCCCAGGTCATCGACGGCGAGCGGCGCAGCGGCATGTTCGTCGTGGTCGACGGCGTTCACGCGCTCGCCGCGGACGACGGATTCGTGGGGATCGACTCGTTCGATGTGTTCGTCGCCGGCTGCCACAAGTGGCTCGGCGGCCCGCGCGGCACGGGGCTCGTGTGGAGCATCAAGGCCTGGGACTGGCTGCGGCCGACGATCCCGAGCTTCGCCCCGGCGCCCTACGTCGCGTGGCTCGAGAATCGGGCGATCGACGACACGGCGCCGCCCGGGCCGACGTTCACGCCGGGCGGCTTCCACAGCTTCGAGCACCGCTGGGCGCTCGCCGAGGCGTTCGACTTCCACGCGAAGCTCGGGCGTGCGCAGGTGGCGGAGCGGATCCGTTCGCTCGCCACGCGCCTCAAGGAAGGCCTCGCCGAGCTGCCGAAGGTGCGGCTCGTCACGCCGATGTCGCCGAGCCTGTCGGCCGGCATCGTGTGCTTCGACATCGACGGCGTGGATCCGGGTGAGGCGGTCGAGCGGCTACGGCGCGAGCACCGCATCGCCGCGTCGATCACGCCGTACGCCGCGCGGCACGTCCGCCTCGGGACCGGCCTGTGGGTCGACGAGGCCGACGTCGACGCCGCGGTCACCGCCGTCAGTCGCCTCTGACCGCGGCGCGCGCCGCCGCGAACTGCTCGTCGAGCAGGGAGAAGTGCCCCATGCCGGCGCGATACAGCGTCTCGTCCATCGTCGCCAGCCCGCGGCGCAGGTTTTCACACCCGCCTTCGTTGCAGATGTCATGAGAGCCGGGTCGATCGCCGTCCTGCTGCTCGCGCTGGCCGCGCCGGCCGCGTTCCACGGCGAGCCGGCGAAGGGCGTCGACACGTCGTTCGACGACACGTTCACCGGCAACAAGATGGGCGTCCGGCCCGACGGCACGCGCGACCCCAACGGCAACGACTTCTGGTGGGACGAGGAGGGTCGCGGCAACTGCTGGAGCCACAACACCGGCCCCGCCGGCGCGGCGCCGTCCTCGAACGTGCTGACCGGGCTGCCGGACTGCCCGGGCTCGCCGGTGCTGAGCCCCGGCATCCCGACCAAGACCGCCAGTCAGGCCTCGTGCTCGACCTGGGATCCGTTCACGAACCCCGATCCGCCCGGCTGCGACTGGTTCACCCGACCGGAGGAACCGCGATGAGCACGATCATCAGCACGGCGCCGCCCCAGACGCGCGCCGAGGCCCTGACCCGTCGTGCCGTGTTCATGATCGTGCTGGCGACCGCGGCGCTGCTCGTCGTGATCGCGATCGCCGGGCTCGGCGCGACGAGCTCGGGCCCGATCGGCTGGGCGGGCGACACGCAGCTGTTCACGCACCCGACGATCCCGGGCGACCGCGTGCTCACGGGCACGATCCGCAACGACTCCACGCACACGCTGCGCGTCGACATCGGCGACGTGCGCGTGCTCACGTCCGACGGCGAGGTCGTCCCGTCCACGCCCGTGTTCCTGAAGACGTTCGGCAAGACGCTGTGGGCGGCTGGCCGCGGGCCGCAACAGGTGCCGGACACCGAGCTGCTGCGCACGGGCCGGATCGCGCTGCTGTCGCCCGGCGAGGAGGTGCCGCTCACCATCGCCTGGCACGACAACGACGGCACCCCCACCCGCGTCGACTACAAGGACGGGTCGCTGAGCATCCCGGGGTAGTCTCAGGGACATGCCCGAGAATTCGTTCGGCGCCCGCGGCGAGCTCGAGGTCGGCGCGAGCACCTATGAGATCTACCGCCTCGATGCCCTCCAATCCCAGTACGACGTCGCGCGCCTGCCGTTCTCGCTGAAGGTCCTGCTCGAGAACCTGCTGCGCAACGAGGACGGCGTCGGCATCCGCAAGGAGGACGTGGAGGCGCTCGCGACCTGGGACCACAC
>DATDKF010000346.1:0-7281 GCA_036520135.1 Solirubrobacteraceae bacterium
CGCGTAGAACACCGGGGTGTCGTCGTCGAGCCGCGCGAGGATCTCGAACGGGTCGCGCAGGAAGTCCGGCGCCAGTGGGTCGAAGTCGTGGTCGACCGGGCAGCCCATCAGTCCGCGCTGCGGGGGTCCGGCGGGGCCGACGGCTGGGGAACCGTCGTCCACGGCGCGCGGTGCACGGTCATCTCCGACGGGCGGGCGAGCAGGTCGAACAGGCCGCGCTGGTAGGCCTGGAACGCGGGCGAGCGCTGGTGGGCGGCGAACGCCTCGTCGCTCGCCCACTCCTGGACGTGGAGGTACTCGTCGGGATCGTCGAGCGTGGCTGCGAACCGGTACAGCCGGCAGCCGGGCTCGGCGGTGACGCGCTCCTCGGTCGCCCGCATCAGCTCCCGCAGGTCGCCGCGGCGCCCCGCGACGCCGTGGATGCGCGTGATCGCGACGACCCGATCAGGCACGGATCGTCATCCGCGACACGCGGTCGCCTTCAACGCGGAACGTGAAGTGCGACGGGCCGTTGAAGCCCTTGCCGCCGACCTGGGCCGCCACGGTCGTGTCGGGCCCGTCGCTCTCGACCGCCTCGATCGTGAGCGACACGTCGACGCCGACGAACTCGTTGTCGCTCCATCCCGCGATCTCGTCCGGGCCGCGGAACTCGCGGCCCCAATCGTCGACTACGCCGTCGGGCGTGAAGCAGGAGAGAAACGCGCCGGTGTCGCCGTGGTTCGCGGCGTCGATCGCGGCGGCGACTTGCGGTGGGAGCTCGCTCAGGACGCCTCGACCGCCTTCTTGATCGCCCGTGCGAAGTCGTCCGCGCCCTTGCGGGCCGACCGCAGCGCCAGCGGCGCGATCAGCTTGCCCGCGCCGTGTCCCTCGAGGACATTGAACACCCGCAGCCGCGTGCCGGTGCCCTCCGGGGCGAGGTCGTAGCCGCCCTCCGGCGCCGTGACGAGGTTCTTGGACTGCTCCGCCCAGCGGATCCTCGTCGGCGGCTCGAACTCGGTGAGCTTGAACTCGCGCTTGGTCTTCATGCCGGCGTCTTTGACCGTACTCGCGTACATCGTGCCGACGCCGGGCGGCCCGTCGGTCGTCTTCGCGATCTCCAGCACCCGCGGGCTGAATTTCGGATCGTTCTCACCGTCGGCGAGGAACGCGAACACCTCTTCGATCGGACGGTCGATGACCGTCGTGCCTTCGAACCTGCCCGCCATCCGGCCTCCTCTGCTCGATCAGCGTGCCGCCTGATCATGACGTGTTCTCCCGCCCCTAGGCGGCCTCGAGCGCCGGTTGGGGCGCGGTAGCGGCGAGGTCGCGGCGGCGAACGATCCCGATCGCGACGAGCACGCCGACGAGCGCCGCGCCGGCGCCGGCGACGAAGGCGGGGTACGCGAGGCCGGTGCGCAGCGGCGAGTACCCGAGCACCTGCTGCATGTAGAGCGTGAGCATCAGGAACATCGAGAAGACGATCGTGCCGAGATCACGCCGGATCGTGCTGGCGATCTGGTCGCTGTGGCCGATCACGCACACGCTCGGGAGCCTCCGCGGGGGAATAGGCCCGCGCCGCCGGCCGTCTTCCCGTGTATGCGGATCCTGATGGCGACGCGCGGGAGCTCCGGCCACGTCGAGCCGTTCGTGCCGATCGCCCGCGCGGCGATCGCCGCGGGCCACGACGTGCTCGTCTCCACGCAGCACCAGCACCGGGCGAACGTCGATCGCGCCGGGCTCGCCGTCGCGCCGGTCGGCGACCCGCCCGAGCACGAGTGGAAGCCGCTGCTCGGCGAGTTCGCGCGCATGGACCTCGACACGGCTGACGCGGCGATGATCGGCGACTTCTTCGGGCGCATCGACACGCGTGCGGCCCTGCCCGACCTGCTGCGGATCGTCGAGGGTTGGGCGCCGGACGTGATCGTGCGCGAGACCTGGGAGTTCGCGTCGACGGTCGTCGCGGACCTGTACGGGATCCCGCTCGTCCGCGTAGGTCTCGGTCTCGCGGCGGTCGAGGAGCGGACGATCCGCTACGCCGCGCCGGCGCTCGACGCCGTGCGCGCCGACGTCGGCCTGCGGCCCGACCCCGCCGGCGACCGGCTCCGCGACGCTCCGTACCTCACGCAGATGCCCGCGCTCCTCGATCGCCCGACCGGCGCGATCGCGCCGCGTATCCACCGGTACCGGCCGCGCCCGGTCGCCGAGGCGGCGTCGGCCGAGCCGCTCGTCTATTTCACGCTCGGCTCCGTCGCCGCGAGCGCCCACCTGCCGTACTTCCCGGCCGTGTACCGGGCGGCGATCGAGGCGCTCGCCACGCTGCCGGCCCAGGTGCTCGTCACCGTCGGCAACGAGCGCGACCCCGCCGAGCTCGGCGCGCTCCCGCCCAACGTCCGCGTCGAGCGCTGGGTGCCGCAGGACGAGGTGCTCGCGCGCGCGGCCGCGGTGGTCTGCCACGGCGGCTCGGGCACCACGCTCGGCGCGCTCTCGTACGGCGTGCCGCTCGTCGTCCTGCCGCTGTTCTCCGTCGACCAGTGGGACAACGCGGCGGCGGTGGCGGGCGTGGGTGCGGGCATCGCGCTCGACCGCGGGCGGCGCGAGCGCCACGTGCTCGGCCCGCCGCCGCCGAGCACGCTCGACCAGCTCGCCGGGGCGGCGCGCCGCGTGCTCGAGGACGACGCGTACCGCCGTGCGGCCGGCGGCGTCGCCGACGCCATACGGGCGCTGCCGCCCGTGGGCACAGCAGTCGACGTGCTGGCCGCGAGCGCGGCCGGCGCGCCGGCGCCGGCCGTGCTCGGCCGCAATTAGCGGCGGCGGGTCTGGCTCACCTGCGTGGTGAGCGTCACCTTCGGCTGGCCCGAGCCGATCTTCGTCGCCTTCACGGTGAAGCGCAGCTTGCCCTTCACGAGGCGGCTGACCTTGACGACAGTGAACGTCGCGCCCTGGTTGACCTTGATCTTGAGTTTGCGGACCTTGGCGGTCTTGGCCACGACCTTGCCGCCGCGGATAATCCGCAGCCCCGAGATCTTGAACTTGTCGAGCGGGCTCGCCCACGAGATCGCGATCTGCGCGGACTTGGCCTTCTTCGGCAGCGTGACGTTGTGGGCCTTGCTCTTGCCCTGCGCGAGCGCGTCGGTGAAGGTCTTCGGCGGCGACTGGCAGGTGAGCTGGGTCTCGATCTCGTTCATCACCGACTGCAGCGCGCTGCTGTCGGGCAGAGCGAAGTACTTGCCGCCGGTGTCGTCGGCGATCTTCTGCAGGCGCTGCTGGTCGGTGGGCTGCGCGAGGCCGGAGCTGAAGCCGATCACGTAGGTCGGCGTCTGGGCTTGCGGCGCCGGGTTGAGGTGCGTGTTCGCGTAGTCGCCGACGTTGTGGCCGCCGTCGGTCAGGAAGATGCGGGCGTCTGCGGCGCTGTTCGCCGCGCGGCCGGTGGTGAACGCGGCGTTGTAGTCGGTGCTGCCGGCGTCCGCCTGGATCGCAGTATCGAGTGCGGATTTCATCGCCGCCGCGTTCGGGCCGATCGGCTCGACGGGGAACACGATGTTGGCGGCCGGGATCGTCGGATCGAAGCTCGAGCCGAACTCGACCGCGCCGAGCTTGGTCGCCGGCTCCAGCGCGTTGATGAGCAGGTCCATCGCCTGCACCCGCAGCCGGTTGGTGTCGGTGAGGCTCATCGAGCCCGAGTCGTCGATGATCGCCTCGATGTTCGTGGCCTTCTTGCACGCCACGGCGGCATGAGCGCGCGGCTCGTTCGCCGAGCTCGGCGCCGCTACGGCCACCACCGCCAGACCGCCGACCATGAGTCCCAACAGGCTCTTCGGGGTTCGCATCCGTCGCTGCCTCTCGTCGTGGGTGTCCCTACGGCGAGACTTAGCCCGTTGGCGCGCGGCGGGTTACTGCCCTTCCGTCTAGTTCCGGCGCGTCACGGCGCGAAGATCGCGCGCGTCGCGACGTACTCGGCGAGGCCCTCGGGACCACCCTCGCGGCCGACGCCGCTACTCGTGCGCGAAGGCGGCGAACGCCGCGGCGACAGGGCTCAGCACGGGAGCGCGGAGCAGCGCGACCGGGAACGTGACCGGCGGCTCGACGCGCAGCAGCCGCACGCCGCGCGTGGTGGCCGCCGCCGCCGAGCGCGTGGTCAGCCCGACGCAGCCGCCGGACCGCACGGCGGTCTCCCACGCGAGCGGCCCGTGCGGATCGGCCGGCGTGCGCGGTTCGAAGCCCGCGCCGCGGCAGCGTTCGCGCACCGTCGCGTTGTAGCCCGCGCCGCCGGCCTCGTCGACCAGCGCGAACGTGCAGCGTTCGAGCTCGGCGAGCGCGACCGCGCGCCGGCGGGCGAGCGGATGGTCGTCGCGGACGGCGAGCACGGCGCGCTCGTCGGCCAGCGGCTCCGCTGCAACGCCGGCCGCAGGCTGAGGGCAGAAGCCGAGCGCGAGCTCGAGCTCGCCGCGGGCGACCAGGTCGGTGAGGACGCCGGTGTTGTCCTGCCTGGCGACCACGCGCACGTCGGGCCGCGCGGCGGCGAGCCGCGCGAGGAGGCGCTGGGCGAGCTCGTGGGTGCCGGGGGAGAAGCCGAATCGCAGCGTGCCGCGTGTCCCGCCCGCGTACTCCGCGGCGACCGTCGCGACCTGGTCGGCGGCGGTCACCGCGGCCCGCGCGTGGCCGAGCAGCGCCCGGCCCGCCTCCGACAGCGCGACCGAGCGCGACGTGCGCTCGAGCAGCGTGACGCCGAGCTGAGTCTCGAGGCGGCGGATCTGCTGGCTGAGCGTCGGCTGGGTCACGTGCAGGTGCTCCGCGGCGCGCCCGAAGTGCAGCGTGTCGGCCAGAACCACGAACGCGCGCAGCAGCCGCGGGTCGAGATTCATGCACGCAGCTTATTGATCAGCGCGAGTCCTGATCGCCGCCCGGCCGCGGGCGACCTACCGTCCACGGGATGCGCCGTCTGCTCGTCCTCCCGCTCGTCGCGCTCGCGGGCTGCGGCTCCTCCGACGCCCCGCCACCGTCGTCGCGCGCCGTGGCGGTCCCCGACGGCGGCGTCCGCGCCGGGCACGGCGCGCCGCGCGCGAGCGTGCCGGTGCCGGAGCGGGACGCATCGCCGCCGCTCGCGATCGTCGCGTTGTCGCCTGGCGGCGGCGCCGAGCCGGTGGTGCACCGCTCGCCCGTCCGGCCCCGCCGGGCGGCGCCCGTGACGCTGGCGGGGCCCGAGGTCCGCGCCACGGCGCTGATCCGCGATCCCGAAGGCACCGGCCGCATCCGCCTCACGGTCAAGTACGTGGCCGAGTGCGCCGGCACGCGGCGGCCGCGCGTGATCCACCGCCCGCCGGCCCAGATCGAGCGGATCCGCCTCGCGCCTGGGGTACAGGCGCCGGTCGAGCGCAGGCGCAGCGAGCGCATCCCGCTGCCGGCGGCCTGCCGCGTCGAGGGCGAGGCCTTCGCCGACGCCACCAACGCGCTCGGCCTGGAGAGCTTCAGCGATCCGGTGCGCTTCGTCTACGACGAGGGTTGACGCTCCCGCTGATCAGGACCGAATTCGGACCTCGGCCAGCGCGGCGGGGGGTCGAAGTGGCATGCTCGTGCGCATTGCGCACCTGGGAGAGGGGAGGACGTGTGACGGGCTCTATTGGACGCGCGGCGCTGCTTGCGCTGATCGGTTCCGCGCTGCTGGCGGCGCCGGCTGCCGCACACGGCGGCGGTGGTCATGGCGGCGGTCTGAAGAAGATCGACCACTTCGTCGTCATCTACCAGGAGAACCACTCCTTCGACAATCTGTACGGCGGCTGGGAGGGCGTTGACGGCGTCGCAAGCGCCGACCGCGCGCACACCGCGCAGATCAACCAGGCGGGCGCCGAGTACCAGTGCCTGCTGCAGAACGACGTCAACCTGACGTCGCCGCCGCTGTCGGCGACATGCACCAACACGGCGCCGGCGTTCACCAGCCACTTCACCAACGCGCCATTCAGGATCGACGACTACATCGCCCCCGAGGACACGACGTGTCCGGCGCCGGGGGTGTTCGCTGCGAACGGGGTCCCCAAGGGCACCGGCCTGCCGGGCGGCTGCACGCGCGACCTTGTCCATCGCTTCTACCAGGAGCAGTACCAGCTCAACGGCGGCCGCCAGAACCGGTACACGACCGGGTCGGACGCCGTCGGGCTCACGATGGGCTACTACGACACGCGCCGGCTGCCCATCTACGAGTACCTGCACGAGCGCGGGCACCCCGACTACACGATCTCCGACCGCTTCTTCCAGGCGGCGTTCGGCGGCTCGTTCCTCAACCACCAGTGGCTCGTCGCGGCGGCGACGCCCGTGTTCTTCAACGCCCGCTCCGACGGCTCGGCGGATGACCTGCACTCGCTGGTCGACGCCAACGGGATGCCGATCTCGTATCCGCTCTATACCGCGACCGGGACGGTGAAGGACGCGGCGCTCACGGTGCCGTGCTCGTCGCCGCGTCCGGCCGGCCTCGCCTGCGGCGACTACGCGGTGAACACGATCCAGCCGCCGTACCAGCCGTACGCTCCGGGGACCGCCGAAGCGCGGCGGCTCCCGCCGCAGACAGCTCCGACGATCGGCAGCCGCCTGAGTGGCAAGGGCATCGACTGGGCGTGGTACTCGGGCGGCTGGTCGAACGCGAACGGCGACGTCGGCGACCCGGGCTGGACGAACGGCACCGGCCCGGCATGCAGCGATCCGAACGCGCTCGCGACGGCGGTGTTCCCGAACTGCCCGGACAAGCTGTTCCAGTTCCACCATCAGCCGTTCAACTACTTCTCGCGGTACGCCCCCGACACCAGGGCGCGGGCGCGCCATCTGCGCGACGAGGAGGAGTTCGAGGCGCTGGCGGCGGCCTCGCGGCGGCACTGCCGGCTCAAGCCCGTCAGCATCATCAAGCCGATCGGCGCCGAGAACGAGCACCCCGGCTACGCCAGCGAGAGCGCCGGCAGCAACCACCTGATCCGGCTGCTGCGGGCGGTCCAGGACAGCCGCTGCGCCAAGGACACGATGGTGGTCGTCACCTACGACGAGTTCGGCGGCCAGTGGGACCACGTCTCGCCGCCGGTGGTCGACAAGTGGGGGCCGGGCACGCGCATCCCGGCGCTGGTCCTGTCCGCCGGCTTCGTCAAGTCCGGCATCGACAGCACCCAGTACGACACGACGTCGATCATGCGGACCATCGAGCGGGCCTGGAACCTGGCGCCCGTCGCCACCCGCGACGCGGTCGTGAACGACCTCCAGGAGGCGGTCCGGGCCGGCGACCCGCGACGTCACGGGCGGTTCGGGGGCTGACTCCGAGCGAGCGGG
>DATDKF010000347.1:0-4791 GCA_036520135.1 Solirubrobacteraceae bacterium
TTCTCGGCCATGCGACCGGGCGAGTTGGACGCGCTCAAGTGGACCGACCTCGACTTCACGCCCGACAACGAGTCCATCCGCATCGACCGCCAGTGGAGCCCGAAGGAACGGCGAATCAAGGAGCCCAAGCACGGATCGGCCGGCACCATCGCCATGGTGGAACCGCTCCGCGACCGCCTCTTGGCCTTGCCGCGCGAATCGGAATGGGTGTTCACGACGTTGCGCGGGCACCACTACGTGCCGTCCACGCGAGCGTTCCACTGGAACCGCGTCCGTTGCACCGTGGGCTTGGGCACGACCGCGCTCTACGAATGCACGCGGCACTACTTCGCGTGGTATCTGCTCAACGTGAAGGAATTGCCCGATCACGTCGTCGCGCAACAACTCCGGCACGACGACGGCGGGACGCTGGTCCGCGAACTGTACGGGCACCCCGACGCCGCGATGGCGCGCGAGCGCATCCGGGCCGCGTTCCGCAACACGACGCCCGTTGTCGCGCTCCCGACGACCAGGCAGGAGCGGGGAGCGGCATGATCGACTCCTCCAACAGGCGAACGGATCGCGGTCGAGCGCAGTACCGCTTCCGGTTGTCGTGAGAACGCGCTCGACGCGACCCCGTGATCGGCGTAGGGTCGCGTGAACGTCGCGTGAACGATTCGGAGGTTCCCATGGCCGAGCAGCAGGCGCCCAAGTCGGGACGGTTGCGGAGATGGCGCGAGCGCTGGCGCAAAGGGCGTGACCGCGCACGCGCACGCGACATCGAGCGCGGCTCAAGACAAAAACGGGAGAGCGACTTTCAACAACGCAACCCGTCCGGCCCCAGGGTCCCCGGCGGCGGGGGGCCCGGCGGCTAGGCCCGTCACACGGGGCTAGGGCGCGACGTGTGGTCGTGAGTCACGGAATGAGACACGACGCGGCGCAACTCACGGCCTAGAGCCAAGCCTGTACTTTCGGGGGCTTGACGAAATCCCTGCAGCCATGTGCTTTCGCCTTGCCCGAGGATCACCACGCACCGAACGCGCCGTCGCCGGGGGCAACAGGACTGGCAACGGGGCGCGCCGCACTCTGACGACTCGTGCCGTTCTCGATCGATGTCTCGCCGAGGGCTGACACGGGCAGCCGGCCGCTGGTCCGCGCCGAATTAGCCGGTCGCGTTCCTGACTGCTCCGGCCAATGCACCGAATATCGCCATTGACTGGCCCCCGGGCGGCGCCGACCATGACGCTGTTCGGATGCCCCGTCACGCGCTCATCGGTCACCCGCTGCGGGCCGGCGCGATGGCCGCTGCTTTCTTCTTCCTGCCGCCTGGTGCGGCGGCTGTCGCGGACGATTACGGCGGGCCCGAGATCAAGGAAAGGCCGCAAATCTCGGGCACCGCGCAGGTGGGCAGTACGCTCACGGCGAGCGCGGACTGGACCGGCGATCCAGCCCCGACGGCGACTTGGGTCTGGCTGCGGTGCGCGAAGCCACGCGGCTGGTGCTCCGCGATTGCCGACGCAACTTCGGACACCTATCGCGTCGCCGCAGCGGACGTCGGCGCATACCTCCGCGTCCGGCTCACCGTGACGAACACGGCCGGGTCCGACCGCGCGCGGTCGGATGCCACGGACCCCGTCGAGCCCGCGCCGCAGCCGGTCCCCTCCCCGACGCCCGCCCCCACGGCGCCCCCGCCGATCCCGGCGCCGGTGTCCCCGCCGATCCCGGCGCCGCCCCCGCCTCAGCCCACCACGACGCCGCCCGTCGCCGCACGGGCGCCCCTGGTCATGCTCGCGCCGTTCCCGGTGGTGCGGCTGCGAGGGTCGCTCAGCCGGTCCGGCGCGCGCATCAACCTGTTCACGGTCCGCGTGCCGGGGCACGTGGTCGTCCGCGTGGGCTGCCGTGGGTCGAGCTGCCCCGTGCGCCGGATCGTCCGCCGCGCCTCCACGCGTCGGACGATCAGGCTCAAGCGGCTCGAGCGGCACTTGCGGGCCGGCACGCGGCTGGAGGTCAAGGTCACGGGCGCCGGCCGCATCGGCAAGTGGAGCACGATCGTAATCCGGCGCGGCGCCGCGCCGAGGCGCGCCGATCGGTGCGCGTTCCCCGATGCTGGCGCGCCGGCCCCGTGTCCGGCCTGAGCGCCCGCCCGAGCCGCACCGCGTTCGTGACTGCGGCCGCCGGCGTCGGTGCCGTCTTCATGCTGACGTTCGTCCTCGCACTCGAGTCGAGCCCGCGTTCGGCGCAGCGCCAGAGCGCGCGGGAGCCCGCGCTCCCCGCCATGACGCCGGCGCGGAGCCTCTCGCAACAGACCGTGGCGCTGCGTACCGCCGCCCCACTGCCCGGCCTGCGGACGCCCGAGCCGACGCCGGCGCCCACACCGGTGGTCACCGCGTCGCCGAAACCGACGCCGACGTCGACCCCAACGCCGACACCCATCCCGGCGGCGCCGGCGCCGGCCCCGCAATCGCCGGCGCCGGCCCCGCGGGCGCCGGCGCCCAGCCCTACACCCGCGCCGACCTTCGACTCGACGGGATGACCCACCCACGAGTTCCCCGTCGCTGGACCATCCGGAGCCTCGCAGCAGCGGTCGCCGCCGGGGTTGCCATCGCAGTGCCTGCCGGGATCGTGGGTGCGGCGCTGGTCGCCCCAGATGCGCAACCGCCGTCGCCGACGAGCCGCGTCGTACGCGCCGGGCCGGCACTCCTCGCGGTTCCCTCCGGCTGGGAGCGCGCGGCGACGCCCGCCGGGCTCGGCGGCCTGAACGCCGGCCGCACCGCTGTGCTGGCTCCGTTTCCGGGTCTGGCGACGAGCGCCGTCGTCACGTTCGGGCCGGGCGACGGCGGTTCGCTCGTGCCGCGGGCCCTGCGCCCGCTCATCGCGGATTCGCTGCCCCCGCCTCGCGACGCCTCGCTCGGCGGACGCCCCGCCATCGCCTATCGCGAGGTCCTCACGCGGCGGGCCGACCTGCGGATGGACGTGACGGTGCTGCCGACGACCGCGGGAATGCTCGCGGTCGCGTGCACCTCCCCCGCCAACTCCGGCTATGACGGCTCGCGCTGCGCGTCCTCGGTCTCCTCGGTCTCCGTACCCGGCGCCACCGCGCTGGCGCCGGAGCCATCCCTCCCGCTGGCGCGCGCGCTGCCGGCCGCGATCGCGGGCCTGGACCGCGCGCGGGTCGCCGGCCGCGCCGCCTTCGCCACGGCCCGCACCCCGACCGCTCAGGCCGCCGCGGCGGGCGGCCTGGCCGAGCGACACCGCGTCACAGCTCGCGCGCTACAGGCGGAGTTCGGTGCCGGGTCGACTCCCGTCGTCACAGCGCTCGAGCGCGGCACGAGCGCATACGCGGCGCTCCGCGCCGCGGCACTCGACGGCTCTGCCGCGGGCTTCCGCGACGGCCGCCGCCGTGTCGGGCTCGCGGAGGCCGGGCTCGCGCGGGCCGTCAAGGACGTAATCCGCCGCGGCCTGCGGCCGGCTTCGGTCACAGCTGCCCCGGCGGCCGCCGCAGTGACCCATGACACCGAGTGGCCGCGGCTTCTCCACGTGCTGCTCGTCATGCTCGTCCTCCTCGCCGGCCTCGCCGCGGGGTTCGCGGCGAGCGGCCCGCTGTCCGGCGCGCTGACACGGGCGGCCCGGCGCCTCTCCGCGCCGACGTAGCCCAGGTCGCGGAGCGGCACCGGGCTGGTGCCCCATCCGGTCTTCAAAACCGGCAGGCCGTGGCAGCCCCACGGTTGGTAGGTTCGATTCCTGCGCCGCTCCGCTCCCTTCTTTGGCTCTAGCGCGTCCTTCTGCCGCTTCGTGTCGGCCCGCCGCGACGGCCGGTGTGGGTCAGCGCGGGCCACCGTGGAAGGCTTTCGTTCCCCGGACGTTCCCCGGAGAGGCCGGTCAAGCTTGCCTCGGCACGGCCGGCGCAGCCGGCTTGACCAGCCCATCAGCGGACCCGACCGGCGCCGTCAATTGCCGTCCTTCAGGACCGAGCCGCAGGCGAGCCGCGAAGCGGGGCACTTGACGGTCGCCGGGCGGCGCAGCTATTAGGCTTGGCCCGCTGGCGCGTAGGAGGTGTTGATGTCGCTCAGCCCCTCAGATCTGGACGGGATCGCCGAGCGGGTCGCCGCGCGGCTCCCCGATGGGTCTGGCGCGCGCGCATGGCTCAGGACGGCGGGCGAGGCGATCGGCCTGATCGCGGGCGCGGTCGCGTTCGTTTCGCTATCGCCTGAAGGGAGCGGTCGACTACGCCGCTCGCCGAGGAGCCTGGCGTTGCCCGGATCTAGCCGCCGCCGACCTGGTCGCCTTTCGGCGCCGAGTCGGCGAGCTCGTCCACATACTTGTCGGCGGGGCCGTCGAAGGTCATCCGCCCGCGCTGGCGCAGCTTGCTACAGAGCGCCTCCCGGCGACGCTCGGCCTCGGCCTCCTGTGCGCGCTCGAGGAACCTCTCGCGCACGTCCCGGAGCCCGCGCCAGTGGTCTGAGCCCACGCCGACGTCGGCGAGCTGGTGCTCGTACATCGCCAGTTGCGCGCCGTCGATGAAGTCGACGTCGCGCTCGCGGGCGAGCCGAAGGGCGTCGCGGACGGTCTCGTCGAGGCCAGGGGCGTCGGGCGGCGGTGCGTGCCGCGTGAACCCCGGTTCGCCGGTCACCCGCGGCGGCCGCCGTCCAGAAGTCGACGTCCTGCGCGCGCGCGTGCTCCTGCACCTCGTGCTCGAGCGCCGGCAGGTTGTCGACGGTCGGGCTGACGTGCTCGAGTGCCTCGGCGGTGGCGCGTATCGACGCGAGGAAGCTCACCGTGATCGACGGCGGCTGCTCGTGCATGTTCAACCCC
>DATDKF010000348.1:0-7561 GCA_036520135.1 Solirubrobacteraceae bacterium
GGGGGTGGCGGCGGTGAGCCGCTACGGGACGCGCAGCACCGCGTGCATCGCCTGCAGGCTCCACGCGGCGGCGTCGGTGTCGCCGTGCAGCTGGCGCGCGGGGTTCATGCCCGCGGCGAGCGCTTCGAGGCTGTAGGCGACCTGATTGGCGTTGGTGTCCGCGGGCAGGTCGCCGTCGGCGACCGCCTGCTCGATGTCCGCGACCAGCGCATTCCGCCACGTGCGGGTCCAGGCGGCGAGAGCGTCGTGCACGCGGCCGTCGCGGCCGTCCCACTCGAACTGCGCGGCGGCGATGAAGCAGCCGCCGGGGAACGACTGGCGGTCGGCGTAGCGCGTCCACGACTCGCACACGCCGAGCAGCCGCTGCAGCCCCGGCCGGTAGTGCTGGACCGGCTCCCAGACCTGCTCGCGGAAGACGCCGGCGCCGTACTCGAGCGTGGCGAGCTGCAACTCCTCCTTGGAGCCGAACTGGCCGATCACGCCGGACTTGCTCATGTCGAGCTCGGCGGCGAGGCGGCCGATCGTGAGCCCCTCGAGGCCTTCGACGGAGGCGATGTCGGCGGCGCGGCGCAGGATCGCGGCACGCGTCTCCAGCGCGTCGACGGCGGAGCGGCGACCGGGCATGCTCGGCAGTTTAGCGATCGAGCGTTCGGATTTGACGAACGATCGTTCGTTCTCTATTTTGAGTCCATGCTCGAGACTCTTGAACCCGCCACGGTCCTGCAGAGCGCCCCCTGGCGCCGGATGGTCGTGCTCGGCGACAGCGTTGCCGCCGGCGTCCGCGAGCCGCTCGACGGGTACCGCGACGCCGGCTTCGCCGACCAGGTCGGCGAAGCGCTCGGCGGCGCCTACCTCAACCTCGGTGTCCGCGACCTCCGGCTGGCCGATATCTGCGAGACCCAGCTGCCGGCGGCGCTGGACTTCCGCCCCGACATCGCCATGGTGGCGGCGGGCGGCAACGACGCGCTCGCTCGCGACTTCGACCCCGACCGCGTTCGCCGCGAGCTGACCGAGATCGCCGCGCCGCTCGCCGGCGCGGGCGCCTTCGTCGTCACGATCGGCCTATTCGACCTCGCGCGCTCAGGGCTCCTGCCGGCGGAGATCGCCGCGGTGATGGCCGAGCGCTTCGATGTTCTCGACGCGATCACCGCGGACGTAGCCGCCGAGGTCGGCGGCCTGCACGTCGACACGCACCACCACCCGCGTGCCGCCGATCCCGCTATCTACGCCAGCGACCGGATCCACTGCAACGCGCTCGGCCACGCGATCGCGTTCGCCGCCGTCGCCGACTCCCTGCGGTCATGGCTGTCGCGGTAACCCCCGGCCACGACCCGATGCTCGTCCGCTTCCTGTGCGCCGCCGTGGACGGCGACGTCGAGTCGCTCGAGCTGATGCTGGCTGACGATGCCGTCCTGTACGCCGGCGAGGAGATCGCGGGCGCCGCCCGCATCGCCGACTTCATGGCGGACGATCCGAGCGTGGCGTTCGACATCGACCTGACCAGCGTCGACGGTCGCGTCCAGACCATCTACATGGTGAGCCACGCGTGAGCACGGCGCGATCGCCGGGCCTGCACACGCAGCCGCGCGGCGACGGGAAGCACGAGGTGCTGATCTCCTAGCGCGGTCGCCGATGGCGCGCGGGGTGTTCGCGGTGCGAGACTGCGCCGATGCTGCGGCGGCGGACGAAGATCGTGGCCACGCTCGGACCGGCGACGGACGCGCCGGAGGTCCTCGACGCCGTCGTGGCCGCGGGCATGAACTGCGCCCGGCTGAACTGCTCGCACGGCACGCACGACGACCTGCGCCGGCGCGCGGCGTCGGTGCGCGAGGCGGCGGAGCGCGCCGGGCGGCCGATCGGGCTGCTGTTCGACCTGCAGGGCCCGAAGCTCCGGCTGTCGGCGCAGACCGGCGCCCAGGTGCTGGGCGCCGGCGAGACCGTCGTCCTGTGCGGCAGCGAGGGCGCCGAGGGCGGGCGCCTGCGCGTCGACCTCCCGGGCTTCGCCGCGCTGGTCACCGAGCGCTCGCAGATCGTGGTCGGCGACGGCGTGCCACGGCTCGCGGTGGAGCGCGTGGAGGCGAGCGACGTGGTGGCGCGGGTCGTCTCACCGGGCGCGCTCGGACCGCGCAAGGGCGTCAACGTCACGTTCGCGCGGCCGGAGCTGCCGGCGGTCACCGAGAAGGACGTCCTAGACCTTGCGCTGGCGGCGGAGCTGGGCGCGGACTTCGTGGCGCTGTCGTTCGTGCGCTCGGCTGCCGACATCGAGGAGCTGCGGGCGCGGATGCGCGACCTCGGCTCGGCCGCCCGCGTCGTCGCCAAGATCGAGAAGGTCGAGGCGTACGAGCACCTCGACGAGATCATCGCGGTGAGCGACGGCGTGATGGTCGCCCGCGGCGACTACGGCGTGGAGGCCGGCGTTGCGCGCGTCCCGCTGATGCAGAAGGACACGATCGCGCGCGCTACGCAGGCCGGCAAGCTGGTGATCACCGCGACGCAGATGCTTGAGTCGATGATCCAGGCGCCGGAGCCGACCCGCGCCGAGGCGGCCGACGTCGCGAACGCCGTGATCGACGGCAGCTCGGCGGTGATGCTCTCGGCCGAGACGGGCGTCGGGAGCTACCCGGTCGAGGCCGTGCGGGCGATGGCGGAGATCGCCGAAGCGGCCGAGGAGGCGCCGGAGATCCACGGGCGCGCGCGTGGCGGCGAGTGGGAGACGGCCGGCGGCGCGGTCATGCACGCGGCGGTCGAGTTGGCGCTCGAGCTCGACGCCGACGCGCTCGTCGTCCCGACCGCCACCGGCGGCGCTCCGCGCGCGTGCGCGAAGTACCGCGCGCGGCCCGCGATCGTCGCGGTCGCGCACGACCGCCGCGTCGCCGACCAGCTCACGCTCGAGTGGGGTGTCTACCCGGTGCTCGCGGGCGTGGCCGAGACCGTCGACGAGATGATCGAGGAGGCGTTGCTCGTCGCCCGCGACGCCGCCGGGCTGCCGCCGGGCGCGACCGTGGTGCTCACCGCCGGCCGCCGGACCGGCACCCCCGGCGGCACCAACCTGATCATGGTCCGCGAGATCCCGTGAGGATCACGCGACGTACGTCACTTCGACGCCGAGCGCTGCGTACACGGGCGCGGCCCGTCGGTCTGCAGTGAGCAGCGTCCGGCGGTGGTGGGCCGCAGTGGCCCCCACGAGCGCGTCGTAAAGGGCGCCGCCGCGGATGCCGCGATCGACGGCCACGCGCAACGCCGCTCGCGCTGCATCCGCGGGCAGCGCGAGCCAGGTGCCGGGAAAGCGGCGTTCGAGCCAGGTCAGGACCACCTCGGGCGCCAGCCGGTACCCCTCCGGCATGCGGCTCATCGCCGCCGTCGTCTCGAACGCGACGTGACCGATCAGCGCCGCATCGGCCTCGGCGAGCGCCGCCACGGCGACCGAGTGAGCCTCATGCCACGGTGCGGCCGCCGCGATCGTGACGCTCGAGTCGGGAGCGGTCATCGCCGCACGCGGTCGATCGCGCCGCGCACGTCTTCGACGCTGAGCGGCCCAACCGGTGTCCCGGTCACGATCACCGGGGTCCCGTCGCGGTCCTCGACCCGCGCCGGCACATCCGCGACCGCGAGCTCGATGACCCCGTCGCGCGCCGCCACTTCGAGCTCGGTCGCGCCCGTGATGCCCAGCTCGTCACGGAGCGGTTTCGGCAATACCAAGCGGCCCACCGAATCGATGCCAATTCGCATGGCAGTAGATTACCAATGTGGTTGTGGGAGACTCGCGCGCGTGATCCCGACGAGTCTCGTCGGCTCCTACGCGCAGCCGGACTGGCTGATCGACCGCGACCGCCTGCGCGACCGCTTCCCGCCGCGGGTGCGGGCGCTCGAGCTGTGGCGGATCGACCCCGGCTATCTCGAGGAGGCGCAGGACGACGCGACGCGGCTGGCGATCGCCGACCAGGAGCGCGCCGGGCTGGACATCGTGACCGACGGCGAGATGCGCCGCGAGAGCTACTCGAACCGCTTCGCGACCGCGCTCGAGGGCGTCGACGTCGACAACCCAGGGACCGCGCTGGACCGCAGCGGCCACCCCAACCCGGTGCCGCGCGTGATCGGGCCGATCGCGCGCAAGCATCCGGTCGAGGTGCGCGACCTGCAGTTTCTGCGCGCGCACACGAGCCGCACGACGAAGATCACGGTGCCGGGCCCGTTCACGATGTCCCAGCAGGCCCAGGACGACTACTACGGGGCGCCGGACGAGCTCGGCATGGCGTACGCGGAGGCGGTGCGCGGCGAGATCCTCGACCTGCTCGCGGCCGGCGCCGACATCGTGCAGGTCGACGAGCCGTACATGCAGGCGCGCCCCGAGAAGGCGCGCGAGTACGGGCTCGACGCGCTCAAGCACGCGATCGACGGCATCGACGGGACGATCGCCGTCCACATCTGCTTCGGCTACGCGGCGATCATCCACGACCGCCCGAGCGGCTACTCGTTCCTGCCAGAGCTCGCGACGACCGAGTGCGACCAGATCAGCATCGAGACCGCGCAGTCGGGGCTCGCGCTCGACGTGCTCGACTCGCTCGCGTCGAAGACGATCATCCTCGGCGTGCTCGACCTCTCGATCGACGAGGTCGAGACGCCGGAGACCGTCGCCGGCCGCATCCGCCGCGCGTTCCCGCACGCCTCGCCGGAGCGGCTCGTCGCAGCTCCGGACTGCGGGATGAAGTACCTCTCGCGCGCGGCGGCGTACGGCAAACTCGAGTCGCTGGTCGAAGGAGCCCGCCTTGCCGCCGCCTGAGTACGCGCTGGGCAGCGACGACGCCGAGATCGCGCGGCTCGACCAGCAGGCGGAGAGCATCGCAGGGGCGACCGACGCGCTGCTGCGGGCGTCCGGGATCGGGTCCGGCATGCGGGTGCTCGACCTCGGGACCGGGCTCGGCCACGTGGCGTTCCAGGTCGCGGCGATCGTCGGGCCCGAGGGGTCGGTGGTCGGCGTCGATCTCGCGACCAAGCTGCTCGGCCTGGCCGAGGCCCGGAGGCAGGCCGCCGGCCTCGACAACGTGCGCTTCATCGAGGGCGACGCCCGGACCGCGCGCTTCGACGAGCCGTTCGACGCGGTCGTCTGCCGCCTGCTCCTGTTCCACCTCCCGGACGCCCTGGACGTGCTTCGGCACCACCGCGCCGCCGTGCGGCCCGGCGGTGTGATGACGGCGATCGACTTCGACCTCGGGGGCGTACGCGCGGAGCCGCCGGTGCCGCTGATGGAGCCGGCGGCCGGGTGGGTCGAGGCCGCGTTCCGCGCCGCGGGCGCCGACCCACGGATCGGCGCCCGCCTCGGCCCGCTGTTGCGCGAGACGGGCCTCGCCGACGTCCAGACGTTCGGGATCCAGGCCTACTTCGCGCCGGGCGATCCCACCGGCCCGGCGCTGCTCGCAGGCGTGGTGCGGACGCTCGCGCCGCAGATCGTCGCCCGCGGGATCGCGACCGAGGACGAGATCGGGCTCGACACGTTCGCCGAGCGGCTCGAGAGCGAGGTCCGGGCCGCCGGCGCGGTGACCCTGACGCCGACGGTCGTCGGTGCCTGGGGTCGCGTACCGGCGCCCGCAGCTCCCATCTGCCCGACCTGCGGGCAGCCGGCGAGCGAGGCGCTCGCCGGACCCGAGCACGACTGGGAGTGCCGCAACGAAGCGTGCCCGGAGTTCGGCCAGCCGGTGGCGGCCGACGAGCCGCCGGACGGGCGGATCACCGCCGAAACCAGTCCGTAGGGGAGGTAACCGTGCTCTCAGCGCTCATGATGATGAAGCGACTGGCAGCGGCGCTGCGAGTCGCGCTGCGGGAGGAGGACTTCGCGCGCGTCCTGTCGGCGGGCCTGCTCCTGATCATCATCGGCACGTTGTCGTACTCGATCGGCGGCGGCTGGAGCGTCATCGACGGCCTCTACGTCGCCGTGGGAACGCTCACGACGTCGAGCATCCTCGACCCGGAGCTCACGATCACCGACGGCTGGCTCAAGCTCTTCACCGCGGGCTACGTCCTCGTCGGCATCGGCATCCTCGTCGAGGTCGCCCGCCGGCTCGGCATGGGCTTCATGATCGCGCGGGCCGAGGTCGAGCAGGAGAAGGCGGCGAAGAAGCACGGCGCATCGACCGGCGACGCGACCTGAGCTCGCCGCTCGCGCGTCAGAGCTGCCGCGAGGACCACAGGAGCGCGGCGAGGAGGATCGAGACCACGCTCACCACCAGCCCGACGATCCAGCCGGCGACGTCCTGACCGACCAGAACGGCTCCGAGCACGACCCCGATTGCGACGATGCCGCCTGTGGCGATCGCGCGCATCGCGCCCCGCTCGATCCCGGTCCGCCGCCGCGCGCGCCCTGGGACCATGCCTTGCGGCCGCTCGCTGCGGCGCGACTCCCGTTCGCGGAGGCGGGCTTCGCGGGGGTCCAGCTCTCCCCCGGAGGCGGGCGGATCGTCGCGGGTCGCGGGGGGCCGATCCTCCGGTCTCATACGGACGAAGTCTAGTCGCACGTCGACTCACGAGCACGGCGTAGGAGACCGCGCGTACGCGAAGCCGACGGCCGGACTCGAACCGGCGACCCCTTCATTACGAGGCCGCACAGGCGGTGCATAGGCGACCCAGTCGAGTCGTACGAAGTGGCTGCAAATGAGCCACTTCTTCGATCCGGCATGACGCCAGTGTACTCCGCCAAACCGCCCTTCCGGACCCAGTAACGGACCCAGTGGCCGGCTAGGACATCACGCATTCGCGTCACGCTGGACGAATGCGGGCGTTCACCGTGGGTCACTCGACGCACTCGCTCGACGGGCTCCTCGCGCTGCTGACGCCGCATGGCGTGGAGAGGGTGGTCGACGTTCGGCGCACGCCGCGCTCGCGTCGTCACCCGCAGTTCAATCTCGAGGCGCTCGCCGCCGAGCTGCCGGAGCGCGGCGTCGACTACCGGCACCTGCCGGCGCTGGGCGGGCGGCGCCGGCCGCGGCGCGACTCGCCCAACGGCGGTTGGGAGCATGAAGCGTTTCGTGGCTACGCCGACTACGCGTTGACCGGCGAGTTCGCGGCCGCCCTGGAGGAGCTGTGCGCGCTGGCCCGCGAGCGCCCGACCGCGGTGATGTGCGCGGAGGCGCTGTGGTGGCGCTGCCACCGACGCCTGATCGCCGACCGGCTCACGGCGCTGGGCTGGACCGTCTGCCACATCGCCGTCGACGCCGGCCTCACAGAGCACCAGCTGCCGCCGTTCGCGATCGTGCAGAGCGACAAGTCCGTCCGCTACCCGCCGACGCAAGCGGCGCTCCCGGGGCTCTGACCGCGGGTTGCCGCAGCGCAGCGGAAGCTGATCTACGTTCGGCCCCGTCGCTTGGCGAGGCGTTCCTACCGCGCGGCGGGCTGCGAAACGCGATCAGGCTGGACGACGACGTGCGTGACCCTAATCTCCAGCTCGTCGCGCAGTCGGTCGAGGATCCCCGTCTCGAGCCAGTTCGACTTGCCGCGAGGATAGGTGGAGATGATCACCTCATCAGCGCCATGCTGGCGGAGCTCGTCCTCGATCGCGCCGAGCGCCGCG
>DATDKF010000349.1:0-5068 GCA_036520135.1 Solirubrobacteraceae bacterium
GATCGAGTACGGCAACCGCCTCTTCTCGTCGGTCGTCGGGATCGCGTGCATCGCGGCCGGCGTGCTGGCGTTCCGCGTGCGGCCACGGCGGCCCGACCTGCGCGGGCCGGCGTCGGTGCTCGCGGGCGGCGTCGTCGCGCAAGGGCTGCTCGGCGGGCTGACCGTGGCGCTCGACCTCTCGTGGCCGGTCGTCATCGCGCACTACCTGCTGTCGATGACGCTGCTGCTCGCCGCGGCGGTGCTCGTCTGGCGCGTGCGCGGCGGGGTGGGGATGAGCGGCGACCGCCCGGTGACGCTGGCAACGCGCGTGCTGGTGGTCTACGGCGCGCTGGTGATCGTGGCCGGCACGTTCGCCACGGCAGCCGGCCCGCATGCCGGCGGCGCCGGGACCGGTGACGTGGTCGAGCGGCTCGACGCGTTCGGCGCCGGCACGCTGAAGGACCTCATCCACCTGCACGGCCACATGGCGACGGCGATGGGCGTCGCGGCGCTGGGCCTGTGGGCGTTCGCGCGCGTGCGACGCGTCGGCCGCGGGCTGATGGTCCCGCTCACGGCGGTCTGCCTGCTGCTCGGTGCGCAGGGCGTCGTCGGGCTCGTCCAGTACCACAACGCGCTCCCGGCGGAGCTCGTGTGGATCCACGCCTCGCTGCCCGCGCTGCTGTGGGCGTGCCTGGTGTGGAGCTGGCAGGCGGCGGGCCCGCTGGCCGCGGCGACGCGTCGGGCCGGCGACCGTGTCGGGCGTACCAGCAGCAGCGCCGAGACGGCCAACCCCGTCGCCGGCAGGACGTAGCGAGCGCTACTCGTCGTCGTCGTCGCCGTCGGGCTCCGGCGGCGCGTCGTCCTCGTCGTGCTCGCGGTCGTCCTGCTCGCGCTCGTCGCGCTCGCGCATCGCCCTGCGCACCCTGTCGAGGTCCGGTTCCGGCCGTTCGGTCATACCTGCAGGGTCGCACACGCGTCAGTTTGTAGGGAAGCTCTAAGAACGGGATCGCGATGCCCCGGGATACCTCAAGAAACCGAGCGGCTTGTGCGCCAGGCTGCAGTACATGACGAGAGCTGAACGCACCGCGAACATGATCGGCGTGGTCGTCCCGTTCCTCGGTCTGCTCGCGGCGATCGTGCTGCTGTGGAACCGGGCGGTCGACGCCACGGACCTTGCCATCCTCGCCGTGACCTACCTGCTGTTCGGCTTCGGCGTGACCGTCGGCTATCACCGCCTGCTCACGCACCGGGGCTTCCAGACGTACCGCGGCCTGCAGTACATGTGGGCCGTGCTCGGCGGGATGGGGCTCCAGGGCTCGGTCCTTGACTGGGTCGCCGACCATCGCAAGCACCACGCGCACACCGACACCGACGGCGATCCGCACTCCCCGCACGTCGGCCACGGCCACGGCCTCGCCGGCCTCTGGCACGCCCACACCGGCTGGCTGTTCGAGACACACGGGCAGGCGGACTGGAAGAAGTACGCCGCCGAGCTCTACGAGGACACCGGGATGCGCCGCATCAACCGTGCGTTCCCGTGGCTGGCGTTCCTGAGCCTCGCGATCCCGACCGTGCTTGGCTGGGTCCTGCACGGCTACACCGTCCAGGGCGCGCTGCGCGGACTCGTCTGGGGCGGCCTCGTGCGGGCGTTCTTCCTGCACCACGTCACGTGGTCGATCAACTCCGTCTGCCACTACTTCGGCCGCCGCCGGTTCGCGATCGAGGACCACTCGACGAACGTGTTCTGGCTGGCGCTGCCGTCGCTGGGCGAGGCGTGGCACCACAACCACCACGCGTTCCCGCGCTCGGCCGCGCACGGCCTCAAGCGTTGGGAGCTCGACCCCTCCGCCCTCCTGATCCGGGCGATGAAGCGGCTGGGGCTGGCGTGGAACGTGGTCCAGATCGCCCCCGAGCGCCAGGCCGCGAAGCTGGTCGGCGCCGCGCCGCCGCCCAAGCCGGCTCCGCCGGTTCCCGAGCGCGAGCCCGCCGGCGTCAGCTAGCCCGGGCGGCGCACCGTGATGTAGGCGACCGGCGTGCCGCACGAGGCGCGCTTGGCCGTCACGACGCGGACGTTCAGGCGCCGGTGGGTGCGCGACGCCCGCACGACGAAGCGGGCCCGCCCGAGGGCATTGGTGCGGGCGACCTTGCGCAACCGGTGCCCCCGCATGACGACCCGCGCCCCGCGCAGGGGCTTCGAGCCGCGACGCACGGTCGCGACGATCCGGGTGCGGCGGGCTACCCGAACGCTGCGCTTGCTGACCTTCACCGAGGTGCAGCGCGGGGGCGTGACGCTGTAGCCCTCCGGCACCGGGAGTCCCGGCGATCCCGGACGCGGCGCGCCGGGGGCCGGCCCGATCGGGCCTGTCGTCGGGGTCTCGGGCGGAGGCGTCGCGTCGGCGGCGATCTCCGCTGTGGTCAGCGCCGAGTCCCACAGGCTGACGCCGTCGATGTCGCCGGCGAAGGCCAGCTCGCAGGCGCCGCGATACGTGCCGATGTAGGCCGCCCGGCTCGCGAGGCCGTACTCCACATGGGTCGGTGCAGGCGTGCCCTGGCCGACGCGCAGGCCGTCGAGATAGAACCGCACGCGCCTGCCGTCATAGCTCCCCGCGATGCGGTGCCAGCGGCCATCCCAGACGGACGCCGCGGGGATCTGCGGCGAGACCGCGTAGATGCCGTCGCCGGCGACGTAGAAGGCGGCGCCTCCCTGCGCGGCCGTGTAGAGCCCGTACGCGCTGCGCATGCAGCTGCTCGAGCCCTTGGAGAAGACGTAGCGATAGGCGCCGGGCGAGCCGACGCGGCGGACCCAGGCGGCGACCGTGATGGAGGTTGGCTCGAGCGCGGGGCTGTCGGGCAGCTCGACCACGCCGTCCCCGTCGAAGTGCAGCGCGTTGCCGGCGACGCCGTGGATCCAGGTGGGGCTGCCGGTCGCCGACAGCGCGCCGTCGAGATGGAACGGGCCGCTGTCTCGTGCGACGGTCCCCGAGCCCTCGTCAAAGCGCCAAGTGCCGACAGGCGCAGCCGCGGCTGCGAAGGCGGGGACTGTCAATGTGGCCGCCGTGACCAGGGCGGCTAGTGCGATCCATCGCGACATAGCTAACGCTCCATCTTCGTGGTACCAACAGTACGCCCGACCCGGCCGAACCCACCGCGACGTTCGTCTAGTGTGCGGCTCAGGAGCGCTGGACCGGCCGGCTGCGGAGGCGGCCCGCCGTTTCGCGCTCGGCGCGCTTGCAGGCCACCGGCGGCAGGCCTGCGAGGACCAGCTCGAGGTCGGCGACAGCGAGCCGCCCGATCTGCAGGAACGCCTCGCGCATGCCGCCGGCGCGGTGCGGTGAGAGCAGCACGCCGTCGAGCTCGCGCAGCGGGTCGCCGGGCGCGACCGGCTCGTCGGGGAAGACGTCGGTGGCCGCGCGCAGGCGGCCCGCGCGGACGAGGTCGGTGAGCGCCGCGAAGTCGACGACGCCGGCGCGGCTCATCAGCAGCAGGATCGCGTCCGGCCGCATCCCCTCGAGCTTGGCCCGGCCGAGGAGCCCTTCGTTCTCGCTGGTCACCGCGGCGAACACGAACACGACTCGCGAGGTCGCCAGCAGGTCGTCGAGCGCGGCTGGCGCGGCGCCCGCGCGCTCGATCAGCACGGTGGGCAGCCACGGGTCGTAGACCTTTGTCGGGCAGCCGAACGGCCCGAGCAGCCGGTGCAGCTCGCGCCCGAGGTCGCCGAAGCCGACGATCCCGACCGGCTGGCCGGAGAGCAGGAACGCCGCGGCGTTGCTCTCGAGCCCGTAGCTCTCGGTCCCGGCGCGCATCGCGCGGTCGGCGGCGCTGATCCCGCGCGCGAGGTCGATCGCCATCCCGAGCGCCAGCTCGGCCACCGGCAGCGCGAACGCCGGGCTCGCGTTGAGCACGTGGATGCTGCGGTCGAGCGCGGCGCCGTAGTCGACGTTCGGCAGGAAGTTCCCCTCGACGTTCACGATCGCCCGCAGCCGCGGCGCCCGCTCGAGGCGCTCGCGCGGCATCGCCGTCTGGCCGAGGATCGCCACCGCCTCCGGTAGGTGCCGCTCGACGACGTCGTCCGGCATCGGCCCGTCCTCGTGCACGACGAGCCGGCCGAGCCGCTCCAGGCGCTCGCGCGTCGGCCCGTCGCAGATCATCGCGAGCGTCCTCGGCAGCGGGTCGACGAGGATCAGCGGCTCCACGGCGGGGATCTTGACAGACGAACAGTCTCGATATATCGTTACCTATCGTCGATATGAAAGGAACCGACATGACACACGAAGCAACGGCGGGTCGGTTCGACCCGCGCTGGCTCGGCTGGCTCGCGATGGCCGGCCGCCACCATCACGGCCGGCACCGCCACGGCGGCCGGGACTTCCGGTTCGGCGGGCCGATGGGCTTCGGCGGCGGGCCGGGTGGCCCGTGGGGCGGCCGCGGCCCGCGCGCGCGCCGCGGCGACGTCCGCGCCGCGCTGCTCACGCTCCTCGCCGAGGAGCCGCGCAACGGCTACCAGCTCATGCAGGAGATCGAGCGCCGCAGCGAGGGCGTCTGGCGCCCCAGCCCGGGCTCGGTCTACCCCGCGCTCCAGCAGCTCGAGGACGAGGGCCTGATCCGGTCCGACGAGTCCGAGGGCCGCAAGCAGTTCCACCTCACCGACGCCGGCCGCGAGGCCGCCGCGGCGGCGGGTGACGAGGGCGCGCCGTGGGACGCCGTCAGCGACGCCGTGGACTCCGACGTCTGGGAGCTGTTCGGCGTCGCCCGCCAGGTCGGCATGGCGATCTTCCAGCTCGCCCAGGCCGGCACCCCCGCCCAGATCGCCCAGGCCCGCGAGGTCCTCACCAACGCCCGGCGGGCCCTGTACGGGATCCTCGCCGAGGACGAGAAGGACGCCTAAGGGGGACAGTCCCCTTTAGGTTCGCGCGGGGACAGTCCCCCCTTACCCGGTGGGGGGACTGTCCCCTTTAGGTAGCGCGAGCTCGGCGTACACCGCGCGGTGGTCGGTCCCCGGAATCGTGTGGACCGACACCGCGCGGAAGCCGCAGCGCTCGTCCGCGAGCACGTGGTCGATCGTCACCGGCGGCGGGATCCGGCGGCCCTC
>DATDKF010000350.1:0-9635 GCA_036520135.1 Solirubrobacteraceae bacterium
AGCGGAAGCTCGACGATCAGCTCGGTGCCGACCTCCAGCTCGGCGCGGTCGGCGTCGATCTTGCCGCCCTTCCAGGCGAAGGCCGCGAGCCAGGCGTCGCCCTCGTCGGCGGCCTGCTGGGCGCGTGCGCGCTGGCGGTACTCGTCGTTGACCAGGCGCTCGCCGTCGGCCCGCGCGCGCTCGGCGTCGGCGAGCGCGGCGTCGCGCTCGGCCCGCGCGCGCTCGGCGTCCTCACGCGCGGCGTCGCCCTCAGCCCGCATGCGCACGAGCGCGCCGGCTTCGCGCTCGACGGCGTCGAGCGCGGTCTGCAGCCCGCGGCGCTCCTTCGTCTCGGCGGTGAGCTGCTCGCGCAGCAGCTCGGCCTCGTTCAGCTTGCGCTTCGTCGCCGGGCGCGGCTCGGCGGCGGCCTTCTTGCGAGCGCCGGGCACCGGCAGATCGACCACCAGGTCGGAGCCGACCTCGAGCTCGGCGCGGTCGGCATCGAGCTTCCCGCCGCTCCAGGCGAAGGCTGCGATCCACAGATCGCCCTCCCCCACCGACCACGGCTTGTGGTCGAGCACGGCGACCACCCGCCGGCGCGACTCGCCGTTGTGCAGCCACAGCACCGGGCGCACGAAGCGGCGGCCGCGCAGCCCCTGCCAGTGGCCGGCGACCTCCAGCCGATCGCCCACGCGCTCGAAGCGCTCGACGGTGAAGGACGGCTCGGTGGCCGTGATATCCGCGATGGTCCCAGCCACCCCGCAGCCAGGCTAGTACACGTGACCGCAATTTCCACGCATGTCGCCCGTTCTAGTCGACGTATGAGACTGTCGACCACACCGACATCGGGAGCCGATATGCCAGGTTTTGAACCGTCGGCCGCCGGTCGTTACTGACACGATGTCGCCGCTGCTCAGCATGCGGGCGCCGGTCGGCGTCAACGTCCGGCTCCTCGGCGCCTGCGGGGTCACGGCGCTCATCGCGGCCGTCGTGGCGGTCAGCGCCGGGACGCATCGCCCGACCGCCGCCGTGCCCGCCTGCCTGGCTGTCGGCGCCGTCTGTGCCGCGCTCGTCGCGCATCTGCTGCACGCGTCGGCCCGCACGATCGACGACCCGCGGCTGCTGTGGATCTCCGCCGGCGTGACCGTCGCGTTCGCAGGCCTGGTGGCCACGCTGTTGGGCCAGCCAACCGTCGCGCCCAACGGCGGTCCGCTCAGCCAGACCGAGGACTCGCTCGCCGCGGTCTACGTGATCTGGCACACCGCCCTCCTCGCGGCCGGGCTCGTCGCGGTGTCCGGCGTGCGCGCGCGGCCGCGCGAGGTGTTCGCGTTCGGCGCCGGTGGCGTCGCGCTGCTGCTCTGGGCGTCGCTCTCCGACGCACCGCTCGGGGATCTCGCCGACGCCGACGGCTACCACGGGCTCGTGCGCTCGATCGTCGCCCTGATCCCGCTCGGCCAGCTCGCCGTCGCCGCCGCGTGGTGGCGCCGCGCCGAGGGCGCGCCGACCTGGGGCGAGATGTGCGTGATCGCGCTGATGCTGCTCTCGGGCCTGGACACCGTCGCCTACCTCGTCGCATCCGAGCCGTACGCCAACGCGTGGTGGGCGAGCCTGACGCTGCGCGCCGGGCAGTTCGCCGTGCCCGCCGTCGGCATCGTGATCGGGTTCGTCGCGGTCGCCGACCGGCTGCGCGACCTGCAGGCCGAGCTCGGCCGCGGCTTGGCGCTCGAGCGCGAGCGCGCCCGGCGCGAAGAGGAGATCGCGAGCCTCGACCGCCACCACCGCGAGCGCGAACGCGAACAGATCATGCGACTGATCGACGGCGACGGCTTGGGCGTCGCGTTGCAGCCGATCGTCGACCTCGGCTCCGGCACGGTGGTCGGCGCCGAGGCGCTCGCCCGCTTCATCGACGCCGAGGGCTCGCCGCTGCCGACCGAGTCGACGTTCCTGGATGCCCACGCGCTCGACCTCGGGGTCGAGCTTGAGCTCGCGGTCGTCAAGCTCGCGCTGCGTGCCGAGGACCGGCTGCCCGAAGGGCTCTACCTGGCGCTCAACGCCTCGCCCGCCCTGCTCGGCCACGAGGAGCTCGAGACGCTCGTCGCGCGCAGTGACCGCGGCCGCTCGCTGGTGGTGGAGCTGACCGAGCACCAGCCGGTCGAGGACTACGCCGAGCTCGACGCGGCGCTCGGCCGGCTGCGGGCACACGGCGTGCGCGTGGCGGTCGACGACGTCGGCTCGGGCTTCGCCTCCTTCCGCCACGTCACGCGCGTGAACCCGGAGATCCTCAAGCTCGACCGCACGCTCGTCTGCGGGATCGACGAGGACCCGGTGCGGCAGTCGCTGGCGTCGGCGATCGTGGCGTTCGCGCGCGACGTCGGCGCGATCGTCGTCTCGGAGGGCATCGAGAACCAGAGCGAGCTCGCGTGCCTGATGGACCTCGCCGTCGGCTGCGGCCAGGGCTTCTACCTCGCGCGGCCGGAGCTCGGGCCTGTGAACCCCCGGGTACCGGAGCTCGCGCCGAGTTGATCTTCGCGCGCTCGGGCGCGCATACTCCTGGTCGCGATGATCGTGGACTGCGCGGTCTACGAGGACGGATGCCGTTGCGACGGTGATCTCCCGCTGGCCGAGGCCGGAGAGGCGTCGCACCGCGACGGGTCGTTCGTGTGGATCGGGGTGCACGAGCCCTCCGAGGACGAGTTCGACGCGGTCCGGCGCGAGTTCGACCTGCACGAGCTCGCGGTCGAGGACGCCGTCAACGCCCATCAGCGCCCCAAGGTCGAGCGTTACGGCGACACGCTGCTCGTCGTGCTCAAGACCGTCCGCTACGTCGAGGACGAGGACGACCTCGAGACCGGCGAGATCCTCATGTTCATCAACCGCGACTTCGTGGTCACGGTCCGGCACGGTCAGAGCCGGCTCCACGACGTGCGGCTGGAGATCGAGGACCGGCCGGACCTGCTGCGCTTCGGCGCGGGAGCGGTGCTGTACGCGATCGTCGATCGCATCGTCGACGACTACGAACCGGTGATCCAGTCGGTCGAGAGCGACATCCAGGGGGTCGAGCACGACATGTTCTCGCCGGACCGCTCGAACCCGGCGGAGAGGATCTACACGATGGAGCGCGAGGTGCTCGACCTGCAGCGGGCGATCATGCCGCTCGGCCCCGCGATCGATCGCCTGGCGCGCGGCCAGTACGACCTCATCCACCCCGAGCTGCGCACCTACTTCCGCGACGTCCACGACCACCTGCTGCGGGTGACCGGCCGGATCGAGGGGTTCCGCGACCTGCTCTCCAGCGCGCTGCAGGCGAACCTGACGCAGGCGGCCGTGCGGCAGAACGAGGACATGCGCAAGATCTCCGCCTGGGTGGCGATCTTCGCGGTCCCGACCGGCGTCGCCGCGATCTACGGCATGAACTTCAAGAACATGCCGGAGCTGTCCTGGTCGGCCGGCTATCCGGCCGTCCTCATCCTCATCGTGCTCATATGCGTGGCGCTCTACTGGCGCTTCCGGCGCTCGGGCTGGCTCTAGCCGCCTGTGGCGGCGACCGCGTCGAGGGACCTCCCCCGGCCGCCCCCGACCGCATCGAGCTCACGAGCTCGGCGTTCGACGACGGCGGCACGATCCCGGTGAAGTACTCGTGCGACGGCGACGAGGTCTCGCCGCCGCTCGCGTGGTCGGGCGTGCCGGACGACGCGCGCGAGCTGGCGCTGCTGGTCGAGGATCCCGATGCGCCGGGCGGCACGTTCGTGCACTGGGTCCTGTTCAAGATCCCGGCCGACCGCGACATGCTCGCGGAGGGCGAGGTGCCGGATGGCGCGCGCCAGGGGAAGAACTCGGCCGGCGACGCGTCGTGGGCGGGCCCGTGTCCGCCGAAGGACGACGAGCCGCACCACTACGAGTTCACGCTGTACGCGCTGCGGTCGGCGATCGACCTGCCGGACGGCGCGTCCGCCGACGACGTCCGCTCGGCGGTGTCGGACGCCGCGCTCGCGCGCGGGCAGCTCGTCGGTCGCTTCGGACGCTGACGCGTGAGAGGATCCCGCGCGGGGTCCCTCGACCAGGAGGTGGGTGCGGTGATGCGGCGAGCGGCGATCTGCGCGGTGGTGGTCTGGTGCTGTGTGGGCTCCGCGGCATACGCCGACGGCCCGGGGGTCGGGGCGCCGTCGATCGCCGCGCTGGGCGACTCGGCTATCTCCGGCGAGGCAGGCCGCTGGGCGGGCAACACCAACGGCTCGAGCTCGCGCGTCGACGCGCTCGGTTCGACCGCCTACTGGGACACGCCGACCGGCGAGGCGATCCGCGGCTGCCATCGCTCCAAGTCGGCCGAGGTGTACATCGGGATCCAGGCGGTCAACCTCGCCTGCTCGGGCGCGCGGACGACGACGAGCGCGGGCGGGAGCGACTTCAAGCCGGGCATCGACTTCTACTCGGACTCGTCGGGCCGCGTCGGGCAGGCACGGGCGCTGCAGCAGTACGCGAGCTCGCACAACGTGAAGGCCGTCGTGCTGCTGATCGGGGCCAACAACTACGGGTTCGCGGACATCGTGCAGGCGTGCGTTACCGACTGGCTGACGTCGCCGTCGTGGTGGCCCAACTACTGCCAGGACGACTCGGGGATCAGGGCGCGGTTCACGAACGCGCGAATCACCGCCGAGACGGCCAACGTGCGGACGGCGATCCTCAACGTGCACACGGCGATGGCGAACGCCGGTTACGGAGACGACCAGTGGACGCTGCTCGTGCAGACGTACTCGTCGCCGATCCCGAACGGCGCCGGCTTCCGCTATCCGCAGACCGGCTTCACACGCCAGACGATCGGCGGCTGCGGCGTCTGGAACCGTGACGCCGACTGGGCCAACCGGACGGTCGTGACGACCTTCAACAGCACCGCGGTCAACGCCGCGGCCCAGAGCGGGCTGAGCAACGTCGAGATCCTCGACATGACCAACGCGCTGGCCGGGCACCGGCTGTGTGAGAACACGGTCGGCTTGCTGGAGGAGAAGGGCGTGGCGACGTGGCAGACGCCCGGCGCGGTCGACAAGTCCGAGTGGGTGTCGCAGATCCGCACGGTCACGACGCTGTTCCCGCCGTACCAGCTGCAGGAGGACGGGCACCCGAGCTACTGGGGCCAGCTCGCACTGCGCAACTGCCTGCGGCTCGCCTACAACGACGGCGCGACGCGCGCCGGCACGTGCACGCCCGCGGGCGGCGGGCTCAACGGCAGCGGAGAGCCGATGATGACGTTGCGCTAGGCGGCGGGGCGGGCGTGGCCGGGGCGACGACCTCGTGGATGTCGCTCAGCGCGAACTCGAGGCCGGCGCCGCGACGGGTCGCCGTGGCGGTGAAGGTCTTCTCGCCGAAGGTGACCGTGACGGTCGCCGGCGCGGTGGTGTCAGCGCCGGCGAGGCCGACGCCCGTGAGCGTGAGGAGATCGCCGCGCGGCGGAGCGGCCTCCGGGCGACGGCCGAAGATGAGCCTGAGGAGCGACATGCCTGAGTTTCGGCCGGCGACGGGCGTTCTTGAGGCACTATTGCGCCCTCCTGTGGCGATCCTGGTCGACGATCTGCGCGAGTACCCGCACACGCGGCTGCCGTTCCGGCATTGGTGCCATCTGGTCAGCGACACCAGCTTCGAGGAGCTGCACGCGTTCGCGGCGCGGATCGGCATCCCCCGCCACCGCTTCCAGGGCGACCACTACGACCTGCCGCCGCACGTCCGCGTCCGGGCGGTCGAGAACGGCGCGCGCGAGGTGAGCACGCGCGAGCTGACGCACCTGATGGCCGGGCCGCGCGGCGATCGCGTGCGAGCCCGCCGCGCCGCCCGCGAGCTCGAGTAGCTCGGCGCCGAACGATCGTCCAGCGCGGCTTGCGCTCGGCTCATCCGCGGGTACGGTGGCTGCCGCGGTTGCGGCACCTGTCAAGGAGGATCTAGTGGCTCGACGGATGCGGGTGAAGCGGTGAACGCGGGCTCGCGCCAGGTCGGGCCGCTGGGGGCGATCCTGCTCCCGGGTCCGGTCCTCGTCACGGGCATGCTCGCGATGCAGGCGCTCCTGCCGAGCGACATCTTCAACGCCGGGATGTTCCTCGCCGCGCCGATCGCCGCGGTCGCCGCGGTGCTGATCGCCGAGCCGCCCGGCCGGCTGCTCACGGCCGGGTTCGCGTTCGCGGCGTTCCTGTGGACGCTCGTCGTGCTGACGGCGATCGGGATCGCCGCGTTGATGATCACAGCCGGATGATCGATCTCGCGAGGGTCGTGAGATCGGTCATCGCTAGCGGCCCATGCGGCGCAGGCCGGTGATGGCGAGCGCGCCGAGCACGGCGGCCATCCCGGCGAGCGCGACCACGCCCGGCCACGTGTGCGCGAAGCTCGGCTCGATGCCCTCGACCGTGGCCTGGCGGGCGAGCTCGAGCACGTGCGTGACCGGGTTCAGCGCCGCGGCCTCAGCCAGCCAGCCCTGCAGCAGCACCTCGGGGGTGTAGGCGGTCGAGAGGAAGACGGCGAGGAAGACGCCCTGCTGCATCAGCGGCCCGGCCTGCTGGGTGCGGAACGTGACGGCCATGAACACGCCCCACAGCGCGGCGGTGGCGCAGAACGCGGCGCCGGCGAAATACAGACAGAAGAGGCCGTAGACGCCGCCGGTGAGGTCGGCGCCGATGATCAGACCGACGACCAGCACGACGGTCGCCGGCACCAGCGAGCGCGAGACCGCGCCGAGGATCGGGCCGACGACCAGCAGCGGCCGCGGCACCGGCGCCACGAGCAGCCGGTCGAACCAGCCCTGCTCGATGTCGCGCGCCAGGTTGGCTCCGACCGCGGCGCCCGCGAACCCTGCGCCCTGCAGGCACGACAGCGGGACGATCCACGAGATGTAGGAGTCGGTCGGAAAGCCCTGCAGGCCGGTCAGGCGGCCGAACTGGCCGGTGATGCCGAGCATGAAGACGACCGGCGCGATCGTCGCCGGGAGCAGCGCGCCGCGGACGCGCAGCACCTCGTTGAGCGAGCGCCGCCAGAGCGTGAGCGCGACGCTCATAGCCGCCGCAGGCGCTGCTTGAGCGCCAGGGTCGAGATCGCCGTCGTCGCCACGGCCAAGCCGCACGCCGCCGCGAGCCCCAGCCACGGACTGCCGAGCGAGGCGTCGTCGTTGAGCAGCCCGCGCACGCCCTCGACGACGTAGGTCAGCGGGTTGTAGACCGAGATCTCGCGCAGCACCGGGCTCAGCAGGTCCTGCGGGAAGAACGCCGGCGCGGTGAACAGCATCACGAACATGAACGGGAACAGGCTCTGCAGCAGCGACAGCGAGCCGGTGCGGAGCGCGATCGCCGCGCAGATGCCGCCCATCCCGATCGCGGTGATCCCGGCGAGGCCGATCGTCGCGATCGCCGCCGGCACGCCGCCCGGGTAGCGCGCGCCGAACACCAGCGCCACGAGCAGGAACCAGGTCGACTGCAGCAGCGCGAGCACGAAGGTCCCGAACAGGCGGCCGAGGACGAGGCTCGTGCGGTGCACCGGCGCCGCCAGCAACCGGTCGAAGAACCCGAACTCGATGTCCGACGCGAGCGCGATGCCCGCGGTCAGCCCGGCGAGGATAGTGCCCTGGATGATCGTGCCGGGGACGACGAACGCCAGGTAGGACTCGACGTCCGGGAACCCCCGCAGGCCCTGCCCGGCGCTCGTGCCGCTGGCGATCACCGCGAGCAGGACGAGCGGCAGCACGAACGTCGGCATCAGCAGCTGGGCGCGGCGGAACTGCACGGACAGCGCGCGGCGGCCGAGCGCAGCGACGACGCGGCCCTCACGGGCCGGGCTCAGGCTCACGCGATCTCCGCCTCTTCGGGCTGCAGCTCGGCGCCCTCCAGGTGCGAGCCGGTGACAGCCATGAAGACGTCGTCGAGCGTCGGCGTCTGGACCTCGACGAACTCGACCTCCACGCCGTGGTCGTCGAGCGCGCGGATCACCGGCCCGATCGCCGCCTTCCCCGCCGCCGTGTGCAGCCCGACGCGCGTGGGCCTGCGGTCGTCGGGCGGCTCGAGCGTCCCGAGGTCGGCGAGCGCCTCGCGGGCCGCGCCCGCGCTGCCGGGGTCGGCGAGCTCGACGTGCACGCACGGCTCCCCCACCCGCGCCTTGAGCGACTCGGGCGTGCCCTCGGCGACGAGGTTGCCGCGGGCGATGATCCCGACCCGGTCGGCGAGCTGCTCGGCCTCCTCCAGATACTGCGTGGTCAGGAACACCGTCGTGCCCTCCTCGTGCAGGGCGCTGACCTCGCGCCACAGCGCGATCCGGCTCGTCGGGTCCAGGCCCGTCGTCGGCTCGTCGAGGAACAGCACGTGCGGGCGGTGCACGAGCGCCAGCGCGAGGTCGAGCCGCCGCCGCATGCCCCCCGAATAGCCGCCGACGCGGCGATCGGCGGCCTCGGTGAGCCCGACGCGGTCGAGGAGCTGGATGGCGCGCTCGCGCGCGTCCGGGCCCTTGAGGCCGTGCAGCGCGCCCTGCATGCGCAGCAGCTCGCGGCCGGTCATCAGCGGGTCGATCGCCGCCTCCTGGAGCGCGACGCCGATGGCGCGGCGCACGGCGTCGCCGTCACGGACCACGTCGTGGCCGGCGACCAGCGCGCGGCCGGCGGTCGGGCGCAGCAGCGTGGTGAGGATGCGCACCACGGTCGTCTTGCCGGCGCCGTTGGGGCCGAGGAAGCCGTAGATCTCGCCGTCGCGGACCTCGAGGTCGAGGCCGTCGACCGCGCGGATGCCGCCTTTGAACTCGCGGACGAGGCCTTCGACCTCGACCGCCGGGGACCGGTCGCTCATTCGGCCGGTGAGCCTAGTACCGGCGTCCGCAAGTGCGCACGGTTCCGCACGTACTTCCGAACGGCGGTACTAGCCGGGCTCGGCCGCCGCGGAGCCGGGCGCCGAGGAGGACTGACCGCGGCGATGGAATACGCGCGGCGTCGCGGGGGTCTTCCCTTGGATGCCATCCCGCCGTCACCTCATCACCGGAGCCGCTGGGCTCGGCTATGTGGTGGGAGCAGCCGTCGAGAACATGGGGCTGCTCGACGCGCCGCTCCTCGGGGCGGGAGCGGCAGAGATCCGGGCCGCGCACGCCGACCACGCGCTTGCCGTGGTGGGCGTAGCGGCCGGGGTCGTCTCGCTCGCCTGCTACGTCGTCTTCGCCGCGTTCCTGGCCCGCCGGTGGCTACCGTTCGCGGTGGCCGGAGCGGTGCTCGCGCTCACCGGTGTCGTCGCGAGCGGGCTGATGATCGGCGATCCCACGGTGTCGCTGTCGGAGCTCGCGCTGTCCACGCGCTACCTGGCCGGGCCGTTCATGGCCCTGTTCCTGTGGGGCGCGGCGGCCGGCGCTGGTTCGCTGCGGCGGCCGGCGCGGATGATCGCGGTCGTGCTCGCGCTCACCCCGCTCGCCCTGACCGAGGCCCACGCGGCGCAGATCGGCGCAATCGCCGCGTTCGGCGCGCACTCGTTGTGGATCTGGCTGGTCTCGCTGCGGCTGCTGTGCGGCGGCGCCGGGCGGGTCGAGCTGGCGCGGCGAGCCGCCTTCCTGATGCTCGTCGTCGCCGCGGGCGCGGTCGGGATCGCGCTGCTGGCGGTTCCGGACGCGACCGGTTCCTTCTTCGCGTGGGGCCTGCAGCCGGCAGCGCTGGCGGCGTT
>DATDKF010000351.1:0-33368 GCA_036520135.1 Solirubrobacteraceae bacterium
CGGCGGGAGGAGTTCCGGCTGCTGATCGCCGACGTGCAGGAGCTGCCGGAGACGCAGCGCACCGCGCTGCTGCTGCGCGAGATCGACGCGCTGTCGTACGAGCAGATCGCCGAGGCGATGGAGACCACGGTCCCGTCGGTCAAGTCGCTGCTCGTGCGGGCGCGTGTGTCGCTCGCGGAGGCGGCCGAGGCGCGGCTGCTGTCCTGCGAGGAGGTGCGGCACGAGCTCGGCGAGGTCGCCGAGGGCCTGGCGCGGACCACCGCGCCCGTGCGGCGTCACCTGCGCACGTGTGACCGCTGCACGGCGTTCCGCAAGCAGCTCCGCCAGACCAACAAGGCGCTCGCAGCCGTCTTCCCGGTCGCCCCGCTGCTGCTGCTCAAGAAGTCGCTGCTCGCCCACCTCGGCACGAGCGCCGCAGCCAGCAGCGGCACCGCCGCCGCCTCCGGTGGCGCGGCGGCCGCCGGCTCGGCCGTCAGTGGCGCCGCGATGCAGGCGCTCGCGACCAAGACCGTCGCCGGTCTCGCCGCCGCCGCGATCGTCACGGCCGGCGCCGTCGAGGTCAAGCACGTCGCCCGCCACCCGCGCACGAAGCCCGCCGCCGTCATGGCCGCCGCCGCGCCGGCTCCGGCCCCCGCCGAGGCCGCCGCCCCGGCGCCCGCGCCGGCTCAGCCGCGGTCGACCGGCGAGGACGAGTATCAGCCCAAGCACGAGAAGAAGAAGGCCGACGCGGCGAAGAAGCCGGAGGAGCCGGCGACCAAGCCCGCTGCCGAGGACGCCGCGCCCACGCCGGCCGCGAACACCGAGCAGCACGACAGCGCGACCACCGTGTTGCCGACCGAGACCACCGGCGCCACCGAGGAGGGCGACGGCGTGATCGCCGCGCCCGCCGAGCCGACCCCGGCCGTCCAGCCCCCGGTCGCCACCGCGGTCCAGCCGTCCCCGCCGCCGGCCACGCAACCGCTGCCGGCCGCCACGCCGCAGCCGACGGGCCCGACCCCGACGCCGGTCCCCACCCCGACGCCGACGCCGACGCCGGAGCCGACCCCGGATCCGTCGCCGACGCCGACGCCTTAAGGGGACAGTCCCCTTTAGGTGCGGCACCGCATCGCGGCGCGGCGATAAAGGGGACAGTCCCCTTTATTGTGCGGTGGCGATGACCATCGAGTTCGACGACTTCCTGAAGGTCGACATGCGCGTCGGTCGGGTGACCGCCGTGGAGGACTTCCCCGAGGCGCGCAAGCCCGCGTACAAGCTGACGATCGACTTCGGCCCCGAGGTGGGCGTCAAGCGCTCGTCCGCGCAGATCACCAACTACTCGCGTGAGGAGCTCGAGGGCCGGCGCGTGGTCGCGGTTGTGAACTTCCCGCCCCGCCAGATCGGCCCGTTCATGTCCGAGGTGCTGACGGTCGGCGCGTCAGACGAAGACGGCAACGTGATCCTGCTCGCGCCCGACGCCGACGTGCCGCTGGGCGCGCGGATCCACTAGCTACGCCGCCTGCAGCAGCCCGATCACCTTCATCCGCCGCTCCAACGCCTTCATCGCGAACGCGCGCGTCTCGGCGACGGTCACGCCGAACAGCGTCATCTCGTCGTCGCCGCCCTCCATCCACGAGGGCTTGAGCACGCCGTCGGCGACCGGGGCGACCTCGGTCAGCGTGCGCTGGATCGCGGTGACGAACCGGGGGTCGCGGCGCGCCATGTCGCGCAGGAAGCGCGCGCCGAACGCGACGTGGCGGTGCTCGTCCCGCGCCACCAGCGTGAACCCCTGCACGAACGCCGGCAGCGTACCCATCCGCTCGTTGAAGTCCATGATGAAGTGCTGGCCGGTCAGCGCCAGCATGCCTTCGATGACCATGTGATAGAGCGTCACGGCCTCGACCAGCGTCTCGAGGTCCTCGGGCTCGGTCGCCAGCCGGTCCACCCGCGAGCGCAGCATCTCGTCGAACAGCTCGCCGAACTCGGCGTTCAGGTGAGCGGAGGTCTCCTCCAGCCGCGCCTCGAGCGTGTCGGACTCCAGGACGCCGACCTCGGCGTAGAAGCGGTCGAAGAACGCCACGTGGCGCGCCTCGTCGGCGATCTGCGTGCACAGGAACAGCCGCATCTCCTCGTCCGGCGCCGCGCGCATCATCGGCCCGAGCTCGGCGGCGACCCGCTGCTCGCCGATGAAGAACGACGACAGGCCGTACATGCGCTGGAAGCGCTCCTCCTCGTCGATCCGCTCGTGCCAGTCGATCCGGTCCTGCGAGAAGTCGAGATCCTGGGTCGCCCACTGCTGGCGCTCCCACAGCTGGTAGAGCTGCCGGTAGCTGAGCAGGTGCGACTCGCCGCGGTCCGCCGAGGAGAGCAGGGCCGGGTCGCTGGTGGCCTGGAAGTCCGTCCGCTGCGTGCGATCGCTCATGGGTGGCGAGACTACTCCTTGACTGGCTGGCCAGCCAGCTCACGCTTGAGCCAGTTGCGCTCGAGGTTGTCGATGAGGCCGCGGCTGTACAGGCAGCGGGCCTGCTCGCGGGCGTAGACGCTCATGTACCGCCGGAAGAGGTCGCGGGGCTCCTGCGCCTCGCGCAGCGCCCGCCGGTTCGCCACCAGGCTCGTCCGGCCCGCGCTCGTCAGCTCCGCGGCCGCCCGCTCGATCGCGGCCCCGATCTGCTCGCCGGCGACCACCTCGTCGCCGATCAGCCGCCCCTCCGGCGTGTCGGCCTGGAACGCACGGCCGAAGACGATCGCCTGGCGGGCCAGGCGCTCGCCGACGAAGCGCGGCAGCCGCAGGTTCGCGCAGCCGGGGATGATCCCCTCCTTGCGGGCCGGCAGGTTGAAGTACGAGCCCGACTCGGCGATCACGCGGTCCATCACGAGCAGCCACTGGCAGGCGCCGCCGATCGCGAAGCTCTCGACCGCGGCGATCCACGGCTTGTCGCCGCGGTACATCTTCGAGACCGCGCCGAGCTCGCGCTCGAGCATGAACTCGACCAGCGAGATCTCCCCGTGGTAGAGCGCGGTGAGGTTGATGCCGGCGCCGAAGATCCGGCGGCCGGCGTACTTGGGATGGGCGACCGGGCCGCCGCGCAGGACCCCGACCTCGATCTCGTCGTCCAGCAGCACGAGATCGATCGCGATCTCCATGGCGCGCGTCGACTCGTCGTCCTCGGCGTTCAGGCACGCGAGGTTCTGGATCGTCACGTGCCCCACGGGGCCGTCGCGGTCGACGCGCATCGGGCCGAGGTCGGCGCCGCCGGTCCGGCGGAGCTCGCCGAGCGCCGCCAGCGCCTCCGGCCGCGGGAGCATCATCGCGTCGAGCAGGTGGTTCCCGCAGCGCTCGTCGGCCAGCACGTCGGCGACGAAGTCGCCCTGGGCGATCTCCAGGCCCACCTTGTCCTTCTGCAGGTGCGTCCGCTCCTCGTCGATCTCGGCGCGCGACGGCAACCCGGGCGCCTCGTACACGAGCTCGGCGACGCGCAGCGGCCGCCGGAGGCCGTCGGTGAGCTCCTCGTAGACGTTCATGCGCCGGCGACGTTCGTCTCGCGGCCCTCCCAGTAGGGCGCCCGCAGCTCGCGCTTGAGCACCTTGCCGGCGCCCGACTTGGGCAGCGGCTCGTCGCGCAGCTCGATGCGCTTGGGCACCTTGTAGTCCGCCAGCGTGGTCCGGCAGTGACCCAGCAGGTCGTCGGCCGCCGCCGCGGCGCGCAGCACGACGACGGCGTGGACCGCCTCGCCCCAGCGCGCATCCGGGATCCCGAACACCGCTGCCTCCTGCACGGCCGGGTGCTTGTAGAGGACGTCCTCCACCTCGGTCGAGTACACGTTCTCGCCGCCCGACACGATCATGTCCTTGGCACGGTCGACCAGGTACAAGTAGCCGTTCTCGTCCATGTAGCCGAGGTCGCCGGTGCGGTACCAGCCGTCGACGAGCGCCGCAGCCGTCTGCTCGGGCTTGTTCCAGTAGCCCATCATCACGTTGGCGCCGCGGATGATCACCTCGCCGACGGCGCCCGCCGCCACCGCGAACCCGTCGGAGTCGACCACCGTGACCTCCACGCCGACCGCGGGCTGGCCGCACGACCGCGCCTGCGGCGCGTCGAGCAGGTGCTCCTCGCCTGGCAGCAGCGTCGCGATCGGTGCGGTCTCGGTGGCGCCGTAGATGTGCAGCAGCTCCGCGTCCGGGAACGCGGCGTGTGCGCGCCGCAGCGTCTCGGTCGCCCGGAGCGGACCGCCGGACGGGCGGCGGCGACCTGAACGGCACGTCGCAACGGATCGATCATCGTCGGCATGACGCACCCTCCTCGGGCGTTTGTCGGGACACTACCGCCATGGCTCGCAGCACGCCCGTGGACGGCTTCAGCCTCGCCTACGACCGGCACGGGGCCGGAGCGCCCGCCGTGCTGCTGCACGGCTGGCCCGGCCACCGCGGCGACTACCGCGACGTCGCCGCGCGCCTCGAGCCACACGCCGACGTCGTCGTCCCCGACCTGCGCGGCTTCGGCGAGTCCGACCGCCACGACCGCCCGCCGAAGGAGGCGTACAGCGCCGATGCGCAGGCCGCGAGCGTGCTCGGCCTGATCGACGAGCTCGGCCTCGACCGGCCCGTGCTCGTCGGCTACGACGTCGGCAGCCGCGTCGCCCGCGCGATCGCGGCGACCCGCCCCGGCGCGATCCGCGCGCTGGTGCTCTCCCCGCCGATGCCGGGCGCGGGCGAGCGGATCCTGCACACCGACGAGTACTGGTACCAGCCGTTCCATCGCCTGGCGCTCGCCGAGAACCTGCTCGACGGGAACCCGGACGCGGTGCGCGCCTACCTCCGCCACTTCTGGGAGCACTGGAGCGCGCCCGGCTGGGCGCTCGCCCCGGACCGCTTCGACGAGATCGTCGCGCTGTACGGCCGCCGCGGCGCGTTCACGAGCAGCATCGCCTGGTACCGGTCGGGCTCCTCCGGCGTGGCGACCGCGCTCTCCGAGCGGGCGCCGGCGCCCGCCGACCGAATCGCCCTGCCAACCACCGTCCTGTGGCCCGAGGTCGACCCGCTGTTCCCGCCGGCCTGGTCGGACCGCCTGGGCGAGTTCTACGCGAGCGTCAAGCTGGAGCCGCTCGCGGGCGTCGGCCACTTCGTGCCGCTCGAGGCGCCCGAGACGGTCGCGAAGGCTACGGTCCGGGCCTTGCGCCGGTGACCAGCAGCGCCTGGCCGGCCGGCCCGGCGTCGACCACGTAGGAGCCCTTCTTGCGGCCTTCGAGCCGCGCGCGCCCGGTTTCGCCGGCGGCGACCGTCATCGGCGCGGCGCCCTCCAGCCGCACCACCACCTGCTGCCCGGTGTTGTTGACCACGGTCAGCTCGATCGTCAGGAACGCGGGGACCGCGACCTGGCCCGGGTCGATGCCCGCATCGGTGATCGTGAACCGGACCGGGACGCGGATCGGCTCCTCGTCCCCGGCCCCGCCCGGCTGGTCCTCCGCGCCGACCGACGGCAGCGGCTGCTCGGTCGCGGTCGGCGACGGCGTCGCCGTCGCCGTCTCGGTCGCCGCCTCGGTGGCGGCGGACGGCGCCGGCGCCGGGGTCGACGGCGCGGCGGTCTGCTGCTCGTCGCCGCCGCCGCACCCGGCCAGCGCGACGGCGACCAGCAGCATCAGCAGACAGACGCGCACTACGTCCCGATCGAGAACAGCGCCTCGAGGTCGTGCTGCGAGAACACCTCGAAGGCCACCATCGTCTGGGTCTTCTTGATCCCCTCCAGCGCGGCGAACCGGTGCGTGACGACCTCGGCGACCTCGGCCGGGTCGCGCACCCGCAGCATCGCCACGAAGTCCCACTCGCCGGTGACGGAGTACGCCTCGGCCACGCCGGCGACATCGGCCAGCGCGCCGCCGAGCGTCTCGATCTTCGAGCGCTCGGCCTCGATGAGCACGATCGCGTGGGTCACTTGACGTGGTGCGTTCCGCCCGGGTCGAGCACGACGACCTCGGAGAAGCCGGCGTTCTGGACGTCCTGCTTGAACGCCTGCGCGTCGGCCTCGATCGGCGGGAACGTGTTGTAGTGACAGGGGATGACCTGCTGCGGCTCGATCAGCGACACCGCGCTGACGGCGTCGTAGCGGTCCATCGTGTAGTGGCCGCCGATCGGGACGAGCGCCACGTCGACCTTGTCGCCGCGCTGGGCGATCAGCTTCAAGTCGCTGAACAGGCACGTGTCGCCGAGGTGGTAGATCAGCCGGTCGCCGATGTGGATCAGCAGGCCCGCGGGCATGTGCGGCGTGCCGCTCGGCGTGACCGCCGTGTGCCAGGCCGGGACGAGCTTGACCCAGCCCCAGTCGAACTTGACGGTGCCGCCGAAGTTCGGGTCGAGCACGTTCTCGACGCCTGCCTCTGAGATCTCGCCCGCGAGCTCGACGATCGCGACGACGGTCGCGCCGGTGCGCTTGGCGATGTCGACCGTGTCGCCGAGATGGTCACCGTGGCCGTGCGTGAGGAGGATCACGTCGGGCTCGACCTCGTCGGCCTTCGCCGCCGCGAGCGGATTGCCGGTCAGGAACGGATCGGTGATCACCGACGTGTCCCCCGACGTGAGCTCGAAGCAGGCCTGACCCAGGAATCGGATGTCGACCGCCATCAGGTGTCTCCTTTCATCAGCATCTGACCAAGTTCGTACCCGACGGCGACGCCCACGAGCATGCTCAGCCGCGTCTCCTCGGCGACGAGCATCCGGACGGCGGCGACGCGCTCGTCGGGGTCGGCCTGCCCGGCCGCCTTGAGCACCTCGGCCTGGTGCGCGGAGCCGAACCAGTCGGCCGACTCGAGCGCCTGGTCGAGGATCCGCTGCAGCTGCGGCGCCTTGGCCGCGACGACCCGCTGCGCCGCGTCGAGGCGGCGCGGGTCGCTCAGGGCCTCGATCGCAGCGTCGATCTCGGCATCGGAGTGGCGCTCGGGCACGGAGGGGCATCATAGGAGCCGATGACCGTGCCCCTGACGTCCCTCTCCCACGGCGCGGGGTGCGGGTGCAAGCTGTCCGCCGCGGACCTGCGGCCGATCGTCGCCTCCCTCCCCCGGCCCACCGACCCGCGCGTGCTGGTGGCGGTCGACACCGCGGACGACGCCGGCGTCGTGCGGCTACGCGACGACCTCGCGATCGTCCAGACCGCCGACTTCTTCACCCCGATCGTCGACGACCCGTACGCGTTCGGGCGGATCGCCGCGACCAACGCGCTGTCGGACGTCTACGCGATGGGCGCGCAGCCGGTGTCGGCGCTCAACCTCGTCGCCTATCCGCTCGCGACGCTCGGGCCCGACGTGCTGCGGGAGATCCTGCGCGGCGGCGCCGACGCCGCCGCCGCGGCCGGCGCTGCGGTCGTCGGCGGCCACTCGATCGACGACCCCGAGCCCAAGTACGGGATGGCCGTGACCGGCGTCGTGGCGCCGGACGCCGTGCTGACCAACGCCGGTGGCCGCCCGGGTGACGCGCTCGTGCTCACCAAACCGCTCGGCGCCGGCGCGGTGGCCACGGAGATCAAGCGCGGCCGCGCCGACGCCGCGCTGGTCGAGCGCGCCGTCGCGGTGATGACGGCGCTCAACGATCGCGCCGCCGAGCAGGCGCGCGCGGCCGACGCGCATGCGCTCACCGACGTCAGCGGCTTCGGGCTGCTCGGCCACGTGCACGAGCTGGCGGCGGCGAGCGGCGTCGCCGCCGAGATCGAGGCGGCCGCCATCCCAGCGATCGACGGCGTGCTCGAGCTGCTCGAGAGCGACGCGGCAGTCGCCGGCGGCTCGCGCCGCAACCGCGCCGACGCCGAGACGTTCACGGCGTTCGCCGGCGACGTCGACGAGTCGCACCGCCGCCTCGTCTGCGACGCCATGACCTCGGGCGGCCTGCTCGCCGCCGTCCCGCCCGACCGCGCCGCCGCGATCGACGGCGCGGTGATCGGCCGCCTCGTCGCCGGCGAGCCGGGGACGATCGCGGTGCGCCAAAGGGGTCAGATCCCTTGAGTCGCGGCGACTCAAGGGTCTGACCCCTGTCAGCGCTCGCCCAGACGCGTGAGCAGCAGGCCGAGGATCACGCCGGCCACGCCGCCGCCGAGGCCTGCCAGCGCGCTCACGTCGTCGGAGGCGAGCGGCAGCAGGATCAGCACGGCGGCGATCGCCAGCGTCCCCAGCAGGTCCGAGTCGTCCTCGATGCCGCGCCGGCGGCCGAGCACGTCGCGCATCGCCCACGCCGCGAGCAGCGCGAGCGCGGCGCCGTTGCCGCCCGCGGTGATGAAGCCGACGTCGTCGCCCGCAATCGCCAGGAAGTTGCCGGCAGCGCCGCCGACGACGAACACCAGCAGCGGCGCCCACGGTCCGTGGCGGCGCTCGAGCAGCCAGCCGAACAGGAAGATCGCGCTGAGGCACGCGACCTCGACGCCGGTCTGCCCGTAGAGGAACAGCGTGGTGACCGTGCGGTAGTACTCGTCCGTCGTCCCGGACGAGAGCAGCAGCTTGTCGACCTCCCACAGATCGGCGCGCGCGCCGAGCGTGACGACGATCGAGGCGAGGACGAGCGCGATCGTGGCATACGGCCGCCGCTCGGCGCGGATGCCGGGGATCTCGCCCGGCTTGAGCCGGCTGAGCCGGCTCTTACGCGGCGTCTTCGGCTCGCGGATGCCGCCGCGCTCGAGCTTCGGCGCCCGCTTGCGCAGTCGCGTGCCGCAGTACGGGCACTCGGTGATGTACGGCGACACCTCGGAGCCGCACTTCTTGCAGACGACGAAGAGGTCCGGTCCGCTCGCCATGGACCCACGATTCTACGCGGGCGGATCACCACCCCGTGTAGCGTCAACGATCTCCCGCATCACTTCCGTGTAGTCGTGGTTCGCCTCGTAGACGACGCGCTGGCGATGCGCGCCGTTGCCGTGCTGCAGCAGGTCCTCGATCCCCTCGAACTCGGCGGCCGATCCGAGGTCCTGCGCGTGCTCGCGCAGGCGGTCGTAGAGACGGCGCGCGAGCTCCTTGGCCGGCACCATCCGGCGCTCGGGCAGATCGACGAGCTCGCCCTCCATCCCGTGCCGCGCGGCGAGCCACTTGTTCTCGTCGAGCATCTCGTACGGGTAGCGCGCGAGCTGCTTGCCGGCCTCGTAGTGCTCGGCCAGCTCCTTGACCATCGCCTGCGTCAGGGCGGCGAGCGCCAGCGTGTGCTCGACCCGCGTCTGCGCATCCATCGCCCGCACCTCGACGGTGCCGAAGTTCGGATGCGGCCGCACGTCGTACCAGAGGTACGTGTAGTCCTCCATCACGCCCGACTCGACCATGAAGCCGATCCGCCGCTGGTAGTCGTCCCAGCCGTCGTAGTAGGGCGGGATGCCGACGCGCGGGAACGCGCGGAAGATCGGCATGCGGGTGGACGCGAAGCCGGTGTCGTCGGCGCGCCAATACGGCGAGTTGGCGGCCAGCGCGAACAGGATCGGCACGTGCACGCGCATCCCGTTGGCGACGTGGATCGCCTTCTCGGCGTCGTCGATCCCCACGTGGACGTGTAGCCCGAAGATGATCTCCTGGCGCGCGACGAACCGCAGCGCGGAGATCAGCTCGCGGTAGCGCGGGCGCGAGGAGACACGCTGGTCCTCCCACATCGCGAACGGGTGCGTGCCCGCCGAGCCGATCAGCAGCCCGCGCCGGCCGGCCGCCTCGGCGACCGCGGCGCGCAGCTTCCGCAGCTCCCGCCCGGCCGCGGCGGCGTCCGGGTGCGGCGCGGTGGCGATCTCCAAGACCGGCTCGAGCAGCTCCGGCTTGACGCTGTCGTCCTCGCCGTACTCCTCGAGGACGGCCTCGATCGCGTTGGCGAGCGCCAACGTCTCAGAGTCGAGGATCATCAGCTCCTCCTCGATCCCGATCGTGAAGCTGGGGCCGGTGAAGTTCGGCTCCATGGAGCCGCGTAGAGTACGAGGCTCCGCTATCGTCGCACTACGCCATGAGGATGCGGCAGAGCATCGGGGATATCGAGCAGGCCTTCTTCGAGGAGATCGAGGAGGACCGCGAGCGGCGCGAGCGGCTACGGCGGCACGCCGAGCAGCGCGCCCGGCACCGCCACGCCGCGAGGACACATCGTCACGGCACCGTGCGCTTCGCGCTCGTGTTGCTCGTCCTGATCGCCACGGCCGTGATCGTGACGATCGTGATGTTCAACACGCTCTATGTCGTGATGCGCTAGGGGCGGCTGCTCAGCCGCTTGAGCGCGTCATCGACCTCCGCGCGCGCCGAAGCGCCGGCGGCGACGTTCTCCTGTTGGATCTCGAGGTAGACCTCTTTGCGGAAGACAGGGATGTCCCGCGGGGCCTGGATCCCGATCCGGACCTTCTCGCCCATGATCGACAGCACCGACACCTCGATGTCATCACCGATCATGATCGATTGGTTGGACTTGCGTGTCAGAACCAGCATGGCGCCGCCTCCCTGGCGTTTCTCGAGGCTCGGGCGAGGTTAGTGCTCATTCGGCGTATCTCCAATGGGGCCTGCACCCGAAGCCCCCGACCCCTCTTGCGCTAGCCTACCGGCCTCTCATGAGTCGCCGGTCCCTGCGTCCCCAGCTTAACCAGATCCGCGGGTGGGTGCGACAGGGCCGCACCGACGCATGGATAGCTCATCAGCTCGACGTGACCGTTCAGCAGATCCAGGCGTTCAAGCGCGAGCAGGATCTGGAGCCGGACGGCGGCGAGCCCGGATCGTCCTCCTACGAGGAGGTCGACCTCCGCGCCGAGGACGACGCGGCGATCGCCGCCGAGCTCGAGGAGGAGGCCGCCAAGCGCGCCGAGGAGGAGGCGAAGGCCGCCGAGGAGGCCGCCCGCAAGGCCGCCGAAGAGGAGGTCGAGACGGAAGCCGAGGAGGACGAGAAGCCCAAGCGTCCCCGCCGCAGCCGCACCGGCGGTCGCACGCGCCGCCGGTCCGCCGTCCCCAGCCCGCTCGAGGGCACGTTCGACCACGGCGAGGAGGGCTACGGCCTGTGGCTCGACCCCGCCGTGCAGGACGACCCGGTCTACGCCGAGCACTGGGCGGGCCACCGCCCGGTCGAGATCACGATCGAGGAGGACCAGATCGTGATCCGGCGCGCCGGCGGTGGCGAGGACGACGACGAGGACTGACGGCGGCGCCCGCGAGCGGGCGATCGCCTGGCGCCACGCCGAACACGGGCGTGTCTGCGACGTGATCGAGGCGACCGAGCACGGCACGGCCGTCCGCGCGACGACGCTGCCGACGTTCTGGAACTACAACAGCCTGCGCGTCGAAGGGCCCGACACCGGCGTGAGCGCAGACGCGCTCGTCCACGCGGCCGACGTCCTCCAGGGCGACCTGGCGCACCGGCACGTCGAAGTCGAGGACGAGGGTGCCGGCGCGCGGCTGCGGCCGGGCTTCGAGGCGCTCGGCTGGGCGGCCGAGCGGCTCGCCTGGATGCTGCTCGAGAGCCCGGCGCCGGATGGCCCCGACCTCGAGGAGGTGCCGTTCGCGGCCACGCTCGACCTGCGCGTGGAGTGGGGCGCCACGTTCCCGTGGGCGACGACCCGGGAGGCGGCGCTGCAGTTCGCCGCGCACGAGGAGACGGTGGCCGCCGTGCGCGGCTCGCGCGCGCTGATCGCCCGCGACGACGACGGGACGCCGGTCGGCTTCGCGAGCTTCTGCGCCCACGGAGGCGCCGCCGAGATCGAGCAAGCGTACGTCACGCCGTCCCGGCGCGGCCACGGCACCGGCGGTGCGCTGGTATCAGCGGCCGCACGCCGCGCGGGCGCCGCCGATATATGGATCCTGGCCGACGACGAGGGTGATTCCAAACGCCTCTACAAGCGGCTCGGATTCCGCACGGTATGGCTTCAGCACGTCTTCACGAGGCGGCCGGGATGACGTTCGAGAGCGCCCTCGCCCAGTGGGAGGACGGGCTGCGGCGGCTCGCCGAGGCGCCGCCCGAGGAGCAGCGGATGCTCGAGCGCGTCACGCAGGCGATCGAGGCCGAGCTGCGGCGCCGGCTCGGCGGGCGCTTCACCGCGCAGGAGCTCTCCGACTTCTACGACGAGGGAACCGACTGGACCACCGACATCGCGGTCGCGGTCGCGCCCGAGGACCCCTACGCGTGGGACGTCAGGACCGTCGCCGACGCGGCCTTCGGCCGCTACCTGCGCCTAGCGACCGACTACGCCGGCGGCCGCCGTCTGCGCTTCGAGTGACCCTCAGATGCCGTGGTACGGCGCGACGACGTCGAACCAGAGGGTCCGCGCGTACGGGAACGCGAAGTCCGAGTCGTCGGACTTGAACACGTAGCCGCCGCTCGGCACGTCCATGATGTGGCCGTTGGCGTAGCCGACGTAGCCGTGGTCGAGCTTGTACCAGAGGTCGCGCACGCCGATCCGCTTCCGCGCGAGCACGGCGTTGGCGTCGGCGCCCGCGCCCCACAGCCCGGCGGTCAGCAGCGTCAGATGGTTCACGAGCCCGACGCGGTAGGAGTCGTACGCATACGACGCGCCGCTGCGCGGCCCGCCGCCGTCCGAGGTGTCGAACTCCTTGAGCATGCCGGCGGCGCCCTTGTTGGGCAGCCCTTCGCACCCTGAATTGATCCTGCCCGCCGGGCCGTTCGAGGTCGAGATCCCGGCGCCGCCGTTGAGCCCGCAGTTCACGTGGCCCTGGTACGTGTCGTCGACCAGCCGGCGGAGGATCGCCATCGGTTGGGTGAGCGCGAGGCCGTAGTAGCGGTAGCCGCGCACCGCCGCGGCGACCTGGGCCGCGCTGGGCGCGGGCGAGCTCGGATGGTCGGCCTTCCAGTTGAAGGTCTCCGCCATGTTCGTGAAGCCGAAGCTGCGCAGCTGCGCCAGGAATGGGCCGGGCTGGTAGCCGTCCAGCACGGCCTGGGCACCGGCGCCGCCGCCGAAGTACGCGGGGCCAACGAGCATCATCCCGACCATGCCCTCGCGGTAGTTCGGGTTCCAGTCGCGGTTGAGGTTGTCGTCGCCGTCGAGCGCGTACTGCGAGCCGCCGTTCAGGTATGGGTTGCTGTCGCTGGTCGTGAACGCCGACGCGATCAGCACGCCGCGCATCAGCGTGTCGATCTTGATGCGCTCGGGGTTGGTCAGCCGGCTCCAGATCCGCGGGGTGTGGCGCACGATGGCGAACATCCCCTCGACCCAGCGCTCGTGCTGGGCGGGGTAGCCGCCGTTCGCCACCGGCTCGTTCCCGCCGGCGATCGTGTCGCGCACCTGGGCGAGCAGCGCGGCGTCGGCCGACGTGTCGCCCGCGTAGGACGCGGCCGCGAGGACGACCGGCGACCCGCCGCCCCAGCCCTCGTTGGTGTTCGCGCCGCCCGTGTACCGGCGGCCGTGGCGGATGAACGGCGCGTTGATCGCCTGGTCGACCGCCGCCCGGCTCGGCGGGTGCAGATGCGCGCCGGGCGGGAGGCCGTCGGTCGGGCTGGGCAGGCCGCCGGAGCCGCCGGGCGGTCCGGGGGACGTGACGCCGCCGGGCGCGAACACCGTGGCGCCGCACTTCGCGCGATGGCCGTGCCGCCAGCGCTTCGGCAGATCGCCGCGCCGCGCCATGGCGTGACAGCCGCCCGCGGGGCGGCGCGACCGCAGCCTGCCGCCCTTCGCGACCACCGCGATCCAGTAGCGGCGCCCGGCCTTGAGCTGCCGCGCGCCCACGCGGACCGTGTTGAACTTCCCGCGCTTGAGGCCCGCCTTGCCGCCCGCGGTCAACCGCTTGCCCGGCCGGCCGCGGCGGCTCGTGTACAGCGCGACGCGGATCCGCTTCGCCCGCGTGCCGCGCGCGACGTACACCTTGAAGCTGCTGATCGACGCGCCTGCGCGCGCCTTGCCGCGCAGCGCGAGCACGCGCCCGGGCGCGGTGGCGCCGCGCTTCTTCCCGAGCGCCTGGCTGCCGAGCGCCGGCGCGGCGGCCGCCGGCGCAGCCGGAATCAGCCCGCAGAGCAGCGCGGTGATCGCGAACACAAGTGTGCGGCGAGTCATCGTCCCTGTCATCGACCCGTATCGGGACCCCGCAGGCCCGCCCCCACGGAGAACCCGCGGGATACTAGCGCTGCGGCAGGTCCTCGATCACGTAGGACTTCTCGCCCGCCGTGACCATGCCGATCCGGCGCGCCTCGCGCTCGAGCGCGGCCGGGTCGCGCAGCTCCTTGCGGCGGGCGCGCAGGCGCTGGTTCTCGGCCTTGAGTGCGGCGACGTCGGCGCGCTTGCGCTTGGCCTCCTTATAGGCGGAGACCCAGCTCGCGGCGGGGCCGATGTACAGGTAGACGACGAAGGCGAGGACCGCGATCAGGGCCCAGCGGCCCACGCGGTCCCAGCGGATCCTGGTGAGACGGCGCTCCATGCCCATCGCCTTCGTTCGACGGCGGTGCGGCCCTTCCTCTGAAACGGATCTCTCAGGAGCGGAACACGCTGCGCCCCGGAAACACGGCGTCGTCCCCCAACGCTTCCTCGATCCGCAGCAGCTGGTTGTACTTCGCGACGCGATCGCTGCGCGAGGGCGCGCCGGTCTTGATCTGCCCGCAGCCGGTCGCCACCGCGAGGTCGGCGATCGTCGTGTCTTCGGTCTCGCCCGAGCGGTGCGACATGACGGCCGTGTAGCCGGAGTTGCGCGCCATGTCGATCGCCGCCAGCGTCTCGGTCAGCGTCCCGATCTGGTTGACCTTGATGAGGATCGAGTTGGCCACGCCGGACTCGATGCCGCGCTTGAGCCGCTCTGTGTTCGTCACGAACAGGTCATCGCCGACGAGCTGGACGCGCTCGCCGAGCCGGTCGGTCAGCGTCTTCCAGCCGTCCCAGTCCTCCTCGTCCATGCCGTCCTCGATCGAGAGGATCGGGTAGCGGCCGGCGAGGTCGGCCCAGTAGGCCGCGAGCTCGTCGGCCGCCAGCTTGCGGCCTTCGTGCTCGAGGTCGTAGACACCGCCCTTGTAGATCTCGCTGACCGCGGGGTCGAGCGCGATCGCCACGTCGTCGCCAGGCGTGTAGCCGGCCGCCTCGATGCCCTCGATCAGCGCGCCGAGCGCGGCCTCGTTGGACTCCAGGTCGGGCGCGAAGCCGCCCTCGTCGCCGACCGCGGTGCCGAGCTTGCGGCTGCCGAGCGTCTTCTTGAGCGCGTGGAACACCTCGGCGCCCATCCGCAGGCAGTCGGCGAACGAGCCGGCGCCGACCGGCACGACCATGAACTCCTGGAAATCGACCGAGTTGTCGGCGTGGGCGCCGCCGTTGAGCACGTTCATCATCGGCACCGGCAGGACGCGCGCGGCCTCGCCGCCGAGGTAGCGCCACAGCGGCTGGTTCTCCTCGGCGGCCGCGGCTCGCGCGGCCGCGAGCGAGACGCCGAGGATCGCGTTGGCGCCGAGGCGCGACTTGTTCGGCGTGCCGTCGAGCTCGATCAGCGTGCGGTCGAGCGCGGCCTGGCCGAGCACGTCGGCGCCGCGGACCGCGTCGGCGATCTCGCCGTTGACGTTGGCGACGGCCTTGGTGACGCCCTTGCCGCCCCAGGCGTCGCCGCCGTCGCGCAGCTCGGTGGCCTCGAACTCGCCGGTCGAGGCGCCGGACGGCACCGCGGCGCGCCCCTGCGCGCCGGACCGCAGCACCAGGTCGACCTCGACGGTCGGGTTGCCGCGGGAGTCGAGGATCTGGCGGGCGTGGACGGTCTCGATCTGGCTCAAGAGGGCTCCTCGTTCAGGCGGGCGCGGGCGTAGTAGGCGAGCTGGTCCGCGGGCCCCAGATCCTGCCAATCGCTCCCGTCCGTTGCGGCGAGGTCGGCCGCGCCCTGCACGCGGCCGCGGAAGCGCTCGGCGGCCGCGCGCAGCGCCAGCTCGGGATCGACGCGCAGCTTGCGCGCGACGTTGACCGCCGCGAACAGCACGTCGCCGACCTCGTGGAAGGCGGCGTCGCGGTCACCCTCGGCGGCGCGCAGCTCCTCCAGCTCGCCCTCGACCGCCTCGTACGGGACGTGCTCGACGTCGAACCCGCTGGTCGCGGCGCGGCGCTGCACCTTGCGCGCGTACAGCGGCCCGGGCAGGTTCTCGGGCACCTCGCCGAAGATGCCCGGCTCGCGGCCCGGCTCGGTCGCCTTGATCTGGTCCCAGTTGCGCAGCACTTCGCCGGCCGTCTCCGCCTCCACTTCGCCGAAGACATGAGGGTGCCGGCGGATCAGCTTCTGGCGGCAGTGCTCGGCGACGTCGGCCAGCGAGCCCGCGCCGCGCTCCTCGAGCAGTAGCGAGAGGAAGTGGACCTGGAACAGGACGTCGCCGAGCTCGTCGAGCAGCTTCGCGTCGTCGCCGCTGTTGGCGGCGGCGGCGAGCTCGTACGCCTCCTCGACCGTGTGCGGCACGATCGTCCGCTCGTCCTGCTCGCGGTCCCACGGGCACTCGCGCCGCAGCCGCCGCGTTAACGCGTCGAGGCGCCGGAGCGCCTCGACATTCCGCTCATCGCCTTCCGGCGCCACCTACTGCTGCGGTGTCGACGTCGGCTGGACTCCGGCCGCGCTCGGCGTCGGCGTCGGCGTGGCCTTCGCGCCCTTGCAGACCTGCGTCACGTAGCCGTCGCGGCATTCCGTGCGGTCCTTCCACTTCTTCTGGAAGTCCGACACGAACTTGTCGAGCGCCTTCTGCTGGTTCTGCGACTGCAGCGTCTGGCGGATCGTCTCCTTGGCCTGCTCGAGCGTCTGCTTCGTGGCCTTCTGGACCTTCTCGACCTCGAAGACGTAGTAGCCGAACTGCGTCTTGACCGGGCCGGTGATCTGACCCTTCTTGGCCTTGAACACGGCCTGGTCGAGCGACTTCTCGAGCGTGCCCTTGGCCTGGGCCGGCAGCTTGCCGCCCTGCGCCTTGGAGGCCTCGTCGATCGAGTACTTCTTCGCGACGGTCTTCCAGGACTCGCCGCTCTCGAGCGCCGCCTTCGCCTGGTTGGCCTTGGCCTCGGTCTTGGTCAGGACGATGCGCAGGTCGCGCCGCTGGGGCTGCGCGAAGCGCTCTTTGTTCTTGTTGTAGAAGTCCTGGATCTGGGCGTCGGAGACCTTGTCCTTGCCCTTGATGATCTTGTCGCGGATCTTGTTCGACAGCAGGTCGAGCTTGACGCGCTGCAGGATGTCGTCTTCGGTCTGGTTGTAGTCCTTGAGGAACTTCTTGTAGTCGGCGTCCTTGGGGAAGCTCTGCTTCTTCTGCTCCTCGAAGGACTTGCGCACCTCGGCGTCGGACACCTTGATGCCCTGCTCCTCGGCCTCGCCCTCGATCCACTGGAACGACGTCAGCAGCTGCATTACCTGGTCGCGCAGTGCGTCGTACTCCTGCTTGCACTGATCCTTGAGCTGCTCGTCGGTCGTCTTCGGCTGGCCCTTGGCCGGCTTCGGCGCCGTCTTGCGCTTCTCCGCGATGCAGTTCTTGAAGTCCGGGGAGTCGGGGACGGTCGCGCTGGGCTGGCCGCTGGTCTTCGCGGCGACGTTCATCCAGTGGTTGAACTGGTCTTTGTCGATCGCGGTGCCGTCAACTTCAGCGACGGCATTTCCGGGCACGCCACCGCAGCCGGCTCCAACCGCGACGATCGCGGCGAGGGCGCAGAGGGCCAGGACAAGTCGAACTGCCTTCATCATGGGAAACTCAGTCAGGAGGGGAGACGTTTACGGGATCGCAGCCGCGCGCATCCAAGCGAGCGCAGCTGGGCTTTGGCGCCCTCCACGGCTTGCGCATGGTAGCGGCCTTCCCTGGGATTCCCTGTTGCGTTCAGCGAGTTTTTAGCCTGGCTACGCGGCTTCGCGCTGGACCGACAGGAGCACGTCCGCGGCGTTGACCACCGCCGGGAAGCGCTGCTGCGGATCCTCGGGCACGCGCATCGACAGCTGCGAGCGGCCGGACTCGTAGATCGCGCCCGGCAGCGCCTCGCGCAGCGCGCGTGCGCGCGTGGAGTCGAGCTCGATCGGCGTCACCGCCAGGCGGCCGCCGCGGAACGTGACGGCCCGCGCGCCCGCCGCGCCGAGCTTGATGCGCGCCTGCTGGAGCGTGATGAGGTTGCCGAGCGGCTCCGGGATGTCCCCGAACCGATCGGTCAGTTCCCCACGCAGCTCGTGCAGCTCGGCGACCTCGCGCGCGCCGGCGATCCGGCGGTGCACGTCGACCTTCGCCTGCTCGTACGGGATGTAGTCGGGCGGCACGTAGGCGTCGACGTTGACGTCGAGCCGCACGGGCTCGGCGTAGTCGGCGCCGTCCTCCTCCGGGTCCATCGCCCGCACCGCCTCGTCGAGCATCTGCATGTAGAGCTCGAAGCCGAGCGCGGCGACGTGGCCGGACTGCTCGTCGCCCAGCAGGTTGCCGGCGCCGCGCAGCTCGAGGTCGCGCATCGCGACCTTGAAGCCGGCGCCGAGCTCGGTGTAGTCGGACAGCGCGGCGAGCCGGTCAGCCGCCTCCTGCGTGAGCGCGGCGGCGCTCGGATACAGCAGGTACGCGTAGGCGCGCTCGCGGCTGCGCCCGACGCGCCCGCGGATCTGGTAGAGCTGGCTGAGGCCGAACAGGTCGGCGCGGTCGACGATCAGCGTGTTGGCCTGCGGGATGTCGATGCCGGACTCGATGATCGACGTCGAGACCAGCACGTCGGCCTCGCCGCGCAGGAAGCCCAGCATCCGCTGCTCGAGCTGCTTCTCCTCCATCTGCCCGTGCGCGACCGCGAACGTGAGCTGCGGGCACAGCGCGCGCAGCCGCTCGGCCGTCTCGTCGATGTCCTCGACCCGGTTGTGCAGGAAGAACGCCTGGCCGCCGCGCGCGTGCTCGCGCTCGAGCGCCTGCTTGACGAGCCGCTCCTCGTACTCACCGACGTAGGTCTTGACCGGCCGGCGCCCCTCGGGCGGCGTCTCGATCACCGAGATGTCGCGGATGCCGGCGAGGCTCATCTGCAGCGTGCGCGGGATCGGCGTCGCGCTCATCGAGATCACGTCGACCTTGAGCTTGAGCTGGCGCAGCAGCTCCTTCTGCTTGACGCCGAAGCGCTGCTCCTCGTCGACGATCAGCAGCCCGAGGTCCTTGGCGCGCACGTCGCGGCTGAGCACGCGGTGCGTGCCGATGAGGATGTCGACCTTGCCGTCGGAGAAGCGCTTGACCGCCTCGCGCTGCTCGGCCGCCGGCCGGAAGCGGCTGACTTGCTCGACGATCAACGGGTGATCGCGCAGGCGCTCGGTGAACGTGCCGTAGTGCTGCTGCGCGAGGATCGTCGTAGGCACGAGCATCAGCACCTGCTTGCCGTTGCTCGCCGCCTTGACCGCGGCGCGCAGCGCGACCTCGGTCTTGCCGTAGCCGACGTCGCCGCAGATCAGGCGGTCCATCGGGCGGTCGGCCTCCATGTCGCCGAGCACCGCCTCGATCGCGTCGCGCTGGTCGGGCGTCTCACGGTACGGGAACGCCTCCTCGAGCTCGCGCAGCTCGTCGCTGTCCTCCGGGAAGGCGTGGCCGCGGCGGCGCTTGCGCTCGGCGTAGAGGTTGAGCAGCTCGCCGGCGAGCTCCTGCGCCGCGCGCCGGGCGCGCGCCTTGAGGTTGGCCCAGCGGTTGCCGCCGAGCTTGCTCAGCGGTGGATGCGAGCCGTCGGCGCCGACGTAGCGTGAGATCTTCGCGAGCTGGTCGACCGGCAGGAAGACCTTGTCGTCGCCCTGGTACTCGAGGTTGAGGTAGTCGCGCGTGACGCCGGCGACGGTCTTGGTGTCGAACCCCGCGAAGCGCGCGATCCCGTGGTCCTCGTGGACGACGATGTCACCGGTGCGCAGGTCGGTGAACGAGCGCAGCAGGCCGCGGCCGCGCTTGGTCGGCCGCGCCGGCGCCTTGCGGCGGTGGATGAGCCGGTGCTCGGGGAACGCGGCGAGCTTGAGGCCTGGAGCGACGAAGCCGTCGCGCAGGTTGGCCTCGGTGAAGACCAGGCCGGTCGTCGCGCCGTCGAGGTCGGCCCGGAGCCGCGCGAGGTTGTAGGCGGCGCGCTCGGCGGCGCCGCGCTGGGGCCAGGCGACGACCGTCGTGTAGCCCGAGCGCGTGAGCTTCTCCAGCTCGGACTCGGCCTCCTTGAGCGAGCGGGCGGCGAAGTCGGCGGCCTGGGCGCGGATCTCGGTCGGCTGGTCGGACGAGATCGAGGAGAGGCGAACGGCGGCGCGCTCGGCGAGCGTGGCGAGGATGCGATCGGGCTTGACGTAGAGGTGGTGCGCGTCCTCGTCGTGGAACGCGGCGCAGACGTCCTGCCAGTGGTCGCGCAGCGCCGGCTCGGTGTCCTCCTCGGCGGCGATCACGATCTGCGCCGGCGCGGGGATCAGCTCGAGCAGCTCGCGGAAGCGGTCGACCGGCAGCAGCTCGGCGACGTCCGGCCGGTCGTCCTCGGTCGCGGCGATCTCGGCGAGCTCGCGGTGCTCGGGCGCGAGCTCGGCCGCCGGCGAGATCTCGACCTCCTCGGCCTCGCCGAGGCTGCGCTGGGTGAACGTGGAGAACCAGCGCAGCGAGTCGATCTCGACGTCGAACAGGTCGACGCGGACGGCGCGCTCCTCGGTCGCCGGGTAGATGTCCAGCAACCCGCCGCGGACGGCGAACTGGCCGCGCTCCTCGACCTGGTCGACGCGCTGGTAGCCGGCCGCGACGAGGTCGTTCGCCGCCTCGTTGAGGTCGAGCAGGTCGCCCCTGCGGAGCGTGAAGCCGTGCGGGCGCAGCTCGGGGTCGGGGACCTTCTCGGACAGCGCGACGGCGGACACGATCACGACCGGCTGCTCGGATCCCGGCGCCGTATCCGTGAGCGCGTCCAGCGCCGCGACTCTGAGGCCGACGAGGTGCGGCGGCGGCGTGAGGTGCGACTCGTAGGCGACGCCGCGGCTCGGGTAGTAGCGCACCGGCCGGGGCTTGAGCCACGCGCGGAGGTCCTGGGCGAGGTCGCGCGCGGCGCGGTCGTCGCCCGCGACGACGACGGTCGGCCGGCGCACATCGCGGTCCGCGAGCGCGGCGATCACGAACGGCCGGAGGGCCTGCGAGACGAACGCGGATCCGCCCTCGTCGGCGAGCTTCGTCGCCGCCGGGTCGTGCTCGATGTGGTTGAGGAAGGCGCGGAGGGCCAAAGCCCTCTGAGTCTATGAAGGGCGCCGGGCCAGGATGTTGAGACGCACGTAGTCGACCACGGGCTCCCCGACCTCGGCCAGCACCGCCTCCACGAACGGCTCGCGCAGGCTCTCGTCGAGCCGCTCGAGGTGCGATCCGAGCGCCACCGTCCCCAGGTACTCGTGCGGGTCCTCGGGCTCCACCAGCACGCGGTGCGACCAAGTCCAGACGTCGACCCAGCCGCGCCGCCGCAACCGCGCCTCGGTCTGCGCCGGAGACGCGAACGTCCACGGGCCAGGCCAGCCGGCCAGCGCGTCGGCGAACGGCTCGCGCGCGCCGACCGCGCGCGCCGCCACGTCGAGCGCCTCGACGTTGCCGGCAGCTCCGCACTGGGCGGCGAGCCGCCCGCCGGGGACGAGCGCGCCGAGCAGCCGCGCGAAGAGCCGGTCGTGGTCGCCGATCCAGTGGAAGGTGGCGGTCGAGAGGATCGCGTCGACCGGCCGCTCGAGCTCGAGCTCGAGCAAGTCGGCGACGTGGACGTCGATGCCGTCGCCGAGCCGGGCGCGCGCCTGCTCGACCATCGCCGGCGACCCGTCGACGGCCACCACCTCGCCGCGCGGCAACCGCTCGACCAGCGCCGCCGTTACGCGCCCCGTGCCGCAGCCCGCATCGAGTACCCGCTCGTCGCCGCGCAGTGCGAGGCGGTCGAGCACATCTCGCCCCATCACCTCCAGGGGAGCGGACATCCGCTCGTACGACGTCGCGTTCCAATCCCGCGGCATACATCTGTACGTTATCACGAACAGGGACTGTCCCCCTTCACCGCGGCATTGAGGGAGAGGCTTGGAACGGTTTCGTAACACTCCAGAAAGACGTGGGGCGGTTTACGCACGCATACCGTGCATAAACAGCCCCAGCCGCGGGCGGCTCTCCAAACCCGTCACGGAACACACGCGGATCGCCGCCAAACGCGCACGGAAGACCACCCACGCTCCCCTACAAGCGGAGTTCGCGGGCGCTACGACGACGAGCGGGTCTGCCTGAGCGCGCCGCCGGCCCGCATCGCAAGCGCCGCGAGCAGCGCGAGGATTGCCGCGCCGATCGCCGGCGCGACCCACCCGTGGCCGGTCGCGGCGGCGGGCGCCGGCCGCGCCGGATCGCGCGGCTCCCGCACGGCGAAGCTGCGCGGGTCGACGGTCAGCACCGAGGCGCCGCCGCCGGCCGGCCGCACGTGCACGACGCCGTCGCGCCCGACGCGCAGGACCATCGGGTACGTGTCTTGCTGGCTGAGATCGTCGAGGTCGATGCACTTCGCCCGCCCGCGCTGGGTGTCGAGCGCGTGGATGAACGGGTGCGCCCCGCGTGCGCCGTCGTACAGCGTGTACGCCCAGCGGCCGTCCGGGCTCATCGCGCGCGAGACCGGGCTGCCGCGCATCGGCTCGTCGGCCTCCGCGGGGTCGACGATCGGGTCGGGCAGCAGGCGCCGCGCGGCGACGTCGTAGGCGCGGACCGCGTAGCGCGTGCCGTCGCGCGACTGCGACTCGATCAGGTACAGCCGGTTGCCGTCGGGCGAGATCGCGTCGAGCGTGAAGTCGCCGCGCAGGCTGACGCGCGTCCGGCTGCGCAGCGTCGGGGCGTCGAGGATCGTGAAGCGGCTGCGCGGGTGCGCGGAGAAGTCGCGCGGGGCGGCAAGGACGAGCGTGGTGCCGTCGCCGGACAGCCCGGTCGACGACCCGTCGAGCGCGACGGCCGGAACGATCAGCGTGTCGCGTAGGAAGCGCGCGGCGACGATCTTGCCGCCGCGGCGCTCGACCGCGTTCACGAGCGTGCCGCCGCGCACCGGCTGGGCGATGAAGCGCGCCGCGATGTCGCGGCCGGTCACGCCCGCGGGGCCGGCGTCGGAGCCCGCGACCGGGCCGCCCGAGCCCGCGGCGGGCGGCGCGAGGACGGCGAGCAGCGCAACGGTGAGGGCGGTTGACCGGATCATGCCCCCTAGTACGCCGCGGACGGCGCCGGAGGTTCCTCGCTTTCAGCGCAAGCCCACGCTGACCGCTATGCGCCGATGAGCCGCTCGACCTCGCCGGCCGCGCGGTCGACGAGGTCGGCGACCTCGGACGCCGGCTGGCGCCACTTGCCGAGCACGTAGGCGGCGACTATGTCCGGGTCGGTGCTGTCCGGCCGGCCGACGCCGACGCGGACGCGCTGGAAGTCCGGCGACCCGAGGTCGCGCCGCAGCGACTTGAGGCCGTTGTGGCCGGCGAGCCCGCCGCCGAGCCGCACGCGCACGTCGCCGAACGGCAGGTCGATCTCGTCGTGGACGGCCACGATGCGGTCGAGGTCGAGCTTGTAGCTGCCGCGCGCAGGGCCGACCGAGCGGCCGGACTCGTTCATGTAGGTCTGCGGGCGCAACACCGCCACGCGCGGGCCGCCGGGGCCGGTGCGCCCCTCGCTCAGCTCACCCGCGAACTTGCGCTTGGCCTTGGGCAGCTGCCAGCGCTCGGCTAGCGCCTCGGCGACGCGGAAGCCCACGTTGTGCGGGCTGTTGCGGTACTCGGGCCCGGGGTTGCCGAGCCCGACGATCAGCCAGTCGACCGGAGTGGAGCTGAAGAGCTTCAGCTCTCGTCCGAGTCGGCCTTCTCGGCCTCCTCGGCGGTGTCGCCCTCGGCCTGCGCTTCGGCCGCCTCGCCCTCGATCGGCTCGCCGTCCTCGCCGACGAGCGCGGTCTCGGTCTCGATCTCCTCCTCAACCGGCTCGAGCGTCGGCGGCGTGATCGTCGCGATGACCGTCTCTGTGTCGTCGAGCAGCTTCACGCCCGCCGGCGCGGTGAGCACCTCGAGCGTGATCGTCTCGTTGATCTGCAGGCCCGACACATCGTGCTGGATCGAGTCCGGGATGTCGCCCGGCAGGGCCTCGATGTTGACCTCGCGCAGCTCCTGGTTGAAGATGCCGCCCTCGGTCACGCCCGGGGCCTCGTCGGCGCCGACGAAGTCGATCGGCACGGTCGCGTGGATCGCGACGTCCATGCGGACCCGCAAGAGGTCGACGTGCACGGCCTCGCCGCGCACCGGGTGGCGCTGGACGTCCTTGATCAGGACGTTCGTGGTCGAGCCGCCGGCGACGACGACCTCGATCACCTGGCCGGCGTGCGCGAGCGTGTTGCGCAGCGTCCGCGCGTCGACCGCGAAGTGCTGCGGCGCGTCGCCGCCGCCGTACATGACGCCGGGGACGAGACCGTCCCGGCGCAGGCGCCGCGCGGAGCGCGAGCCCTCCGGGTCACGGGCCGTCAGCGAGAGCGTGCTGGAGTCGGTGGAAGCCATGAAGCGGCAGACGATGGTAGCGGAAGCGGGTCTGACAGCCGCCTGGCGCGGGTACCCTCAAGTGGCATGTCTCCCGACGAGGAGCTGATGGTCATCTTCGGCGCGTTGCACCTGGTGGCACTGCTGCTGGGCGTCGTGCTCTTCGTCATGTTCCTGCGCTCCGAGGCCGGCTCCGGCCGCCGGCCGCCGGACGAGGAGGACGGCGGGGGCGGCGGGAACGACCGCCTCGGCGGCGGGCCGAAGACCCCGCCCTCCGGCGGGATCCCGCTGCCCGACGCCGAACAGTCCCGCCACCGGCTGCGCTCGCATGAGCGGCTGCGCGACCTGCGCCCGACGCGCGAGCGCAGGTCGGCTCCGGAGCCGGTCAGGCCGGGGCGCCGGCGCGTGACGCACTGAGCCGGGCGCGCAGCCGGCCCGGCTCGCCGCCCGCGGGCTCGGCGTGGAAGCGCCGGACCGCGACCCACGTCGCCGCGGCCAGCCAGAGGGCGAGCACGCCCAGGTCGCCCCACGACCAGCCGCCGCCGGTGGTCTGCGGCACGAAGCACGCGTCGAACGCGTTGACCAGGTGGTAGAGCGGGAAGATGTGGGCGATCGTCGTGATCCAGCCCGGCGCGCCGTCGAGCGGGTACCAGATGCCCGAAATGAACGACAGCGGCAGGAAGGTCAGCTGGGCCACCGGCATCGCCTGGTCGGCCGTGCGCACGAGGCTCGCGACCGCGAGCCCGAGCGCGGCCAGCGTCGCCGCGCCGAGCACCAGGGTCACGATCGCCGCCGGCAGCATCCGCGGATAGATGTCGACGCCGAACACCGGTACCGCCACGACGAACATCAGGACCACGCTGGCCAGGCCGGTGAGGACCGCGCCGGTCAGCCACGAGCCGAGGTAGATCGGCATCGGCAGCGGCGTGCCCTGAATGCGCTTGAGCAGGCCGATGTCCCGAGCCGTCGCAAGACCGAAGATGACCGACGTGTAGCAGGCGAGCGTCAGCCCGAAGATGCCGATCGACGGCGTGTAGAACTGCGCGAACGGCACCTTCCCGCCGGCCTCGCCCATCGCGGCCACACGCGCGTCGCCGTTGAGCGCGTTGAAGATCACCAGGAACATCAGCGGGAAGACGAAGGTGAAGAACGTCGCGCGCGGGGTGCGCAGCGTGAACCTGACGCGGGCGGCGATCCAGCGCCGCATCAGGGGCAGGTCTTGGCGGGTCATGCGGTCTCCTGGGTCAGCTGGAGGTACACGTCCTCGAGGCTCGGGCGGGTGACGCTCAGTGCCTCGAGCTCGGCGCCGCGGACGGCCGCCCACGAGAGCAGCGGCGCGAGGTCGCCGGTCGGGGTCTCGGTGCGGAAGCTCACGGTGCCGTTGCGGCGCTCGGCGTCGTCGGGCAGCGGCATGTCGTCGGCGTCGAGGCCGGCCGGCGCGCGGAAGCTGACGAGCGAGGCGTCGGCGGTGCCGCGGCCGAGCGAGTCAGGCGTGCCCTCGGCGATGATGCGGCCCCCGGCGATCACCACGACGCGGTCGGCGAGATGCTGGGCCTCGTCCATGTAGTGGGTCGTCAGCAGGATCGTCTTGCCGAGCGCGCGCAGATCGTCGATCAGCTCCCACGAATGGCGGCGCGCCGCCGGGTCGAAGCCGGTCGTCGGCTCGTCGAGGAAGACCAGCTCGGGGTCGCCGCAGATGCCGAGTGCGAGGTCGAGCCGGCGGCGCTGGCCGCCGGAGAGCACCCCGGCGCGCTTGTCCGCGTGCTCGCGCAGGCCGACGAGATCGATGACCTCGTCCCACGGGCGCGGGTTCGGGTAGGCGGCGCCGTAGAGCTCGATCGCCTCGCGCACCGTGGCCGTCGGGTCGATGCCCTCGGTCTGCAGGACGATGCCGATGCGCTCGCGGTAGGCGCGCTCGCGCCGCGCGGGGTCGAAGCCGAGCACGTCGAGGTCGCCGGCGTCGGCCGAGCGGTGGCCCTCGAGGATCTCGGTGAGCGTGGTCTTGCCGGCGCCGTTGGGGCCGAGCAGGGCGAGCACCTCGCCACGCCGGACGGTGAGGTCGACCCCGTCGAGCGCCTGCACGCTGCCGTAGGACTTGCGGACGCCGCGGACCGCGATCGCGGCCTCCGCTGCGCCCGCGGTGGTGGCTGTCGCGGCCACTTCGAGCGAGTTCGTGATCATGGTCATCACGATCGCTCGCCGGCGGGCTTTCGTCATCGGCGGGCGGGTCGAACTTCGCTCTCCACCCCAGGGTGGAGACGCCCGGCGGCGGTTCCACCCGCGCGACGATGACGCGCGTGTTACCGCGCCGTACCGTTCCAGGGGTGAGAGAGCGCTTCTTCACGGAGCCGCCCGCGCCACTTCGGGCCTTCGGCCTCCTGGCGATGACCGTCGTGTTCCTGATCTCGATCACGACGCAGCCCGAGCCCGGCCTGCACGGCGACGGGCCGTGGGTGATCCTCGGGCTCGTCCTCTACTTCGCCGGCATCGCGCTGAGCGTCCCGGCGCGCGATCTGACGCCGGGCCGGCGGATCACGGGTCTGCTGATCGTCGGCGCCGCGGCGGTGCTGCTGACGACGGTGCAGCCGCGGGGCGCGATGGTCGGTGCCGTGTACTACGTGGTGATCGTCGCGGCGATCGCGTTCGAGCTGCGCGCGGCGGTGATCGTCAGCGGCGTCGTGATCGCGGCGGAGTGCGTGGCGTTGGCGGTCGCCGCCGAGGATCCGGCCGACGCCATCGCCGCCACGATGATCTCGATCATCCCGTGGTTCCTGGTCATGCGGCTCGTCGGCCAGCTGCACGACGAGCGCGAGGAGCTGAAGGAGTCGCGCGCCGCGCACGCCGAGTCGGCGGCGCTGGCCGAGCGCGGCCGGGTCGCGCGCGACATGCACGACGTGCTCGCGCACTCGCTGTCGGCGCTCGCGCTGCAGCTCGAGGGCGCCCGCCTGCTCGCGCGTGACCGCGACGCCGACCCGGAGGTGGTCGCGGCGGTCGAGCGCGCGCACCACCTCGCGGCCGACGGCCTCGCCGAGGCGCGCGACGCGATCGCCGCCCTGCGCGGCGAGATGCTGCCCGGGCCGGAGCGGCTCGAGCACCTCGCCGACGCGTTTGACGGCGACTGCACGCTGACCGTGACCGGCACGCCGCACGAGCTCGGCTCCGAGGCGCGGCTGGCGATCTACCGCACCGCCCAGGAGGCGCTGACCAACGTGCTCCGCCACAGCGCCTTCGAGCGCGTCGACCTGCGGCTGGCCTACGAGAGGGCCGGCACGCGCCTGGCGATCGAGGACCGCGGGGCGGGGGCGCCGGTGACCGTCGGCGGTGCGAGCCCGGGCGGGGGCTACGGACTCACCGGCATGCGCGAGCGCGCCGAGCTGCTCGGCGGCAGCCTGACCGCCGAGCCGACCGCGGACGGCTTCCGCGTCGAGCTGTGGTTGCCGGCGTGATCCGCGTCCTGCTCGCCGACGACCAGCGCGTGGTCCGGGAAGGGCTGGGGACGCTGATCTCGCTGCTCGACGGCATCGAGCTGGTGGGCACGGCGGCCGACGGCGAGGAGGCGGTCGCGCTCGCCGCGCGCCACGACCCCGACGTCGTGCTCATGGATCTGCGGATGCCGCGCGTGGACGGGATCGAGGCGATCCGCCGGCTGGCGGCGCGCGGTGAGCGCCCGCGCGCGATCGCGCTCACGACCTACGCCGACGACGCTTCCGTGCTCGGCGCGCTGCGCGCCGGGGCCCGCGGCTACCTGACCAAGGACGCGGGGGCCGACCAGATCCGCGCCGCGGTCGAGGCGGTGGCCCGCGGCGAGGCCGCGCTCGACCCGGCCGTCCAGCACCACGTCGTCGCCGCGCTCACCGTGCCGGCCCCCGAGGCGGAGCCCGAGCTCCCCGACGGCCTGACCCCGCGCGAGGCCGAGGTGCTCGCGCTGATCGCCGAGGGCCTGACCAACACCGAGATCGCCGACCGGCTCGTAGTCAGCGCGGCCACGGTCAAGTCCCACGTCAACCACATCTTCGCCAAGGCCAACGTGCGCGACCGGGCGCAGGCCGTGGTGTACGCGTACGCCAACGGCCTGGCCGAGCCGCCGGCCTAGTGGACCACTAGCAGGACGCCTCGGCGCCGATCGGCGCCGAGATCGAGAGCAGCTCGACGTCGCCGCCGGTCAGCGGGCCGTCGCGGCGGACGCGGACACACTGCACGACCGGCAGCGAGCGCCCCGCGCGCCAGGCGACGCGACCGGTGCCGGTCTGGCGGGTGAGCGAGACCTGGACCGACGGCTGGTAGTTGAGGATCTCGAGGTCGCCCGGCCGGCGAAGCTTCGCCACCCGCTCGCGCGTGACCTGGGCGCACGCCGGCTCGGCGCGGCAGGCGGGGAGGTCGGCGAGCACCGCGTCGGCGTCGCCGCGCGCCTGCGCCTCGAGCACGTCAAGGACCTTCGAGCGCTCGTTCCCGGCGCCGGTCAGCCCCCGCGCCAGCAGGAAGGAGATGCCGAGGAAGACGAAGACGAAGAACCCGGCGACGATCAGGTTGCGGGGGCGTCGCATGGGCGCGCCAGGGTAGTACCGGCGGCGATCACGACCGCCGCTGCGCCCGCGACGCCGGCGAGCACGAACACCGACGCCGGGCCCGCGGCGTCGGCGACGGCGCCGGCGAGCGCCGAGCCGACCGCGGCGCCGATGGCCGCCGCGGTCGCGAGCCAGGCGAACGCCTCGGTGAGGGTCCCGGCCGGCGCGACCCGCTCGACCATCGCGTAGACGATCGCGTAGGTGGGAGCGATCGTGCTGCCGGCGAACGCGATCACGATCCCGAGCGCCAGCACGCTGCCGGTCGTGAACGCGAGCGCGAGGTGGCCGGCGGCCAGTGCGGCGAGCACGAGCGGCAGCGCGGCGCCGCTGCGGGCGGCGACGAGGCCGCCGATGAGTGAGCCGGCGCCCCAGATGCCGAGCAGCGGGCCGGCGGCGCCGGTGGCCGCGGCGGTGATGCCCACCTCGGTGGCGCCGAACACGACGCCGACGGCGAGCAGGACGAACACGAGGACGCGCATGCCGCCGGACTGCAGGGAGCCGCCGCGCGGGCGCTCACCCTGCGGGCGCCAGCCGCGCGAGGCCGGGTGCGCGGCGAACGCGGCGGTCCCCACGACCAGCACGACGCCGGCGCCGGCCAGCGCGACGCCGGTCGACCACAGCTCGCCCGCCAGCAGGACCAGCGGCGGACCGGCGACGAAGGTCAACTCGACCGCGGTGGCGTCGGCCGCGTAGGCGGACGGGCCGGCGAGCGTGGGGAGTAGCGCACGCCAGCAGGCGCCGACCGGCGGGACGCTCAGCCCGAGGACCGCGGCGGGCGCCACGAGCGCGGCGGCGGGCGCCCCGGCGGGCAGCGCGGCGATGGCGGCGAGCGCCGCTCCGGCGACCATCGCGCCGCCGATCAGCACCGGGGTCTGGCCGCGACGGTCGGCGATGCGGGCGAGCAGCGGACCGCCGGCGCCGAGCGCAACCGCGAAGACGGCCGAGACGACGCCGGCGGCGGCGAACGAGCCGGTGAGGTGCTGGACGTGGACCAGCAGGCCGATGCTCAGCATCGGCAGCGGCAGACGGGCGGCGATGGAGATCGCGAACAGTCGGCGGGCGGTCGAGGTCATACCGCGATGGTACGTTTCACTGGTGCAGAGTCCAGATCCACTTTTTCGGCCTTGGATGAGACCAGTCAGCCGGTAGAGCTCCTGCTCCCGGTGTCCCGCGACGCGCCCGGCACGCTCGGCGCGCAGATCGAGGACGGCCTGCGGCGCGCGATCCGCGAGGGGGCGCTGCGGTCGGGCGCGCAGGTGCCGTCGACGCGCGACCTGGCGCGCCAGCTCGGCGTGTCGCGCCGGATCGCCGTCGACGCGTACTCGCAGCTCGCGGCCGAGGGGTACCTGACGCTGCGCCAGGGCGCGCGGCCGCGGGTGTCCGAGGCGGCGGCGGTCGCGGTGCCGGCCGAGCGTGCCGCGCGGGCGCCGGCGCCGCCGCGGTTCGACATGCGCCCGAGCACGCCCGACGTGTCCGCGTTCCCGCGCGCGGCCTGGCTGCGCTCGCTGCGCGAGGCGGTCGGGACCATCACCGACGCCGACCTCGGGCTCGGCGACCCGCAGGGCGTGCTAGAGCTGCGGACGGCGCTCGCCGGCTACCTCGGCCGCGTGCGCGGCGTGGTCGCCGGGCCGGACCGCGTGCTCGTCACCTCCGGCTACCGGCAGGGCATCGGGCTCTTCTGCCACGCCCTCGCCGCGCGCGGGGCCCGGCGGGTCGCCGTCGAGGACCCCAGCAACCGCGAGCAATACGACATGGCGACGCGCGCCGGCCTCGACGTCGCCGGCGTGCCGGTCGACGACGCGGGGATCGACGTCGACGCGCTCGCTCGCACCGGCGCGGACGCGGTCATGCTGACGCCGGCGCACCAGCACCCGACCGGGGTGCTGCTGTCGGCCGAGCGGCGGGCGGCGCTGTGCGCGTGGCTGCGTGAGCGCGACGCGTTCGCGATCGAGGACGACTACGACGCCGAGTACCGCTACGACCGCGCCGCCGTCGGGGCGCTGCAGGGGCTCGAGCCCGAGCGCGTGGTCTACGCCGGGTCGGTGAGCAAGACGCTCGCGCCGGCGCTGCGGCTCGGCTGGCTCGTCCTGCCCGCCACGCTGCTCGAGCCCGTCGTCGCCGAGAAAGTCGCGGCCGACCGCGGCACGGCGCGGATCGACCAGCTCGCGCTCGCCGATTTCCTGGTGCGCGGGGAGCTCGACCGCCACCTGCGCCGGATGCGCGTTCGCTACCGCGCGCGGCGCGACGCGCTCGTCGCGGCGCTGGCCGACGCGCTGCCGGAGGCCGAGGTGCTCGGCATCGCGGCCGGGCTGCACGTGACGGTCCGACTGCCGTACGGCGGCGAGGACGCGCTGCGCGAGGAGGCGGCGCGGCGGCGGATCGTGTTCGAGACGATGCGTGACTTCCGGCCCGGCTACAACGGGCCGCTGACGCTCATGCTCGGCTACGGGCAGCTGTCCGAGGCCGCCGTCCCGGCCGCGGTGGGCGAGCTCGTCGAGGCGCTCAGCCCGCTTCGAGGAAGTCGTCGCCGTTGAGCTCGAGGAAGCGCTGCACGCTCGCCTCCTGGCGGCCGAGCTGCTCGGCCATGCGGCGCGCGTGGTCGGCGGCGACGTCGAGGAAGTCCTCCAGGCAGCGCTCGGGGTCGTCGGGGAGCGGGTAGACGCGCGCGACGTCCTGCTGGGCGCAGACGATCCCCATCGGCGGGCGGCCCTCGGCGAGCGGGCGGGCGCCGCACACCGCGGTCACGACGATCCGCTTCTCGGGCGCGATCAAGGCGGCCGGGAGCAGCCGGTGGGCGGGGAGGTCGACGTCGAGCATGATCCGGCGGTCGACCTCGACGTGGCTGCCCGCCAGGTCCTGCAGCGGCTCGCGCCAGATGTCGAGCACGGTGTCGGCGGCGGCGAGCGCGTCGCGCATCGCGGCCGCCTGCTCGGCGTAGAGCTGCTCGGCCTCCTCGCGGTCCTCGGCGCCGGCGAGGTCGAGGTCGCACGGCACGCGCAGCAGCTCGTCGGCGGAGACGGCGGCGCCGGCGCCGCGGCCGCCGTGCGTGACGTAGGTCTGGATCGTGCCGAGGTCGCGCCGGCCGTGGAAGACGACCGTGAGCTGGTCGCACAGGGGGAGCCCGGCAACGCGCAGAGCGACCGCGGCGGTGGCCTCCTTATCGAGGAGGGCCCGCCGAAGGATGTCGTCGGCGTGCTCGCGGTTATCCATTCCCACCCCTGGTTATCGACATGTTTACCGCGTTGGCTGAGAATGCAACACCGACCGGCGGACTGGGTCGGATCGACCGCGGGTAGAGTGCCGCGGGAATGGCGCTGATCTACAAGCCGATCGGTCTCCTCCTCGGGCTCCTCGCCGGCCTTCTCGGCAAGCGGATCTTCGACTTCGTGTGGGAGAAGGTCGACGACCAAGAGCCGCCCGAGCCCACCACCGAGGAGACCTCCTGGCGCCGGCTGCTCGCCGCCGCCGCCGTCCAGGGCGTGATCTTCCGCGTGACCCGCTTCGCCGTCGACCGCTACGGAGCGATCGGCTGGCGCCACCTCACGGGGACGTGGCCGGGGGAGAAGCGCCCCGAGCCCGACTGAGCACGAAGCCGCGCTCCGCGAGCGTGGCGAGAGCGGTCTCGAAGGCCGCGAAGTCGCGGGTCAGCAACAGGTCGATCGGTGTGCCCGCCGGGCCGGCGGCGCGGACCCAGCGGCGCAGCGTCGCCGCGCCGGCGCTCTCCTCGGCCTCGGCCAGCAGGTCGAGCAGAATCGGCAGCTCGGGCTTGTGGTCGAGGTCGCCGGAGACCACTTCGAGCGGGTCGGCGTCGAGCACCGTGAGCAGCTCGTCGTCGGACAGGCCCAGCAGCTCCTGGAGGTGCGCGGCTCGGCTCAGAACAGCTGGTTCTCTTCCCGACGTGACGGCCGATGCCGTCGAGTGCCGGGAAGTAGCGGGTTTGCAGGGATAACGGCCATGCCGGACGCCCTACCGGTGACGGCTGGTGCTGGGGCGTCCGGCATGGTTCGTTAGCAACGCGTTAGCGCGATGGCGCTTCACGTTCTAGTTCGTCAACGCGCGCCCGTAGCTCGGTGATCTGCTGAAGCATCGTCACGAGCCAGCCGGCCAGCGTCGGCTGGTCGGGCTCCTGCGTGTTCTGCTCATATGCTCGCGCTCGGTCGGTGATCTCGTCTCTGATCTGCTGAAGGCGCTGGTCACTCGTCATTGCGCGAGATCGTACGCGGAATACCGGTTCCCGGATCGCCCCGCCAGCGCCCCGGAACCGGGTCGCCGCCTAATCCCGCCGGTCGATGGTGCGCGCCTCGCATAGCGGGGTGATCACGAAAAACCGCAAGTTGGGGGCAACTTCGCTCTCGCTGCGCTGCTCCCTTCAGGCGAGTCGGGTGGCCGGGGGCATTGCAGCCCCCGGCTCCCTCAGATCCCGGCGTGACAGTCTCCCGTCACCGGGCTCTTCTGATCGGCCCTAGTACGCGCGGACCATGCGCCAGTGTGT
>DATDKF010000352.1:0-3886 GCA_036520135.1 Solirubrobacteraceae bacterium
ATTGCGGCGCCCGGCGGCGCGGCAACATCGCGTGGCGCGGGCCCCTCGAGCAGCCCGTGTCTCCCAGGTCTGGTCGAGCTCCGTGCACTTCAGGCGCGGCGCGCCTGCGCCAAAGCGACACGCGCTCGTTGAACGCCGGGAGCCTCGGCACCGCCGTCGCGCGCGATCTGATGTGCGAGATCGGTCTCGGCCGCGAGCACGCGCTCGGCCGTGCGGCGGCTCGGCTGCGCGCGGATGTAGCTGCGGAGCGCCGAGCGCGGCCCCGCGAGCGCGTCGAGCTCGGCGGGCGTGACGACGCCGCGCCTGACCTCGGGGGCCATCAGCTCGCGCATCCACTTGCGCTCGATCGGCACGGCGTTCTTGTAGACCCAGAGGAACACGCTGATCAGCCCTGCCGCGACGAGCGTCGGCACGAGCCAGCCGAGGACGCTGCTGCCGGCGATCGCGGCGCTCGCGTCCCAGAGGCCGTGCATGAGCATCGCGGTCAGCATCAGGCCCGCGCCGAGCCCCTTGCGCGCCGGCACGTCGGGCCGGCCGATGAACCAGATCAGCCCGGCGCCGAAGACGCCGGTGTACATCCAGTGCGAGGGGATCGACGAGAGCGTCCGCACCGCGATCGTCCCCCATGCCGCACCGACGTCGCCGAACGCGTTGGCCGCGCCGATGAACGCGTAGCTGATGTTCTCGCTGATCTGGAAGCCGAGGCCGACGAACGCGCCGAGGATGAGCCCATCGAACGGGCTGCGGACCAATCGCGGGGCGAGCGTGAGAAGCAGAAGGACGCCCGCGCCTTTCGCGAGCTCCTCGTCGATCGGCGCGGTCAGCGCGGCGCCCCAGTCGTAAGCGAAGCTCGCGCCGAACGTCTTCGAGTACAGGCTCATCACGGCGTCGTTCCCGAGCAGGGCGAAGGCGCCGATCGCGGCGACGGCGCCCCAGACGAAGCCGGCGGCGGCGAGCTTGCCCGGGACGGTGGTGTAGCGATCCTCATAGTGGATGAACCACAGATACGCGACCGCGAGCAGGCCGAACGCGATGACCCCGGTGATGAGCGCGCCGCTGTATGCGGCCGCCGCGATCGAGATCTGGCCCGACAGGACGACCGCGCCGACGGCGACGAGCAGGCAGTAGACCCAGAAGGCAAGGTTGTGCGGCTGGCGGAGGCGGAAGTCCTCGCCCCACCCGGACTGCTCGATCGCGCGGCGGCGGTCCTCGGTGAGCGTGCTCACGGCGCCGTCCGGATGCTGCGGATCATCGCGACGATGTCGTCGCGTCGGCGGGACATCGAACCCTTCGGGCCGGAGACGACGATCTCCACGCCCTCGCGGGTCGACTGCCCGTGCGACCCGGTCGACTGGGTTCGTGGCGGGAACACGAACGCCACGATCGATCCCTGCTTGTCGACACCGACGAAGTCCTCCGCCACGCCGACGACGCCTTGGCGCGTCGTGACGGCGTAGCGGTCGCTCGTCGCAGCGGCACGCCCGCGCGCCTGCTCGAGGTCGGCGTTGATCTTGTTGATCTGCCTGAGAAGGGCCGACGGCGTCCCGGCGAACGGGGCCGCCTGCACGTCGAAGTCCACGCTGCCGTCGACGAGCTCCGTCGTAGCCGTGCTGCCGACCGGCGAGCGCGTGTGGCCGGCGAGCGCTCCGCTGGCGAGGTCCCAGCCCGCCGTCGGGACGAGCGTGATGCCGTCGGCGATCTCGGCGACGTCGCCTTTGTGAATCGCGTCGCGGTACGGCGTGTCTCGGTCGATCGACGGGAGGACGACACTCATCAGCACCGCAAGCGCGAGGACCAGCAGCGCCGGCTTGACCGTTCGCGGGTCGATCCCCGCGGAGCGGCGCGCATCGGATGTCATGGTCGCCGTCGCGTTCATCTGGCCCATGCCGCAGTCTTGTCCTCGAGCGGGTGACCTGTCCTCACACGGTTTGCGTGATCGTGTGGCCGACCGGCGTCACAGGGTTACCTGCGACGCGATGACGACGGTGCGCTCGCCCGGCAGCGACATGTCATCGGCCGGGTCGACGGCGGTGTGCGCCATCACGACGAACAACCGCTTGCGCCACCGCGCCATCCCGGGCTCGTCTGTGACGGCGATCCTGGTGCGCGAGAGGAAGTACGAAGCGTTCTCGAGGTCCAACTCGGACTCCAGGCCCGCGGCGATCGCCCGCCGCAGGGCCGCGGGCACGTCCTGCGCGTCCTGGAACCCGAAGCGCGCGGTCACGAGCGCGACGCCGTCGGCGCCGGAGCCCAAGTCATCGACGCGGACCTGCTCGGCGGGCGGGACGTGCGGGCTGTTGACCGATTCGGCGGAGACGATCACGACGCTCTCCTCCAGCACACCGAGCCGATCGACGGTGGCGCGCAGCGCCAGCGGGACCGTCTTGCTCGAGCCGTTCGGGTAGACGCCCGTGCCCGGTACGCGGACGACCTCCGACCCGTCGCCATGGAGCTCCTCGAGGAATCCCTGCAGCGACCCCTCCTCGCGCGCGCGCTTCGCCGCGACGGCGCGGCTACCGCGCTGCCAGGTCGCCATCAGCGTGAACATGATGGCGGCGATCAGCAGCGTCACCCACCCGCCGTGGGGCACCTTCGGCAGGTTGGCGATGAAGAACGTCGTCTCGAGTCCGAGAAAGACGACCACGCCGACGCCGAGCTTCCATCGCGCCCAGTGCCAGCGAGCCCGCGCCACCACGAGGAACAGGATGGAGGTGATCATGAAGGTGCCGGTGACGGCCACGCCATAGGCGCCCGCGAGGCGCGCGCCGGAGCGGAACGCGAGGGTGAGCGTCAGTACGACGGCGCAGAGCCCCCAGTTCACGAGCGGGATGTAGATCTGGCCGGCCTCCGCGCTCGATGTGTGCCGGATCGCCGTTCGCGGAAGGAAGCCCAGGCGGATCGCCTGGCTCGTGAGGGAGTACGCCCCCGAGATGACGGCCTGCGAGGCGATCACGGTGGCGGCGCCCGCGACCAGCACCATCGGCGCGCGCGACCAGGCAGGGAGCAGGAGGTAGAACGGGTTGCTCGTCGCCCGCGGGTGACCGAGGATCAGCGCGCCCTGCCCGAGGTAGTTGAGCGTGAGCGCCGGGAAGACGAGCGCGAACCAGGCGAGGCGGATCGGGGCGCGGCCGAAATGGCCCATGTCCGCGTACAGGGCCTCGGCACCGGTGACGGCGAGCACGACCGCGCCCATCGCCACGAGCGCCACCCAGCGCTGATGGACCAGGAACGACAGGGCGTAGGTCGGAGACAGCCCTTGGAGGATCGCGGGCCGCTGGACGACCAGGCGCAGCCCGGCGAGCAAGAGGGTGCCGAACCACACCAGCATGATCGGGCCGAACACCCCGCCGATCCGCTGGGTCCCCCAGCGCTCCACCGCGAACAACGCGATGAGCGTCGCCACGGTGAGCGGCAGCACGACGTGGCTCAGCCCCGGGTTGACGACCTGCAGGCCCTCGACGGCCGAGAGCACCGAGAGCGCGGGCGTGATGGCGCTGTCGCCGTAGAACAGAGCCGCGCCCAGGACGCCCAGCGCGACGAGCTTCGCGGTGGCGCGGTGAGCGGGGCCGAGCGTCCGCTGGACGAGGGCCACCAGCGCCATGATCCCGCCCTCGCCGTCATTGTCCGCGCGCATGACGAACGTCACGTACTTGACCGAGACGACCAGCGTGATCGTCCAGAAGATGAGCGACACGACGCCGTAGACGTTCGTCGGCGTGGGGTGGACGATGCCACCGTCGACGAGGAACACGCTCTGGAACGCGTAGAGCGGGCTCGTGCCGATGTCACCGAAGACGACGCCGAGCGCGCCGAGCGTGAGGGCCGCGATTCCGGTCCTGGCACGGCCGCTGCTGGAAGCCGTCCGCTGCTGCATACCGCAGCTTCT
>DATDKF010000353.1:0-9891 GCA_036520135.1 Solirubrobacteraceae bacterium
GGCGAAGATCCGCGAACGGGTGCCGCGCGTGGAGGAGGACCGCTCGCTGGCCGCCGAGCTGGCGAGCTTCAGCGAGCGCCGCACGTACGCCCTCCTCTCCCCGGGCTACGCCGAGCTGCCGCCGTTCCTCACGCCGCATCCCGGCCTGTCGAGCGGGCTGATGATCGCCCAGTACGCGGCCGCCGCGCTGGTCAACGAGAACCAGGTGCTCGCCCACCCGGCGGGCGCCGGCTCGATCCCGACGAGCGCCGGCCAGGAGGACTTCAACTCGATGGGCGCGCTCGCCGCGCTGAAGGCGCGCACCGCGCTGGAGAACGCCGCGCAGGTGATCGCCACCGAGCTTGTGTGCGCGGTGCAGGGGCTCGAGTTCCACCGGCCCCTGCGCAGCACCGAGACGCTGGAGGCAGCTGCGGCGAAGATCCGCGAACGGGTGCCGCGCGTGGAGGAGGACCGCTCGCTGGCCGCCGAGCTGGCGAGCCTCGCCGACGGACTGCGAACCGGGGAGGTGGCGCTGTGAGATGCCAGGGCTGGCGGCAGGAGGCCGCGCTGCGGATGCTGGAGAACAACCTGCATCCGGACGTCGCCGAGCGGCCGCAGGACCTCGTGGTCTACGGCGGGATCGGCAAGGCGGCGCGCAACCCCGCCGCGCTCGAGGCGATCAAGCGCGAGCTCACGCAGCTCGCGGACCACGAGACGCTGCTGGTGCAGTCCGGCAAGCCGGTCGGCGTGTTCGAGACGCACACGGACGCGCCGCGCGTGCTGATCGCCAACTCCAACCTCGTGCCGCAATGGGCGACCTGGGACACGTTCCGCGAGCTCGACGCCGCCGGGCTGATGATGTACGGCCAGATGACCGCCGGGTCCTGGATCTACATCGGGACTCAGGGGATCCTCCAGGGCACATACGAGACGTTCGCTGCGGTCGCCGCCAAGCGCTTCGGCGGGTCCCTGAGGGGCCGGCTGGTCGTCACCGCCGGGCTCGGCGGCATGGGCGGCGCCCAGCCGCTCGCGGTGACGATGAACGAGGGCTGCGCGCTGTGCGTCGAGGTCGACCTGCAGCGGATCGAGCGCCGGATCGAGACCGGCTACCTCGACGAGCGGGCGGGCTCGCTGGACGACGCGCTGGCTCGCCTCGGCGCCGCCCGCAGGGAGGGCCGCGCGCTGTCGATCGGGCTGCTCGGCAACGCCGCCGACGTGCTGCCCGAGCTGGTGCGGCGCGGCGCGGAGATCGACGTCGTGACCGACCAGACGAGCGCCCACGACCCGCTCAACGGCTACGTGCCCGCCGGCCTCACGGTCGAGCAGGCGGAGGTCCTGCGGCGGTCGGACCCCGACGACTACGTGCGCCGGGTCGGCGACAGCGCGCTCGCGCACGTCGGCGCGATCCGCGACCTGCAGGCGGCCGGCGTCGAGGCGTTCGACTACGGCAACGCGCTGCGCGGCCTCGCGCAGGAGCACGGCGACGCCGACGCCTTCGCCTACCCCGGCTTCGTCCCCGCCTACATCCGGCCGCTGTTTTGCGAGGGCAAGGGCCCGTTCCGCTGGGTCGCCCTGTCCGGCGACCCCGCCGACATCGCGGTCACCGACGACGCGATCCTCGAGCTGTTCGGCGACCAGGACCACATCCGTCGCTGGATCGAGCTGGCTCGCGCGCGGGTCAAGTTCCAGGGCCTGCCGGCGCGGATCTGCTGGCTCGGCTACGGCGAGCGCCACCTCGCCGGGCTGCGCTTCAACGAGCTGGTCGCATCCGGCGCCGTCAAGGGTCCGATCGTGATCGGCCGCGACCACCTCGACGCCGGGTCGGTCGCCTCGCCCGAGCGCGAGACCGAGGCGATGCGCGACGGGACCGACGCGGTCGCCGACTGGCCGATCCTCAACGCGCTCGTCAACACGGCCACCGGCGCGAGCTGGGTCTCCTTCCACCACGGCGGCGGCGTCGGCATGGGCAAGTCGCTGCACGCCGGGCAGGTGTGCGTGGCCGAGGGCACGCCGGAGTCCGGCGAGCGGATCCGCCGCACGCTGCTCGCCGACCCGGGGATGGGCGTGATCCGGCACGCCGATGCCGGCTACCCGGAGGCGCTGGACGCGGCCGACCGGCTCGGCGTCAGGGTGCCGATGCGATGAGCGTGTCGCTGCGCGGCGCCACGCAGGTGCTGCTCCCGCCCGAGGACGGCCTGCCGTATGTGCGCCGTGCCGCCGACATGCGGCTCGAGCCCGGCTCGGTGACCGTGCGCGACGGCGTCATCGCCGCGCTCGACGACGACCCGGGCGCCGACCTCGTGATCGACGCCGCCGGCGGCGCGATCGTCCCGGGCTTCGTCGACTGCCACACGCACCTGCCGTTCGCCGGCTGGCGCGCGACCGAATACGAGGAGAAGGTCACCGGCGTGCCGTACGAGGAGATCTCGCGGCGCGGCGGCGGGATCGCCAGCTCGGCCCGCGCGCTCGCCGAGGCGGACGACGCAGCCGTGCTCGCCCAGGCCCGCGGCGTGCGCGCCGAGATGCTCGCCCATGGCACGACGACGTTCGAGGCCAAGACCGGCTACGGCCTCTCGCGCGACGCCGAGCTGCGGCTCGTGCGGCTGGCGCGCGAGCTCGGCGCCGACGCCGTGACCGGCCTGTTCGCCCACGCGATCCCGCCCGGCACCGACGCCGCCGCCTGGATGGACGAAGTCGACGCGCTCGCCGCCGAGGCGGACGTCGACGCGCTCGACATCTACGTCGAGTCGGTCGCCTTCCGCAACGAGGACCTCGAGCGGCTCGGCGAGATCGCGCGCCGCGAGGGCGTGCCCCTGCGCGCGCACGTGGAGCAGTTCAACGCCAACCGCTCGGTGCCGGTCGCGCTCGCCGCCGGCGCCCGCTCGGTCGACCACCTGGCCTGCCTGCACCCCGACGACCTGGCGCCGCTGGCCGCCGCCGAGACCGCGGCAGTGCTCCTGCCCGGCGCCGAGTTCCTCGGCGCCGAGCGCACCGCCCCGGGCCGCGAGCTCGCCGACGCGGGCGCGATCTGCGTGCTCGCCACCGACTGCAACCCGGGCACGTCCCCGGTCGCCTCGCTGCCGCTGATCGTCGGCCTCGCCGTGCGCCGCTACGGCTGGAGCGCGCGCGAGGCGCTCGCCGCCTGCACGCTCAACGCGGCCTGGGTGCTCGGCCTCGGCGACCGCGGCTCGATCGAGGTCGGCAAGCGCGCCGATCTGCTCGTGCTCGACGCGCCGGTGGAGCACGTCCCGTACCGCTTCGGCCACAACCCGGTCCGCGCCGTGATCGCCGGCGGGGAGCTCGCCTGAGTGATCACCGCCGCCCACCTCGAGGAGCTGCTGTCCGACCTCGTCCCGATCGGGCTCGACGAGACCGGCGCGACGACCCGGCTCGCGTGGACGCGCGAGGACGAGGAGGCGACCGGCTGGTTCGCCCGCCGCGCGGGGGCGATCGGCCGCCGGATGGAGCGCGACCCCGCCGGCAACCTGTGGGCGGTCCCCGGCACGCCCGGGCCGTGGTGGGCGGCCGGCTCGCACCTGGACAGCGTGCGGTCGGGCGGACGGTTCGACGGCGCGCTCGGCGTCGCGGCGGCGTTCGCGGTCGCCGAGCGCGCGCCGGTCGCCGTGATCTCGTTCGCCGACGAGGAGGGCGCGCGCTTCAACACGCCGACCTTCGGGTCGCGCGCGCTGGTCGGGCGGCTCGACGTCGACGACGCGATCGCCCGCGTCGACGAGCACGGCGACACGCTCGGCGACGCGATGGCCGACGCCGGCGTCGACCCGGGCGCTCTGGCGTCCGCGCCGGAATGGCTCGACCGCCTGTGCGGCTTCCTCGAGCTGCACGTCGACCAGACGCGCGACGTCGCCACCTCGCGGGCGCCCGCCGGCGTCGTCACGCGGCTCGCCGCGCGGCTGCGGCTGCAGGTCTCCTTCTCCGGCCAGGCAGACCACGCGGGCACGACCCCGCGCGAGGAGCGCCACGACGCGCTGGCGGCCGCCGCGCGGCTGATCGTGCGCGGCGACGCCGAGGCGGCGCAGCGGCTCGGCATGGTCTTCACCGCCGCGCGGATCGAGGTCGAGCCGAATGCCCCGACCACCGTGCCGAGCGCCGCCCGCGTGTGGCTCGACGCCCGCGCGCCGGAGGCCGAGACCGTCGAGTCCTGGCGCGCGGCGATCGAGACCGAGGCCGCGCGCGTCGCCGAGGAGGCGGGCGTCGAGCTCGACCTGCGCACCGCCGCCTGGTCGCCCGGCACCGAGTTCCCCGAGGACGTCCGCGAGGCGCTGCTGCTCGGGCTGCGGCCACCCAAGCCGCGGGTCGTCTGCTACGCCGGGCACGACGCGGGCGTGATCGCCGCGGAGCGGCCGGCCGGCATGGTGCTGGTGCGCAACGAGACCGGCGTGAGCCACTCGCCCGAGGAGGAGGTCTCGCTCGACGACGCGGCCGTCGGGGCGAACGCGCTGCTCAAGGCCGTGGAGGAGCTTGCATGAGACCGCGCGCAATCCCGGCGATGGCCAACGTGCACTCGCACGCGTTCCAGATCGACCTGCGCGGGCGCGGCGAGCGGTCCGAGCACAAGGAGGACGACTTCTGGAGCTGGCGCGAGGGGATGTACGCGCTCGCCGAGGCGCTCGACCCCGACCGGATGCGCGCGGTCGCCGAGCGCGTCTACACGGAGATGGCCGCCGCCGGCTACGGCGCCGTCGGCGAGTTCCACTACGTCCACCACCAGCCCGACGGGACGCCGTATGACGATGCCAACGCGATGGCCGTCGCGTGCGCCGAGGCGGCCGCCGCGGCGGGTCTGGAGATCGTCCTGCTCCCCGCCGCCTACCACCGCGGCGGGCACGCGCGGTTCCGGGACGCGAGCGTCGATGCCTTCCTCGCGCGCGTGGACGACCTGCGGTCGCGGGGCTTTGCGGTCGGCGTCGCGGCCCATAGCGTCCGCGCGGTACCGGCGGACTGGCTGCGCGAGATCGCCGCCTACGCCGACGCGCACAGGCTCGTGCGCCACGTCCACGCCCACGAACAGCCGCGCGAGCTCGAGGAGTGCTGGGCCGAGCACGGCTGCTCGCCGATCGAGCTGCTCGACCGCACCGGCTTCCTAGGCGACCGCACGACGGTCGTGCACGCGATCCACGTCTTCGAGCGCGACATCGCGCTGCTCGCCCACGCGAACGCGATCGTCGCGAGCTGCCCGACGACCGAGGGCAACCTCGGCGACGGCCACTTCCCCGCGTTGCTGTACCGCGACGCCGGCGTGCGGATGGCGATCGGCAGCGACAGCAACGTGATCGTCGACCCGTTCGAGGAGGCACGCGAGCTGGAGACCGGCGCGCGGCGGGCGCGCCGCACGCGCCATGCTCTGCTGGCGACTGTGGACGACCTATGGGGCGCGCTCGCCGCCAACGGTTGCGCGAGCCTCGGGCTCGAGGATGCCGGGACCGTGACCGTCGACCTCGATCATCCGCGGCTGCGCAGCGTGGCGGACGAGGACGTCATGCGTGCGATCGCCACCTGCGCCTCGGCGGACGTGGTCGCGTGACGCGGCGGCTGATCTCGTCCGGCTCGACGTTCGAGGAGCAGATCGGCTACTCGCGCGCCGTCGTCGACGGCGACTGGGTCCACGTGTCCGGGACCACCGGCTTCGACTACGCGACGATGACGATCGCCGACGACGTGGTCGCGCAAGCGGAGCAGTGCGTCGCGAACATCGGCGCGGCACTGGCTGAGGCGGGCGCCTCGTTCGCCGACGTCGTCCGCGTGCGCTACCTGCTTCCGGATCGCGACGACTTCGAGCCGTGCTGGCCGGTGCTGCGGCGCGCGTTCGGCGCGGCGCGTCCGGCCGCGACGATGCAGGTCTGCGGCCTGTCCGACCCGCGCATGCGGATCGAGATCGAGGTCACCGCGCGCCGCGAATCTGGCTGACGATCGATCACGCTTGCTGTTTGGATCTTCGGGCGACGTCCGGTCTCGAGGAGAGCCGCAACCAGGCAGCGCTATGCGGCAGCGATCGTCCTGTGCTATTCCGCGATTGGGCACGCGGCGGCCAGCGCGAACGGGCTGCCCTCGGAGTCCCGGCATACGGCCCACCGATCGCCGGGGTGGATGATCGAGCCGCCGAGTTCGCGAACGCGCTCGAGCGTTCCGGGCAGGTCCGCGACGGTGAAGTACGGAAGGGAAGCGGTGTCGCCGGGCCCGGGTCCACGATCGTGGACTCCCAGGCGTAGGTTGTCAGTGTCGGCCTGCCACCCCGATCCGGCCGCAGCCGGCCGTGGCGAGAGGGCGACCCCGAGCACTCCGTGCCAGAACCGCAGCGCGCGATCGGGATCGTCGGCTGGGAATTCGATGAGCGGCGCGGGCATTTACGCAAGTATGGCTGGCGATTCGTGCTCGCATGCTGTCGCAAGCAGGCCTCGAAGCGGAAGCGCGGCTCCCTCTGGTCTGGATGATCGGCGCGCTGCCGTGATCATCCCTCGCGCGCGAACCAGGTCCTCCGCCCAGGATCGCGCGGGGGCAAGTCGCGCAAAAGCCGGCGGGAGGGGCGACCCGCTGACGGGCCGCCCCTCTCACCAGCGCGGAAGCTACGAGCCGTCGTGGTACTCGGGCGCAGCGGCGCCGCCGCCGCTGCCAACCGTGCCCTCGGGCCCGGCGGGCGCCGGAATCGTGAAGTTACCCGGCACCTTCGTGCCCGGCACGCCGTTTACTGTCTCGGTCGAGTACGCGTACGTGAGCACCGCGAACGCGACCGCGTCGGCGTTGATCGTGAGCGCGTGCAGGTTGTTGTTGGCGAACGTGTCGCAGGCGAGGTGGTAGCAGGGGTCGTACTGGGCCCCCACGGTGCCGCCCCAGATCGCCTGCTGCTCAGCGGTCTTGGGTACCTCGGCCCCCGTGAAGAGACCGCCGGCCGGGATCCCGTTCAGGATGAAGGCCTGGTAGTCGCTACGACCACTGAACTCGGCGTCGTCATACGGCTCGTTGCTGAGCGTGTAGAACGACTCGAAGAGATCCTCGATGGCGATCGAGCCCGGCGGGACGGGAACCGGAGCCTCGAAGCCCGACTCGTCGCTGTCGTAGACCATCTGGATGTAGTTCGGCGAGCCGATCATGTCGAAGTTCAGGTAGAGCGCGATTCGGTCCTTCTCCGCCTGGCTCAGGCCGTTGACGTAGTTCGTGGAGCCGACGAGCCCGCTCTCCTCGGCGCCCCACCAGGCGAAGCGCACGGTGTTGGTGGGCTTCACCTTCGCCATCTGGATCGCGGTCTCGAGAATGGCGGCGCTGCCCGAGCCGTTGTCGTTGATGCCGGGTCCCGCGAGCACCGAGTCGAGGTGCGCGCCGGCCATGACGACGTTCTCGTCGTTCGCGCCGGTCTTCTCGGCGAGCACGTTGTAGGTGGGCAGGATCTGGCGCAGCGTGTTGGCGAAGACCCGCATCTGCAGCCCCGGCGTGCCGGCCAGCGTCACACCCAGCGCATAGGTGGTGCCGAGCACCGGGATGCCGCTGGTGTTGTTGGCCGTGAGCGTGACGGCCGGGATGTTGTTGCGGTCCTCAGCGGCCGTGTTGCCCTGGTTGAAGATCACGATCCCGACGGCGCCGGCTGCCGCGGCGTTCTCGGCCTTGAGCTCGAACGTGCAGGTGCCACGCTGCAGCAGCGCGATGTTGCCGGCAGGGAAGCCCGCGAAGTCGGCAGCCTCGCACCCGCTGGTCGAGGTGTTGCCCAGGCCCAACTGCAGGTCGACGGGCGTGACCGCCGCGGTGACGTCGCCGGGGTCGGTCTGGGTGATCGCCCCGAAGTCGACGCCCTCGACATAGGTGGTCGGGTTAGGTGCGGTCTGCTGGAGGGTCGACGGGCCGGCGACCTCGAACGCGAGGTAGTCGAACGTCTGGACCTCGGGGTCGTAGCCGGCGGCCCGAAGCTTCTCGACCACGTAGTCGACAGAGGCGTCATAGCCCGAGAAGCCAGAGAAGCGGTTCCCGTCGTTCTCGTCGGCGATGCGCTGGAGCGCCGCCTGATGCTCGCGAACCCCCTCGACCCGCACGCACTCGAGAAGCTTGTCGTAGGTGTTGTTCGTCCGGCTCTCACAACCCGCCTGCGACGGCGCCGCCAGCGCCGCGCCGCCTGGTAGCGACGCCACGGCAGCTACGGTTACGACCCCCAGAACGCAGGCACGCCTGCGACGACGCGCACGAGTCGTCAATCGAAACATCCCACTCCCCCTCTCGCGGGCGGCGACCCTCTGTCATCCGCCTCCTACGACGCACGATAGTTGAACCGCCACAGGGTCCGCAATCACCGGGTACCGGTGGTCTGTTTGCGAACGAAGCGCCCGGACCTCCGCGGTCTCTGCCTCTCACGAGACGATGTCGATCAAATGACGACCCTGACGAGGCGCTGCTCGTGTCGCCTGAATCCGCTAGCCAAGCGGCCCGATTCCGCCCTCAGGAGGCGACGGGATCAGTGGCGTTCGCGCTGTGTCCGGTGTTCCGCGCCGGCGTGCGCTATGCGGTCGCCCTGCGCGCCGCCGTGCCAGTCGACGCACAGGGATGTGGCGTCGTCGGGGAGTTCGCCGCCGAAGGCCCCGAGGACTGTGTGTGTGAGGTACTGGATGGCCTCGCGTGGATGCAGGTGCCCGCTGGCCAGCATCAGCGCTGGGATGTCGAGGCTCTCGGCATTGCGTTCGAGCATCCCGTCGGTCAGGAAGAGCAGGCGGTCGCCGGCCTCCAGGGGCAGCTCCTGCTCGCTCCAGCTCACGCCCTCCACCGCGCCGAACGGCTCCTCCGCGGTGAGCTCGATCTCTTCGGCTCGCCCCTCGCGGAGGCGGAACGGCCGCGGGTGCCCGGCGTTGAGGATGCGGGCCGTCTGCGCGACGAGGTCGACGCGGATGAGCTGACCGGTCACGAACCCCACCTCGGGCTGGGTGTAGGTGAGCAGCGCCTCGTGCGCGCTCTGCGCCTGCTCGATCAGGCTCGCGCCGCGCCTGCGCGTGTTCCGCAGGGCTCCCACGACGAGCGTCGCCAGGAGCGCGGACTCGACCGTATGCCCCATCGCGTCGGTCGTCGACAGATGCAGCGTGTTGCGGTCGAGTGAGAAGTCGAACGTGTCGCCGCCCACCTGGCCGGCCGGCTCGACCCACCCGGCGAGCGTGAACTGGTCGGCCTCGCAGGTGAAGGACGCGGGGAGCAGCCGCCGTTGGATCTCCGCCGCGAGCGACACCGGCACCGTCCGGTGGCCCCATTCAAACAGGTCGGTGTACCGGCGGTTGGCGATCACCATGTACGCCAGCTGGTGCGCGGCGAGCTCCACGTCCTCCACGGTGATCCGAGCAGGCTCGAACGGCAGGACGAGCTCCAGTACGCCGACCGCCTCGCCGCGGCTCGTGACCGGCGCGAGGACGCGGGTGTCATCTCCTTCCCGGAGCAGCACCGAGCGCTGCCCCGCGAGTGCCGCGCCATAGGTGTGCCCTCCAGCGTCACCCGCCCCGAGGTCTCCTCGCTGCGCGATCCGGGCTCCTCCGACGCCGCGGTGTGGCCCAGGCGGTTCAGCGACCGCCCGCTGAAGTTGGCGATCAGGAAGCTCACCTCGCGTGCGTCGAGCATCTCCAGCAGCGCGGCGGCCATCGCGTCGACCACCCCGACGGGCGCGGCCGCCTCCGCCCGCGTCAAGAGCGAGCGCAGGTCCAGACGGCGCGGCTGGTCCATGGGCGCAGCCTACGCCCGGGCCGCCATCGCCGTGTGAGACGAGCATCGACGAAGGGCGCCGGCACGACTTGCGGGACGCGACCACGGTGCGCGACGCTCACCCTTCCGACCAGGAGGCCATCTCATGTCCAGCGCAGAGGCGGCGACGCCAAGGCTCCAAGCGTTGCTCGACGCATTCAACGCCCACGACCTCGACGCGATCATGTCGTTCTTCAC
>DATDKF010000354.1:0-6715 GCA_036520135.1 Solirubrobacteraceae bacterium
TTCGACGCCCGCCACGCCCCGACGGTCGCTGAGCACCCGCGTGGCCCCGGCCACCCGAGCCAGGTCACGCCGAAGCCGGCGCCGATCGTCTCTGCAACCAAGCCGGACGACGGTGACGACGACGTCTGGCTGATCCTCGGCATCGCGCTGGCCGCCACCGGTGTCGCCGCCGGCAGCGGCGCCGTCGTCGCGCGCCGCTATCGCCTCCGCGCCCGCCGCGTCCCTGCCTGACCATGACCCCGCCCGTCAACCTCCGCCGGCGCCTGCGCCGCCGGCTGATCCGGCCCCGCCGCCGTCAGGCGACGGACGAGTGGGCGCGCACCCACGCGACGGCCCGGTTCTCGGTCGCCTGAGCATCCATGCGACCGACATGGCCGGCGTGGTCGCGGTCGACGAGGTCTACGCGGACGTGGAACGCGAGGCGCCCGAACTGCCGTCGGACCTCACCGACCTCGAGCAAGAGATCATCCTGCGCCGGTACCTCGACGCGACCCAGCGCGGGGTCGCGCTCGCGCTGGGCATCTCGCGCACGGAGATGGAACGGGCGGTGCGCTCGATCCGGGAGAAGCTCTCGGCGGCGCTGCCCGAACGGGCGTTGGCGGCCTGACCTACGCCTCGGAGCGGGCGACGCGCTCGCGCAGGTCCGTGATCGCCGCCGTGTGCGCTCGATTCCTGCGCCGCTCCGCTCGGCTCTGTAGGCGGCTGCCATTCAGCTCCGACAGAGTGGGGCGGGCAGGCGGTCGCAGCCCGGCGGTCAGGACGTGCTCCTGCACCGCTCCGTTTGGCTTTGGTTGTTGCCGTTACTGCGGGCTATCGATCGGAGCCGTGCTCGTCTCGATCCACTTGTCCAGGCCGGTCACGTGGACCACGCGGTCGAGCGGCGTGTCCTCGTCCAGGACCACGACGAGCCGGCGGCCCGCCCGATGGGCCCGTTGATGCGCGCCGACGAGCTCGCCGAGCCCGCAGGAGTCGATGAACGTGACGCCGCGCAGGTCGACGATGAGGGTGTCGGCGCCCTGCTCGGCCGCGGCGAGCTCCTCGCGAAACGCCGGCGCCGTCTCGAGGTCCAGTTCGCCCCGAAGGGTGAGCGAGACCTGTCCGTCCGCGCGCTGGACGTCGGCCGAGATCCCCGCGGCGCCGTGCGGCGACACCACGGCCGGAGGCGGTGCTGCGCTTTCGGGAGCGACCTGCGGCAGCCATTCGAGCCACGACGGCAGGTACCAGTTCCAATCGCCCAGCAGCTTCATGCTCGCCGGCAGCAGCACGGCACGAACGATCGTCGCGTCGATGAGTACGGCCAGGGCGAGCCCGACGCCCATCTCCTTGAAGTCGATCGAGCTCAGGGTCGCGAAAATCGAGAACACGCCGATCATCACCGCGGCAGCGCTAGTCACGACGCCCGCGGTCGCCCGGATACCGTGAGAGATGGCGTCCTCGGTGCCCATCCCCCGGTCATAGCCCTCGCGGACCCGGCTGAGGATGAACACGTGGTAGTCCATCGAGAGCCCGAAGAGGATCACGAACAGGAACAGCGGTAGCCACGAGGTGATCCCGCCGATCGAGGTGAACCCGAGCAACGATTCGAGGTGGCCGTCCTGGAAGATCCACACCAGCACGCCGTAGGCCGCGCCCACGGACAGCAGATTCAGCAAGATCGCCTTGGCCGGGATGACGAGCGAGCGGAACGTCACCAGCAACAGCAGGAACGCGAGCGAGAGCACGAACACGAAGACCACCGGCGCGCGAGCCTTCATCAGGTCGTTGAAGTCGGCGGAGCCGGCGGTGAGGCCGGTCACCGGCGCCTCCGCGCCGGGCAGTCGGCCGAGCGTCGCGGGGATGATCTGCTCGCGCAGCACCTGGAGGGCCCGGTTCGAGGTGTCGTCCGTGCCGTCGCCGGCCAGTGGCACGCTCACCTGGGCCACGGTGCCGTCACGGCTGTTGACGATCGTCACCGGGTCGCGCATGAGCCCGGTCTCCACCGCGCGGTTACGCAGTTCCCGGATGGCGGCCGTCACCTGGAGTGCCGTCACGTCGGGCGCCCTGAGCGCGATGACCGCAGGCAGCGGCCCGCCCGGGAACGCCTTCTGGATCCGGTCATACGTCTGCATGACGGGCAGGTCGCGCGGCAGCCCCTGCACGCCCGAGTTGGCGGTGTGCAGCCGAAGTGTGGGGACCGCCAGCAGCACGAGCAGCCCGCCGGCGGCGGCGACCGAGATCCATGGGTGGCGCAGCACGCGTCCGACGATCGCCGACCAGAAACCCGACTCCGAGCCCTGCTTGTGCAGACGGTTGATGAACGGGACGCGGCCCTTGTTGACATTGTCGCCGAGCTTGGACAGCAGAGCGGGCAGGACCGTCAGGGACCCGACGACCGCGACCGCGACGACCAGGATGGTGCCCGTCGCGAAGGACTGGAACGTCGCGTTACCGGTCAGGTACATGCCCGACATCGCGACCATCACGGTGCACCCGGAGATCAACACCGCCCGGCCGGAGGTGGCGGCCGCGAGATCGAGCGCAGCCTCCTTGCCCCGTCCCGCCGCACGCTCGTCGCGCTCGCGACGGATGTAGAACATCGAGTAGTCGACGCCGACCGCCAGGCCGACGAGCAGGATCACGGAGGCGATCGCCTCGTCGACCGGGACCACCTGGCTCAGCGGCGCGAGCACGCCGAGCGTGATCGCCACCGCTGACAGCCCCAGCAGGAGCGGCAGGCCGGCCGCAACGAGCGCGCCGAACGCGAGCACCAGGATCACCAGTGTGATCGGCAGCGACAGCGTCTCGGCCTTGCGGAAGTCGTCCTCGAAGGCCTTCGACAGCGCCTTGTCGGCGCTGGCGTCGCCGAACTGCTCGATCCGGATCCCCGGGTGGGCACGGTTGAGCGTCGCGACCGCGTCGAGGATCGGCCCGACGCGCTCCTTCGTCGCGTCGGAGTCGCCCGTGATGTCGAAGACGACGAGAGCGGAGCGCTGGTCCTTGGAGATCTGGCCTGCGTTCTCGGGAGCGAGCGGCGACTTGAGATCGACGATCGTTGGGAACCGCTTTAGACGCGCCACGACATCGTTGATCGCCGTACGGAACGCCGGATCGGTCACGGTCGTGGCCGAGTCGCGCGACTGCAGCAGCACCTGCTCGGTCGCGCGGTCGCTGAATCCCGCGTCGGCGAGGATCTGGTCGGCCTGGCGGGACTCCCCGACACCCAGATCCTCGTCGGCGATGTACTTCGTGCCGACGGCCGAGCCGATGAACACGCTCGCGATGACTATCGCGAGCCATCCGAGGATGGCGATGCGACGATGCTCGGCGCTCCAGCGCGCAGCCCGCTGGGCGAGGTTCGGGCGAGGTGGCATAACGACCTCCCGGACGACGGGTACCTCGCGGTCGGCCCGACTCTACTCCGGTGGCAAGTCGAGCAGGGAGAAAATCCGACGGCCGTGGCAGCTTGGCGCGGTCGCAACCACCCGCCGCCTTCAGTGCACTCCGCGGACGTCAGCTCCTACAGCGAGCGGCCGCTGAAGTGGGTCGTCCGGTTCCGTTGACAGGCCCGGCCGACGGGCATAGGTTCGAGCGCGGCGCAAGGTCGAGCAGAGGAGGGGACCTATGTCACATGAGCATGGTGACGCGTTCGGCGACGGCATCTCGCGTCGCACGTTCATCAAGGCCACTGGCGCCGGTGCCGTGGCGGTGCTGGGTGGTTCGCTGTACGCAACGGCGCCGGCGGCGGCGCAGGCCCAGCGGGTACGGAAGGTCGACACGCCGCTGCGGCACGTGGTCATCTCGTGCAGCGAGAACCGGTCATTCGACCACTACTTCGGGTACGCGCCGCAGGTGCAGGCCGCCGGCTTCGGGCCGCCCGCCGGCTACTCGCAGCCCGACGCGACCGGAACCCCGCACGTCCCGTTCGAGTTCACGTCGCTCGAGACGCCCGACCCGCCGCACGGCTGGGGCGCGGTCCACGACCAGTACAACGGCGGCGCCATGGACGGCTTCTACCGCAGCTCGCAGGCATCGATCGGCGACGGCGACGCGGCGATCGGCTACTACACGGAGGAGCAGCTGCCGTTTTACTACAGCCTGCTGAACGACTCCGCACTGGTGGCGAACTTCTTCTGCTCGCTGCTCGGGCCGACGTGGCCGAACCGCTTCTACATGGCGGCGGCGACCTCGGGCGGGATCACGACGAACGGCATCTGGGGCTACGGCGTCTTCGACTACCCGATCCTCCTCGACCTGCTCGACGCCGCCGGCGTGACGTGGAAGATCTACAACATCAGTTGGGACAGCGTGCCGTTCGGGAACACCGACAACGTGTTCGTCTTCTGGGACCGGTACGCGCACGACAACCGCACCCGCGGCAGCAAGGGCGGCTTCCTGAACGACGCCCGCAAAGGGCAGCTTCCACAGGTCTCGTGGATCGTCCCGAGCTTCGCGCGCGGGTGGGACGAGCACCCCCCGGCCGACGTCACGGTGGGGATGGGCATCCAGGAGGATCTGATCACCGCGGTGCGGGAATCGCCGTTGTGGGAGACGTTGGCCTACATCCAGACCTACGACGAGCACGGCGGCTACTTCGAGCACGTGGCGCCACCGCAGGTGGACGCCTACGGCCTCGGGATCCGCATTCCGACGTGGGTGATCTCTCCGTTCGCCAAGAGGGGCCCGATCGAGACCCGCGTGCCGTGCGACCTCGTCTCGACCGTCAAGCTGCTCGAGCGGCTGCACGGGCTCCCGACGCTCGCCTCGCAGAACCACATGTTCGACGCCGGGACTCCGACCGGCCCCAACTACGACGCCAATGGCGCACCCGCGCCGCCGCGTGACGCGCGCGAGGACATCAGCGACATGCTCGACTGCTTCGACTTCTGAGGCGTCGCTACCTGCCTGCCACCGGCACCCGGCGCGACGTTCGCCGCGCCGGGTGCCGTGAGGGTCAGGGCTTGGGCAGCTTCACCGCCTCGCCGTCGAGGTCGGCCGGGTCGTAGTGGATACCCATCGTGGTGAGGATGGTCGGCAGCACGTCGACCAGGCGGATCGGCGTGTTGGGATCCTTCGAGCCGATGCCGGGCCCGGAGAACACCATCGGGATGTTCTGGACCAGCTGGTTGTGTCCGCCGTGGTCGCCGATGACGCCGTAGGTCACGTCAGTCGCGAGGAGGCCCACCACGTCAGGCCCGTATGGCGCCGCCATGGTGTTCACCAGGTCCTCGCCGTGCCTGACGAACCAGCTGCGCTCGTGCCCGGTCATGTGGTTGGTGCCGAACAGGCGACAGTCGTCTTGCGCAGCGTTTGTGTGGTAGCTCGCGATCACGCCGGGCATGTCGAGCACCGCCGCCGCCGCCTCTTGCTTCTTTGTGAGCGTGTTGTCGTGCAGCCAGGCCGCGACATGGCCGTCCTGGTATGAGAAGTCCAGGTTCCCTGCCAGACGGTCGCGGAGCTGCGCGACCGCCGGGCTCGGATCGAGGTAGACCTCGTCGGAGTCGCTGCCGAAGTACCAGTTGCAGTCCGACCGGATTCCTGTCGAGGGCGGGTTGCAGACGGGGTTCGTCACGAACGGCTCCAGCACGCCGTAGAACGGGCGGCCGGTCTGCGCGCCGTGGTCGGCCGTGATGATGATCAGCGTCTCGTCGAGCAGTCCGCGCGCCTTGAGCGCATCGACGATCCTCCCGACCTGCTCGTCCGCATTCTTTGCGATGAACGGCAGGTGGCGCATCTCTTCGACGGATCCAGGAGCGGCCCCGGGCTCGCCCTCGTCTTCGGGCCCCCACATGTGCCCGAGCTTGTCGATCCCTCCGAGGCTGACCAGGAGGCCGTGCCAGTCAGGCTCGTCCTCGATGAAGCGGGTCGCCGCGTCCGCCGACCAGTTGTCGCCGCCGATGTGCGCCGGATCGAACCCGGGCACGAAGCGGTTGCCGTCGAGGGGGTAGATGTTGGCCGGCGACAGGGCGCCTGTCCCGTAGGCGCCAGCGCCCTGGAAGGTCCACCAGCGATCGGTGCAGTTGTCCGTGAATCCGAAGTAGGGGCGCGGCACTCCGATGTATTCGGGTCGCCGCCAGCCCGACCCGCACTGAGTCGCGACGTTGCCGCCGCGGATCTGGAAGATGATGTCCTCCGGGTCGGGCGTCGGGGTGCCGTCGCCCACGCGTGAACTGGTCTCGCCGCTGGTGCACGCCGACGTTCGCTTCTGGGAGATCGACGCGAACGCCGACGTCTCACCGAACGCCGCGTCGAGGTAGTCCTGGAGCTTGCGGTAGCCGCCGGCGTCGATGAGTGCGGCGAACTGCGCGCAGCTCATGCTCGAGGTCACCTGATAGGCACCCGGCGCGCCGAGCACGTTCGCCGAGTCGCGGTAGACCTCGTTCGACCAGCCCATGTGTTTCGGCAACAGGCCGCTCGTGATGACGTTGTGGCTGATCACGGTCTCCGCCGCCATGTGACCGACAAGGGCGTTCGGGAAGCTCGCGCCCCTGCGTTGGAGCTCCTGCACGTTCTTCATGTCGTAGCGGTCGATCGTGTCCGCCCGAGCCTGGTCGAGCACGATGATTACGACGTGTGTGGGTCTATCGGGCTTGGCCTGCACCGGCGGCGCGAGCACCGCCGCCGCCAACGAAACGGCCAACGCTCCGACCAGCGTCCTGCGGCGCGACATGACGAGACCCCCTCAGCAAGCGTGCACCGGAAGCCCTGTCCTACCTGATCCATCGGCGCGAAGTCAACG
>DATDKF010000355.1:0-9328 GCA_036520135.1 Solirubrobacteraceae bacterium
ACCGCCACATACCCCGCGCGGAGAACCCCCCCGATGAGATTGGGCGCCGGCGCGACGAGAAAGAGCCCGCGGGTGCCGGTTCTCGGGGATGCGATCGGCGTCGCGACTACGCCGTTAAGGCGGGTCGCACGACTGAGTGCCGTGGCCAGCCCAGATGCGCCGCTCAGATCGATTCCGGGCACGGCCATCGGAGGAAAGCCGGTGACCAGCGTCGCCGGCAGATAGGAGGAGCGCGATCCGAGGGGCACCACCCCGTAGCGCGCGTCGGTCGTCACGATGGCCTGCCCGATTCGTCGCTCGTATGCCGCACGCCCCGAATTGGGAACCCGCTCGACCCATGCGGCGGCCGGGAAGCGCGCCGGGCCCAGCCACCGCAGTGCGTTTCTCGCGAATTGGTCGCTCGTGACGCCGGAACTTCGGGCATCCAGCATGAACCGGCGCAGGCTCTCTGTAACGGATGCGGCCTGGGCGATGCGGCCATGGATCTGCACGGCCGCGACCTCGGCGCGACGGTCGGAGTCGCGTCGCACATCGCGCTCGGCGAAGACGCGGGCGATGATGAAACCCACGACGGTCAGCGCGAGGAACAGCGCTACGCGTGCGATATGTCGCGGCTGCACTGCCAGACCTGAGTGGATGCGTGTGGATTCTCCTCCGTCGCAAGCCCCGCGGCAAGGCGTGCCGCTGGGCCCGACGCGGGTCGGATCATTGCCCGACGCGGGCCGCGATGTTCTGGCGATTCGCGAGCGCCGAATCGAGCGCCAACCTGCTGGCGATGACCGCGGAGAGCTGTTCGGTGCATGATCGGCGACGTCCTGGTACTCGGCGATGGCGACGTGGAAGATCCCGGGCGGGGATCTCGTAGGTCGGTCGGCGGCCCGGTGGGATCGCCACCCAGTCGCGGGGGTTTTCTCGTTCAGACCTCGCGGCGTACCAGATCGCGACCTTGCCGCTCCGATACTGCTCCAGACACTGGTTACAGGGCCTGGGTCTGGGTAACGCGGCGAAGCTCTTGGCGTCGCGATCGTGCTCTCGTGCACCCGCGCTCGGCGTTGGTACGGGATCGCGGCCTCGATCAGCTCCGCGGTTCGCAGCACGTCGAGAGCCGTTGCGGCCAGCGGTGGCGCCATGCCGCGCGACCCCAATTTAGCTCGGACGTTCTTGACAAGGTACGTGCGAACACGTCCTATTGTCCGTACCAGATGTCCCGCGGAGGTGAACGTGGGCGCCGCTTGGACCGCGCCAGCTTCGTGCCGCTCTCCCAGCAACTCTACCCGCGGCTACGCGAGCGCATCCTGAGCGGGCGTGTCGGCGAAGGCGCCACGCTCGAGACGGAGCGCGAGCGCATGGAGACGTTCGGCGTCTCGCGCGCGACGGTCCGTGATGCCGCGCCGTCTCACTTACGGGGAGCGCCTGGTGTCGGTGGAGTACGTGGAGGGCGTATGCCACCCCGCCCGCTACGAGTACCGTCGCCACCTTCGCCGCCAGCGGTTCCAGGCCGGAGAGCCCGATTGCGCGGTGCCCGAGCTCAGCGGCACCGAGCTGACGCCAGCGGACAGCGATGAGGTCACAGGAGGAGGGATGAGTGAGATCGGAGACCTGACGAATTCGTCGGGCAGCTTCGACCGCCGGAGCTTCCTGCAGCGCCTGGGTCGTGGCGCACTCGGCGCCGGCATGGCTGGCGTGGTACCGACCGTGCTCGCCGCATGCGGCGGCGAGGCGCAGCCAGCGGTCGAGATCGGCGCGGACGCGATGGACGACGTGTGGCTCGGCACGTCCATCCGCAGCCTCTCGAACCCGTATCACGCTCTGTGGAAGCAGGGCGGCGAGGATTTCGCGGCATCGGTCGACGCCGCCGACCGGATCCAAACCTTGCTCAGCGAGGGCGACAGCGCCAAGCAACTGCGCGACATGCGCGCGCTCATCGCCCGTGCTGGGAAGGGCAACGTCATCTTCAACGTCGACCCCAACGAGGCCAGCGACGCGCTGCCGATCGCGCGCCTGTGCGAGAGCTCGCGGTGCTACTTCGTCACGAGCTGGAACAAGGCCGACGACCTGCATCCCTGGGGCTTCGAGTACTGGGTCTCGCACATGTCGGCCGACGACGTCGCGATGGGCAAGCAGGTGGCCGAGGCGCTCGTGCAGTCGATGAACGGACAGGGCAAGATCGGCGCCATCCTCGGCCTGCTCGGCAACACGTCCTCGCAGGGCCGACTGCGCGGACTCAAGCAGGTCCTCGCTAACCACCCGGGGGTCGATCTCGTCCAGCAAGACAACGCCGACTGGATACCGACGAAGGCGCAGCGCGTCGCCGAGTCGATGCTCGCCTCCCACCCCGACCTCAAAGGAATCTGGGCGGCGGACGACGGCATGGCCCTCGGCGCCCTCGACGCGGTCAAGGCCAATGGCCGGGCCAACAAGGTCGGCGTGGTGGGCATCGCCGGTGTCGAGGAGGCCGTCCGCGCGGTGCTCGCCGGCGACATGGTGGGCACCGCCGGCATCGACGCCGTCGAGCAGGGCGGCCGCGGCCTCGCGATCGCCTGGCACGCCAAGTCCGGGGAGCTCGACGTGGCCTCGCTGCCGCGCGAGCACCGCGAGTTCTACTTCCGCACCACCCTCCTCACGAAGGACAACGCGCAGAAGTTCCTGGACACCGTCGTCGCCGCCAAGGGCGACCGCGACTGGAACGACATCTGGGTGAATGTGACAGGACCGATCCGATACTGATGGCGCGCCGCCCCGCGGAGGACCTGCTCGTCGGCATCGACGTTGGAACCACCAACACGAAGTCCGCGGTCTTCTCGATCGAGCTTCGTCACCGGGACCGAGCTCGTCATCGACGGCGGCTACCTCGCGCGCTGACAAGCTGACCCCTACGAGAGCGGTTCGCCCGCGAGCGGGATCGTGGCGGCGACGAGCGTCCCGCCCTCAGCCGGGCTCTCGATCTCGAGCCGGCCGTCGAGTGCGGCGAGCCGGTCCGCAAGCCCGACGAGGCCGCTGCCTTCAGGACGTGCGCCTCCCACGCCGTCGTCGCGCACGCGGACGCGGAGCACCTCGTGCTCGACACGCGCGGTCACCTCGGCGTGCTCGGCCCGCGCGTGCTTGGCCACGTTGGTCAACGCCTCCGCGACGACGAAGTAGGCGGTCGCCTCGACCGCGCTCGGGAGCCGGTCCACCGAGACCTCGCTGGCGACGGGCACCGGCATCCGCGACGAGAGCGCATCGACGCCGGCGCGCAGCCCGCCGTGCGTGAGCGCCGAGGGCAGGATGCCGTGCGCCAGTTCGCGCACCTCTGCCGTCGCCCGCTGCGCGTGATCGAACGCCTCGTCGAGCAGGACGCTCGTGCGCTCGCTCCCCTGCTCGAGCGCCTGCCGTGCGAGGTTGAGCGTGATGACCGTGTGGACGAGGCGCTGCTGGGCGCCGTCGTGCAGGTCGCGCACGACGCGACGGCGTTCCTCGTCTGCGGCGGCCACGATCCGAGCCCGTGACGCGGCGAGGTCAGAGCGCGCCTCGATGTTCGAGATCGCGGTGGCCACCAGCTCGGTGAACTGGCCCATCCGCGCCTCCGTGTCGCCCGGGAGGGAACCGGGCGTGAGCGACGCGGTGCTCATCGCGCCCCAGAGCCGTCCGTCCACGATGATCGGGGCGCCGACCCCAGAACGGACGCCGAAATCGCGCAGGAAGGCGGCCAACGGACCTTCGGCCTTCGTGAAATCGTCGATGCGCACCGGCCACCCGGTCCGCAGCACGAGCGCGCTCGCGCTGTCCCCCTCCATCGACAGGCTCGCGCCGACTGGAAGTGCGCCGGCGAGCTCTCCCCAGCTCGCCACGACCGTCGCAGTCCCGTCGTCCTCGTAGCGGACCATCCTCGTGTCCTCGAGCTGAAGGACCCGTCCGACCTCCTCGGCGACCGCTGCGAACACTTCCGCCGCCGGCCGCTCTTCGGCGACCAGCGTCGCCACCCGTCGCAGAGCAGCCTGCTCGTAACCGAGGCGATGCACCTCGCCACGGGCCTGCGCGTTCGACATCGCCGTCGCGACGAGCTCCGTGAAATCCATGAGGCGCGACTCGGTGCCCGCGGGGAGCGGCTCGGTCTTCTCCTTCGAGTGGACGAAGAGCGCGCCCCACACGCTTCCCTCGACCACGATCGGAGCACCGACCGACGAGGCGATGCCGAGCGTGCCGCGGACGAACTCGGCGATCGGTCCGCCGACGCCGTCCCAGTCGTCCTCCCGAGCGGGCCGTGCCGTGCGAGAGATCGCCGTCGCGAGCCTGTCGCCTTCGAGCGACCACCGACCCACGACCGGCGGGTGCTCGCCTTCGGCGGCCCAGGTGGCCGTCGCGGTCACCGTGCCGCCGCTCTCGTAGTGGATCATCCCGGCGAGGTCGCAGCGGAACAGCCTGCCGACCTCCTCGACGACGACGCCGAACAACGCGCTCGGGGGCGCAGCTTCGGCGACCAACGTCGCCACGCGGCGCAGCGTGGCCTGCTCCTCGAGGAGCCGTCCGACCTCGCCTCGCGCCTGGATGTTCGAGATGGCGGTCGCGACCAGCTCGGTGAACTCGCCCATCCTCGCCTCGGTGCCCGTCGGCAGAGACGGAGCCTGACCCGAGGCGGCGACCATGCTGCCCCACAGCCGCCCCTCGATGACGATCGGCACGCCGACGGCGGAGCGGACGCCGAGCCCGCGAACGTATTCGGCGATCGAGCCCGTGGCACTGGTGTAGTCGTCGATCCGCGCAGGCCGCTCGGTCCGGAGCACCATCGCCGCGACGCTCTCGCCCTCCAAGGTCTGCCGGGTACCCGCGGTGACGCCCGCGTCGAGCTCGCCCCAGTACGCCACCATCGTGGCGGACCCGTCGGGCTCGTAGCGCCACATGTACGAGTGCTCGACGCGCAGCAGCGTTCCGACCTCGTTGGTGACGGCTGCGAACACTTCGTCCGGTGACGGTTGACGCGCCACAACCGTGGCGACCCGCCGCAGCGCGGCCTGCTCGTCCGCGAGCCGGCGGACCTCGGTCCGGGTCTGGGTGTTCGAAATGGCGCTTGCGACCAGGTCGCTGAAGTTCGCGAGGCGGGACTCGGTGTCGGCGGGAAGCGGCTCTCGCCGACGCTGCGCGGCGACCATCACGCCCCACGGGCGTCCCTCCACCGCGATCGGACACCCGACCGCCGCACCGACGCCGAGCTCCCGCATGCGCGTCCCAAGAGCGCCGGTTGCCGTGGCGTAGTCGTCGACGCGCGCGGGCCGGCCGGTGCGTGCGACGAGTGCTGCGACGTTCTCGCCGTCCACGGGTGAGCGCATCCCCGCGCGCACTCCCGCGAGCCCGCCCCAGGTCGCGACGATGGTCGCCGTGCCGTCGTGCTCGTAGCGGAGCAGCGCGGTGTCCTCGACGGGCAGGACCCGTCCCGCCTCCTCGGCGACCGTGGCGAAGATCTCCGCGGGCGGTCGCTCGCGGGCAACCAGCGTCGCCACGCGCCGCAGCGCGGCCTGCTCGTCGCCGAGGCGGCGTGCCTCCGCCCTGGCCTGGGCGTTCGAGATGGCCATGGCCACGAGCTCGGTGAACGCGGCGATGCGCGCCTCGGCGTCCTCGGCGAACGGCCGGTCCGCCGTCGAGGAGGCGAACGCGAAGCCCCAGACGCGCCCGTCGACCACGATCGGCACGCCGACCGACGTGCGGATGCCGATATCGCGCGCCTCCTCGACGAACGGTCCCGTGGCCGGGAGCTCGGCAGGGCCCCACCGCCATGGACGTCCGCTCTCCCGGATCGCCCGCAGGTCCTCGTTCATGGGCTGGGACGAGCCGATCGGGAAGTCGGTCTGGCGTGCGCTCCAGGCCGCCACCAGCGTGATGGCGTCGTCGGCCTCGAAACGCATCAACGACGCCGGATCGGCGCCGACGAGCCAGCTGATCTCCTGGCTGACGGCGGCGAAGATCTCGTCCTGCGAGACGCCGCCCGCCACGAGCGTGGCGACGCGCCGTAGCGCCGTCTGCTCCTGGGCCACCCGAGTTGCCTCGCCGCGCGCCGGGACCCGCACCGTGTCCTCGCCCTCCGCCGCCGCGGCCATGTAGTAGCTGCGGCACGACACGATCCGCCCGTCGCGCACCCGGCTGATCTCGCACGTCGTGCCCTGCCGGCGCAACCGGCCGCTCGCCAGATCGCCGTTCACGAGCTCGATCTCGGTGACGATCGTGTCGCCGGACTCCGCGACGACGCGGTCCGAGCCGATGTACAGACCGGGGAACTGGGTCACGCTTCCGACGCCGTACGCGACGGCGGCGTCGACGCCGCGGAACGTCATGCCATCGACCACCAGCTCGACGTCCTCGTCGAAGACCTCCCGCCACACGTCGAAGTCGCGGTCGTTGAACGCCTTGTGGTAACGGGCCGAAATCTCGCCGAGCCGCATATGCCAACTATCCCGCGCCGGGGGCCGCTCCGCGAGTGCCTTCACGCCATCGCCAGGCGCGTCGGCTCGGCCCCTCACACGCCCGGTCCGGATGTCCACGCCGTAGGCTTCGAGCGCCGTCGTGACCTGGACACAGGCGAAGTCCTCCTGCGCGGGAGCAGTCGATGCTCGCCTTCGATCAGGGTGACCTGGCTGCGGCTCTCGATCTGCTCGAGCCCTTCGATGGCGGGGACCAGGGGCACGGAGCCGCCGGTCAGCACCGATGACCTCGTCGCGTCGACGCGACACGGTGGCGACGTCGAGGCCGCCGTTCGGTGCCGAACCGCCACCCGAGTACCACCACATCGAAGACACGCATACCGCGCAGTCTCCGGTCGAGCGGCCCGCCGACAAGCCGGGCGGCCGATCGGACGATCGGCGTCGCCGATAACCCGACGGCGCGTACCCCTTAACGCCAGCCGCTACGCGTCATCAGCCGATGCGCGAACTGGCCGGCGCCGACACGCGGTGAATCCGCGGAGCCGCGGCGGCCGACCCAGCGCCGCCGCGGCTCCTGCACCCCCGACCTAGCCTTGGAGCACGTACGCGCGCTTGCCCTGGCCGCCCCCGTGGCCAGCGGCTAGGCTCGACCCGCCGAACCCGCCGCTACCCAGCGCCATGGACTCGGCGTTGGCGCCGACGACGGTGCTGTCGGCGAGGAGCATGACGCCGCTGCTCGGGCCGCCAGGGCCGCCGCCGCCCGGGCCGCCCTGGCCGCCGTTGCCACCGTCGCCACCGTCGCCACCGTCGCCGCCGTAGCCGACCTCGGTCGGAGTGCAGTCGCTCTTGCCGCCGAGACCGCCCTTGCCGCCCGGGCCGCCCAGGCCGCCCTCGCCGCTGTTGCCGCCCTTGCCGCCGTTTGCCGGTCGTGATGTGGGTGGCGCCGACCAGCGTGACCGGACCGCTCCAGTTCGGTCGCGAGCGCTGGAGCATCCACGTGTGGACGGAGAAGCGGCCGGCCGCGACCTGCTCGGCGATCGTGACGGACCGTGGTGGCGGAGCGTGTCGTAGTGGAGGCAATGGCGAGACGATGGCTCGGATTCTTCGGCGCCCTGGCGCTCGGCGTCATGCTCTGCGGCTGTGCGGGGGACGGGAGTCCGCGATCGGGCGAGGCCCGAGACGGCGGACCGCCGCCGCAGCGGCCCAACCAGATTCGGCTCATTGAGAGCACACTCGCGCCCTGCGCGGTGGGCGAGCGGCCCGACTACTTCGTTCCTGGCCCGGCCGATAGTCCCCTGGCGCTCCTTGGCTGTGCTCGGCTTGGGGTGAGCGGCAAGCGGGTCGAGTTCAGCGGCAATCTGGCGCACCTCGACGGCGAGCGGCACGTCTGTGTCAACCCCGCCTACAGCGGTCGTGGTCAACGCGGCCTCTACATCCCCGCGATCTGCAAGCTGGAGCCGCCGCTCGCGCGATTCGCCGTTCGCGATGCCGCTCAGCCGCGACAGGGCGTTCGCGGCTACGCCTACGTGATCTGGGGAACCGCCGGCGCATCGACCGATGTTGTCGCGCGCTTCACCGGCGGGACGGCGCAGGCAGCGGTCTTCAGGGTGGGGCCGAAACTCGCCCGCAACTTCGGCGAGTCGCCGTTCGGCTTGTTCGTGATCGAGCTTCCCCTCTCGGCCGCGTGCGCCACCGTCACCGTGGCTGGGAAGGGACCGGACGCCACCGAACGGATCCCGCCTCAACCCAAGTTATGCGAACGCGCCTCCAATTCCGGGCCGGTGCGCCGCGACGAAGATCGCTAGGTGTAGTTCCTGAGGAGGTTGTTCATCCGGGCCTCCTTGGAGGCTGAGGGCTGCCAAGCGGTCCCAGCCACAGGGAGGACACGGATGAGGTTGCACGCTAACGCGGCGCTGTCATTGACGCAGCGGCGTCGGATGGTGTTGCGGGTGCTCGAGCAGGGGTGGACGATCAAGGCTGCCGCGGCGGCCGCTGAGACCAGTCCGAGGACCTGTGGGAAGTGGGTGTCCCGGTACCGGGCTGGCGGAGAGAGCGGTCTGCTGGATCACAGCTCGGCGCCCGAGCACGTGGCCAACCGGACCGACGAGCGCCGGATCGAGGCGATCGCCGCGCTGCGCCGGCTCAGGTTCACGGGCCCGGAGATCGCCGAGCTGCTCGGCATGGCGCTCTCGACGGTGTCGGGGATCCTGACCAGGATCGGGATGGGCCGCCTGGGACGGCTGGGCATGGAGCCGGCCGAGCGTTATGAGCGCGAGCGGCCCGGCGAGTTGATCCACATCGACGTCAAGAAACTCGGGCGGATCGAAGGCGGCGCCGGCAAGCGCGTGACCGGCGTCAAGCGCAACCGCTGCCGGCGTCGGCGCGACAGGTCCGGCGTCGATCGCAAAATGATCGGCTGGGACTACGTGCACGTCGCGATCGACGACGCCACGCGCCTGGCCTACGCCGAGGTGTTGCCCGACGAGAAGGCCAGCACCGCGACCGCCTTCCTGGGCCGGGCGCTGGCCTTCTACGCCCGGCATGGGATCCACGCCGAGCGCGTGATGACCGACAACGGCTCGGCCTACCGTTCCACGATCCACGCGCTCGCCTGCCGCGCGCTCGGCATCCGACACCTCAGGACCCGCGCCTATCGGCCCCAGACCAACGGAAAGGCAGAACGCTTCATCCGCACCATGCAAAGCGGCTGGGCCTACGGCGCGATCTACCGCGACAGCCGAGAACGCACCGCAGCCCTTGACGGCTGGCTCTTCACCTACAACCATCGCCGCCGACACTCAGCCATCGGCCGCCAACCACCCATCACACGGCTAAACAACCTGCTCGGGTCCTACACCTAGGGCGCCGTCATCGCGTGCTCGGGCACGCGGCCGTCCTGCTGGGCCGTGTACGGGGCGCCGCCGACGTCCGCGTTG
>DATDKF010000356.1:0-4831 GCA_036520135.1 Solirubrobacteraceae bacterium
CGTTGGCAGCGCCCACACGTCCTCGAGCCGGAAGTCACCGGTGAGCTCGTGGATCCGCCAGGGCCGGGAGGTGTGCGCGGTGTCGGGGAGCCGCATTCGTGGACCTCTATCCATACGGTACCGTATGGTTAGAGCCTAGCACCCTGTGCCGCGCTGTCAATTCCCTGCGGACCGCGATAGGGATGGACCATGGCTTCTACCCGCACGCCTCGCAGCAGCTGGATCGATGCCGGCCTCCGGGCCCTTGCCGCCGGCGGCCCGGACACCGTCCGGATCGAGCCGCTGGCCCGGGACCTGGGCGTCACCAAGGGCGGCTTCTACTGGCACTTCGACGACCGGCGGGCGCTGCTGGAGGAGATGCTCGACACGTGGGAGCGGCGCAGCACCGACGAGGTGCTCGAGCGCGTCGAGCGCGAAGGCGGCGACCCCCGGGCCAAGGTGCGCCGCGCGGGCATGCTGACGTTCTCCAGCGACCTGCTGCCGATCGACCTCGCCGTCCGCGACTGGGCCCGCCGCGACGAGGCGGTCGCCGCGCGCCTCCGGCGTGTCGACGACCGCCGCATGGCGTATCTGCGCTCACTGATCGGCGAGCTCTCACCCGACGCCGACGACGTCGAGGCCCGCAGCATGCTCGCCTTCTCGCTGGCGATCGGCAACCACTTCATCGCCGCCGATCACGGCGCCCGCAGCCGCCGGGACGTGCTCGAGCTCGCGACGCAGCGGCTCCTGTCGTGATCGCGGCTCAGCGACGCTGTTTTAGCGCCCGAGCGTCTTGATCGGCTTGGGGGTCGCGGTTCGCCTGCCGGTCGTACGGGTCGACCGCGAACACGTAGCCGTGCGGCTTGCCCTGGATGACCGTGATGGTCAGGCGTCAGGCTCATCGACGCCGGGCGCAGCGGTGTCACCGGCCTGTGAAAATCGGATCTGCGTCTACGACACGTAGTAGACGAGCCGCGGCCCATCCTCTCCGTATGAGCCTGCTGCTCGCCGCGCTTCCGAGCCCGTCCGCGAACGTGATCCACGCTGGGCCGCTGACCGTCCACATCTACGGCCTGTGCTACGCCGTCGCCGTCATCACGGCGGTCGCGATCACGGGCCGGCGCTGGGTCGCGCAGGGCGGCTCGCGTGACCTCGTGTACGACGTCGCGCTGTGGGGCTTCCCGGCCGGGATCGTCGGCGGCCGCCTGTATTACCTCGCCACCACGCCCGGCGACTCGTTCGATCACTGGTGGGGCCCGCTGGCGGTGTGGCACGGCGGCTTGGGCATCTGGGGCGGGATCGCGCTCGGGACGATCGTGGGCGTGTGGCGAGTCCGGCGGGCGGGCGCCGACGTCGCCCGCTTCCTCGACGCCGCAACGCCCGCCCTGCTGGTCGCGCAGGCGATCGGGCGGGTCGGCAACTACTTCAACCAGGAGCTGTTCGGTCGGCCGACCGACCTGCCGTGGGCGATCGAGATCGACCCGGAGCACCGGCCGGCGCGGTATCTCGCGGACGCGACCTTCCATCCGACATTCCTCTACGAGCTGCTCTGGAACCTGGCGCTCGCGGCCGCGCTCGTCTGGCTCGGCCGCCACCGGCGGATCCGTCCGCCCGGGCTGTTCGCCCTCTACGTCGCCGGCTACTGCGCCTTCCGGATCGTCGACGAGCTCCTGCGCGTTGATCCTGCGGCGCACGTCTTCGGCGTGCGCTGGAACCTGCTGCTGGCGGGCGCCGGCACGCTCGCGGGCCTGGCGTGGTTCGCGGTGAGCCAGAGCCGCGGCCCCGTCACATCCCAGTGGAGTCGTGGATCCGGCGCAGCTCGACGACGGTGACGTGGTCGTCGAGCATCCGCTCGGCGATGCTCCGCGCCCGCTCGGCGGTCTCGCAGTCGATCACGTAGTAGGCGGTCAGGTGCTCGGGGCCCTCCTTGAGCGGGCCGAGCTGGGCGACGACCCCGTCGTCCGCCAGGCGCAGGAGGGTGGTCTCGTCGGGGAAGACGAGCCCGGCGCCGTTGAGCAGCTCGCCGGAGCGGGTGAGGTCGTTGCGGATCTCTTCGTGCTTGCGGGCGACGACGTCGAGCGCCTCGCGCGACATCGCGCGCGTGTGGTCCGGGTCGGCGTACATCAGGACGGCGTGCTTCATCGGATCACCTCGGGTTTGGTCATCGTGGACCGGACTCCGGCCGGCGGCGGAAGTCATCGGCGCCGCGCCGACGGCTAGCCTGCCGCCGGCTCAATGATCGTCATCGGCATCTGCGTCCTCCTCCTGCTCGCCGGTCTCGCGATGACCGCGCTCTGGTCCGGGCTCGATCTGCAGCCTCCGCGGCTCGCGGAGCGCGGGGTCCCAAGCCGCAGTTGACGTTCTAGTCAGGCGCGCCATTGAGCACGCGCGGCAGGTCCTGGCGGCGCGTCACGCCGAGCTTGCGGTACGCGTTCTGCAGGTGGTTGTCGACCGTGCGCACGGAGATCACGAGCCGGCCGGCGATCTGGCGGCTGCTCGCCCCGCCGGCCGCGAGCAGCGCGATCTCGTGCTCGCGCGGCGTGAGGCCGACGGCGTCCGGCGCGGTGAGCATCGTGGGCGGCCGCGCGCCCTCGCACTGGGTCAGCCAGAGTGCGGCGCGCGCGGCGGCGGCGCGCGCGCTCGCCGCGCGGCCGCTGTCGCGGTGCGCGGCGGACGCCGCGTCGGCTGCCTCGGCGGCGACGAGCAGCGCGTCCTCGGCCGCGAAGCGCTCGGCGACGTCGAGCAGCGCGGCGCCCTCGCCGTCGACGAGCGCTGCGGCGTGCGCGGCCGCGGTCACCGCGAACGGCCCGTCGACCCGCTCGGCGAAGACGGCGAGCTCGGGCGCCGCCGCGTCGGGGTCTCCCAGCCGGCAGAGCACGTGCAGCGCGCGGACCGCGTAGCCGTTCTGGTCGCGCGAGCGCGCGCGCGCGGCCGCCTCGCGCGCGAGCGCGCGCGCCGTCGAGAGCTCGCCGTTCGCGGCGGCGCTCCAGGCGCGCGCCAGCCCCAGCTCGATCGCCCAGCCCTTGTGGCCGAGCGGCGTGCGCTCCATCTCGGCAACCGCGGCGCGCGCCGCCGCCGGCTCGCCGGCCTGCGCAGCGGCCTGCGCGACGACCGCGAGCGCGAACGGCAGCATCCCGACAGCATCGCCGTCGCGCAGGAGCGCGGCGCTCTCGCGCGAGAAGCGCAGCGCCGTGCGCACGCGGCCGCGGGCGAGCCAGATCAGGCCGAGCACGTTGGCCTCGACCGCCGTGGCCGGCGCGGACCGCCGCGGGAGCAGGGCCGCGTACGTGCGGCCCGAGAGCGCCGTCGCCTCGACCAGCCGACCGGCGAGGAACAGCGACAGCGCGCGCATGCCGAGCAGCACCGGCTCCCCGTGCGGCAGCTCGGCCCGATGCCGGCGGGCGATCGGCAGCGACGCGTCGATCAGCGCGATCGCTTCGTTGGTGCGCCCGCTCGTGAATAGCGCCTCGGTCGCGCCCAGCACGACGGTCGTCCGTGCCCGCTCGTCGACCGACGGGTCCTCCAGCAGCGGTCGCGCCGCGGCCAGGGCCGCCTGCGGGCGGCCCTCGCCGGCCATCAGCCGCACCCGCTGCGCCATCAGCTCGTGGCGCAGGGAGGCGTCGCCGACGCGCCGCTCGGCGTCGCGCAGGACGGCGTCCGCCTCGTCGGCCCGGTCGAGCGCCCAGAACAGGTTGCGTGCGGTCGCCGTCGCCACCGCCGCGCGCTCGCGGTCGCTCGCGGCCGCCGCCGCGAGGCCGGCGAGCAGCGTCTGCGCCTCGGGCGCGCGGGCCAGGCCGGCCAGCGCGCGGGCGAGTGCCAGCCGCGCGCCGAAGCCCGCGCCGGCGTCGACCGCCGCCCGCGCGAGCCGCTCGGCCAAGGCGACGTCGGCTGCGGCCAGCGCCTGATCGGCGGCGCGCGCGAACAGCTCGGCGTCGCCGGCCGCGCCCGCCTCCAGCCGCCACACGGCGATCCGCAGCAGGTCGCCGCTGCGGCGCGCGCCGTGCGCCTCGACGGCGTCGGCGAGCTGCGTGTGGATCGCCTCGACGCGCGTGGACGTGAGCCGGGCGCGGACCGCCTCGCCGTGCAGCGGATGGGCGACGTCGGCGAACCGCCGCCGGCCGTCCGTGCGGCGCACGACGAGCTCGCGCCGCTCGAGCGCCTCGAGCGCCGCCGGCTCGAGCAGCGCGGCCTCGAGCGGGGCGCCGACGGAGATCAGCTCGAGCACGTCGCGCCCGCTCGGCCCGGCGTCCTCGATGCGCACGTCGACGAGCTCCGCCAGCCGCGTCCCCGTCGTGACCTCGCCGCGCCAGCGCCACATACCGCCGGTCTCGGCCAGCAGCCCGTGGTCGACGCCGTGGCGCACCAGCTCGCGCAGGAACAGGGCGTTGCCGCGGGTCAGCTCCCACAGCGCGTTCACGCTGCGGCCGTCGATCGGCCCGCCCAGGGCGGCGCCGAGCAGGGCCTCGACCTCGCCGCGCCCGAGCTCGCCGAGCTCGAGCCGCGCGCACAGCTCGTCCTTCCAGAGCGCACGCAGCGCGTCGGGCGTCGGCTCGTCGCGCCGCACGCTGACCACCGCGAACGCCTCCCGCGCAGCCACGAGCTGGTGCACGAGCGCCGCCGAAGCGTCGTCGAGCAGCTGGCCGTCGTCGACGCACAGCACGAGCCGGCGCCCGGCGGCGCGCTCGGCCAGCGCGTGGCGGGCGCGGGCCAGCAGCTCCACTCCGGCGGGCAGTGGACCCCCGGTCGCCGGCAGCAGCGCCGCGAACGCCCCGAGCGGGATCGACCGCGCCGAGCCGGACGCCCGCACCCACTCGACCGCGCAGCCCTCAGCGCCCGCCAGTTCCGCGGCCTC
>DATDKF010000357.1:0-5734 GCA_036520135.1 Solirubrobacteraceae bacterium
GCCACGCGAGGTGCTTGGTGCTCTCCAGTGCCCCGGTCGTGTCCTCCCACATGCCCTGCCCGCAGACGAGCAGGAAGCTCGCGCGCGAGCGGATCCAGTCGAGGTGGTCGCCGTGGAAGGACGACACCTCGCCGGTGACGCTGTGCTCGTAGTTGCCCGACAGGCAGATCGCGGCCGGGATCAGGTCGGCCCGCCGGAGTACGAAGTTCGCCGAGTGGAACGCGCCCATACTGCACCCGGTGGCGAGGATGTCCTGCGGGCCGCCGAGGTCGTGGTGGATGAACGGCACGACCTGGTCGATGACCCACGACTCGTAGTGGCCGCGGTCGCCGGAGTCGAACGCGTCGACGCAGTAGAGCTTGACGCGGCCGGCGTCGAGCAGCGCGCCGACCGCGCCGACCATCCCGTTGCTCTCGTAGTCCCCCGCGCTCCCGCCCTCGGCCGGGAACACGAGCACCGGGCGGCCGTAGTGGCCGTGGATGACGACGTTGCCGCTGCCGCCGATCGCCGGCGAGTGGAGCTCCACGTGCTCGCTCATCCCCACACCCTCGCGAGCAGCCGCGTCAGGTGCGGGTGCAGCGCGTCGCGCCAGCCGGTGAAGTTGTGCATGTCGGGCACCTCGTGCAGCTCGACGTCGAACTCCTGGCGGCCGAGCGCGCTCGCCATCAGCCGGTTGTTGGCGAGGTTCTCCTCGGCGATCCCGCAGGTCATGACCACGGGCTCCGGAATACCCGCGTCGCGCTGCAGCTCACGGGTCACCCGCACGATCCGCCGGAAGCGCGGGTGGCGGTGCTCGTGCGCGTCGTGGCGCAGCACGAAGAACGAGCCCGACTGCAGGAACAGGCCGGCGAACGGGCGCCGCACGTGCGCGTGCAGCATCGCGAGGCCGCCGAGGCTCGCGCCCATGCCGACCGTGTCGACGGGGTTGAGCGCCGGCAGCACGTCGGCGGCCAGCGCGCGGGCGTAGCGCGCCGAGCCGGAGTACCACTCGTCGCGCGGGCCGGGGGGGAGCAGCGCGACGCGGTGCGGCGGCAGCTCGCCGGCGGCGATCATCGCCGAGCAGTACTGCGTGAGGTGGGCGAGCGCGTCGAACTCCGGGCCGTCGTGCGACACGAGCAGCGGGCCGTCGTCGGCGGCGCTCCAGACCCGCGCGTCGATGCTTGCGCCGAGGCCGCGGGCGCGGATCGAGTGCTCCCGCACGTGGCCCTCGACGCCCTCGGCGTCAAGCCACGCGGGCGGCTCGTAGCGGTCCGCGAGCGCCACCGACTTCTCGCCGAACACGCCGGGCGCGCGGTTCGGGTTGGCCGGGTCGCAGACGGTCTCGACCGTGCCGTCGGGGTGCTCGAGCTCGAGCTGGTACTCGAGCCGGGCGATCGGCGGCGGGTCGATCTCGAGCACCCAGTCGTCCGCGTCGCGGCGGAAGGCGCCGTCGACGTGCAGGTCCGAACGGAGCCGGACGGCGGCGTAGCGCCCGTCCGGATCTGCGACGCGGAACGTCAAGGGGTCGGACGATACACCGGCGGCCGCGCCTCGACGGACTCCAGCAGGCCGTCCTGCAGGTAGTCCGGCGGCGCGTCCGGATCGAGCGGGATCGCCCGCTGACCGGCGTAGCCGATCCGCTCGCACACGTCGGGGTTCATGTAGTAGGCCGCGACCACGGCGGCGGTCAGCGCCGACCAGCCGGCGGGATCGCGGTCGGGCAGCGCGGCGACCGCTTCGGCGGGTGACATCCCAGCGGTCGACGTCGCGAGGCCGCCGAGCGGGACCTCGAAGTCCGGCCGCGCCGCCAGCACCGCGTCGAGCCCGGCGTCGACCGCGCCCGCCGCGCTGGCCGACGGCATGCCGCCCTCGCCCGGGATCAGCTCGTCCGCCAGCTCGGCCAGCCGCCTGCGGTCGAGGCTCATGCCGCCACCGCCAGCTCGCGGCGGGCCTCGATCAGGTGCTCGGTGGAGCGCAGCGCCATCGCCGCGATCGTCGCCGTCGGGTTCATGCCCGACGACGTCGGCCACGTGCTGCCGTCGAAGATGAACAGGTTCGGGATGTCGTGCGAGCGGCCGAAGTCGTCGACCACCGAGGTCGCGGGGTCGTCGCCCATCCGGCACGTGCCGAGCAGGTGCCAGCCGGTCGCGCGGATGAAAGGCGCGATCACCGTCTCGTAGGCCCCGGCGGCCTCCAGCGACTCCTTCGCCCGCGCCTCGTGGAAGTGCATGAGGTCGTAGGAGTTCTGGTTCATGCGATAGACGATCTTCGCCGCCGGGACGCCCTGGCGGTCGGTGTTGACCGGGTCGAGCGTGACGAGGTTGTTCTCCTCGGGCAGGTCCTCGGCGATGATCCCCCACATCGCCGAGTGCCCGAGGCGCTTGCGCACGCTCTCGTGGAAGCCCGGGCCCCAGATCGAGTTCTCGGCGCCCCACGGGTAGGCGGTCGTCATCTTGGTCGGGCCGCCGGTCGGCTGCAGACCCCACTTGGCGCCGCGGACGAAGCCGCGACTGGTGTCGGTCTCGTAGAACTCGAGGCAGTGCAGGTGCTGACCCCACGGCCCCTGGGTCGACCCGAGGTCGTCCTCGAACAGGCCGACGACCGTGCCGAACGGGTGCATCATCAGCCGCTTGCCGACCATGCCCGAGCTGTTGGCGAGCCCGCCCGGCGCCGAGAGCAGCAGCAGCCGCGGCGTGCCGATGCCGTTCGCGCACACGATCGTCACGGTCGACTTGACCTCGTGCTCGTTGCCGTCGGCGTCGAGGTAGATCGCGCCCGCGACGAGGCCGTCGGGCCGCGTGGTGAGCGTGCGCACGCGCGCCTGTGTGATCAGCTCGACGCCGGCCGCGATCGCCTTCGGCCAGTGCGTGCGGTCGACGCTCGCCTTGGCGCCGTCCGCGCACACGTTCAGGCAGGTCGCGCGCTGCACGCACGCGTTGAGCGCGCCGTACGGGCGGGTGGCGATCGCCAGCGGCGCCGGCCACCAGTGCCAGCCGAGGTCGTTGTGCGCCTTGGCGACCTTGCGGCCCATCGCGCCGAGCGGCACAGGCGGGAGCGGCGGTCCCTCGCCGGGCGGGAACGCGGTGTCGCCGGCCAGGCCGGAGGTCCCGAAGTCCCGCTCGACCCGCACGTAGTAGGGCTCGAGGTCTTCGTAGGTGAACGGCCAGTCGTCGGCGACGCCGTCGAGCGACCGGACGCGGAAGTCCGACGGCATGTTGCGCTGCCATTGCGCGGCGTAGACGACGGTGCCGCCGCCGACGCCATTCCACATCAGCGCCGTGATGTCGGACTCCGACTCGTCGATGGGGTAGTCGCCGGGCGCCGCGCGCATGTTCGGGTCCCAGCCCCAGTCGCGGTCGGCGGTGATCGCGAACTCCGGGTCGGCGGTGTTGGCCTTCGTGTAGTCGGGCCAGTCGCCCTGCTCGAGGACGGTGACCTTGAAGCCTTCCTGGGCGAGCCGGAGCGCGGTCACCGCACCCGACGGGCCGGCGCCGACGATGAGGACGTCGGGATCCATGGTAACCGTTTGCCACCGTAGCCTCGCGGGCCGCCGTCTGTCAAGGTGCGCGACGCTGAGCAATGGCTTCGCTCGCTGACATCAGCCGCCGCGCCGGCGTGTCGATCGCCACGGCGTCGCGCGTGCTCAACGGCTCGTCGCATCCCGTGTCGGACTCGACGCGCGAGCGCGTGCTGGCGGCGGCCGAGGAGCTGGGCTACCGGCCGTCCGAGCTGGCCCGCGCGCTGGTCAAGCGCACCAGCCGGATCGTCGGCGTGATCGTCGGCGACATCGTCGATCCGTACTTCGCCGAGATCGCGCGCGGGGTGGAGGCCGTGGCCGCGCGCGTAGGGCATCTGACGATGGTCTGCAACGCCGAGCGGCGGCCGGCGGCCGAGCTCGCGCACCTCGGCGTGCTGCGCGACTACCACGCCGCCGGCGTCGTGTTCGCGGGCAGCGGCTACGAGGACGCGGCGGAGACCGCGGCGCTGCGCGGGGCGGTCGAGGCGCTGCAGGCGGGCGGCGCGGCCGTGGTCGCGCTCGCGGCGCGCGACTTCGACTGCCCGAGTGTGCTCGTCGACAACGTCGGCGCGGCGCGCGACGCGACCGAGCACCTGCTCGGGCTCGGCCACCGCCGGATCGCGTTCGTCCAGGGCCCGCCCGGGCTGCACACGAGCGCGCACCGGCTCGAGGGGTTCCAGGCAGCGATGGCCGCGGCCGGCGCAGAGCCGGTGACGATGCGGGGCGGCTTCGAGTACGAGGCCGGCGACGCCGTGGCCGCGGGTCTGCTGGCCGGCGGCGAGCTGCCGGACGCGATCCTGGCGGTCAACGACGAGGTGGCGATCGGCCTGCTCACCGGACTGCGGCGCGGCGGCGTCGACGTGCCGGGCCAGGTCTCGGTCGCCGGCATCGACGACACGCGGCCGGCCCGGCTGGTCGACCTCACCTCGGTCTCGCTGCCGCTGCACGAGCTGGGCGAGCGCGCCGCGCGGGTGATCCTCGAGGGGGCGGTCGGCGACGTCGTGCTCGCACACCGGCTCGTGCCGCGGTCGACGACCGCGGCCCGCGCTTGACCGGTTGGTGGCGGTCGACCGTTCGAGGGCGGATCACGCGCGGCGCGCGGTGTGGGCGAGGATCGCGGGCACGACGACGTCCCAGACGGGACGTGGAAGCTCATGGCCGGTGTGCTCGAGTGGGAGCAGCCGGGCGCCCGGGATCTCGCGCGCCAGCGCGACTCCGTGCGCGTAGGGCAGGAACGGGTCCTCGGTGCCGTGGATGACGAGCGTGGGCACGCTGATCGCTCCCAGCCGCTCGCGCCAACGGTCGCCGCCGTCCAGCGCGTCGTGGTTGGCGAGGCTCGCCTCGACGTTCGCGGTGCGGTCGAGCACCCGCTGCCACAGGGCGCGGGTGCCGGCCTCGTCGAACGGCCGCGTCGGGCTGGCCAGCGCGCGGTTGAGGTTCGTGAGGTGGTCGAGCAGCGCCGGCCGGTCGGAGAGGTCGGGCTGAGGCGCCGCGAACGCGCGGCGCGCTCGCTCGGTCATCCCTGGAAGGTCGGCGTCCGGGCCCGCGGGGCTCGTCGAGATCAGCGTGAGCGACGCCACGCGGTCGCCGTGGTCGAGCGCGGCGAGCTGGGCGATCGCCCCGCCCATCGACATGCCGACGACGTGCGCGGCACCCAGATCGAGGGCGCCGATGACGCCGACTGCGTCGGCGACGAGGTCCGCGGAGGAGTACGCCGGAGCGCCCGGCTCGTAGCTGACCGACTGCCCGGTGTCGCGGTGGTCGTAGCGGATGACGAACCGGCCGCCGGCCTGCAGCCGCGCGCAGAAGGCGTCCTCCCACCAGTCCATCGACGCGCCAGAGCCCATGACGAGCAGGATCGCCGGGTCGGCCGGGTCACCGAACGTCTCGACGCAGAGCTCGACACCGTTGACGCGCATCTCATCCAGGACCGGCGGCGGCCCCGGAACTCATCGGTTGGTTGCGGTTGACCGGCGAACTGCGGCTGGGTAGGGAGGCTGGGGCGCCAGCGTTTCGTCGCAATCATCGCCGCGGCCGTCGGGAGTGCGACGAAATGCTCGCTATAGGGGACGAACGTCGCAACGATCGCGCGGCCGCGCACGATTGCGACGAAACGCTGGTCAGCCAACGTGGGTTTCGTCGCAACGATCGCGCGGCCGCGCGCGAGTGCTGCGAAACCCACGCCACAGGACGGAAACGTCGCAACGATCGCGCGACCGCGCACGATTGCGACGAAAC
>DATDKF010000358.1:0-19147 GCA_036520135.1 Solirubrobacteraceae bacterium
CGGTGGTCAACTCGCCAGACGCCTCGTGGACGAGCGGCAACGCGCCAGCCCGTCGCTTCCCTACCCAGCCGCAGTTGACGGGCTAGTCGAGCACCGTCAGGTCCAGGTCGCGCAGCCGTTCGGGGTCGGCGAGCGCGTCGATCGCGACGATCTTCCCCTCGGCGACCGTGAAGCCCATGACCGAGAACGGTCGGCCGCGCGGCGCGACGACGACGCCCGCCGCGCCGTTGACGAGCGCCGGCCGCGCGTAGGGCGACAGGTGCGCGAACGTGAACGCGCGGGCGGCGACCGCTTCCGCGCCGCGCGCGACGATCGTCACCTGCGGGCGCTGCTCGCCGCCGTCGGCTCGCAGGACGACGTCGGGATCGAGCACGGCGACGAGCGCGTCGAAGTCGCCCTCGCGGGCGGCGGCGAAGAACGCGTCGACGACCTCGCGCTGGCGGGCCAGGTCGGCGGTCGGCGGCGGCGCCTCGCCGCGCACGCGGCGGCGCGCCCGCGACGCGAGCTGCCGCGCGGCCTGCGAGGAGCGGCCGACCATCGGCGCGATCTCGTCGAACGGCACGCCGAACATGTCGTGCAGCACGAACGCGAGCCGCTCGGCCGGGCTCAGCGTCTCGAGCACGACGAGCAGCGCCAGCCCGACCGAGTCCGCGAGCAGCGCCTCCTGCTCGGGGTCGAGGCCGTCGGCCGCGCTGATCAGGGGCTCGGGCACGCGGACCCCGAGCGGCTGCTCGCGGCGCGCCTGGCGCGACCGCAGGGCGTTCAGGCACACCCGCGCGACGACGGTGGTGAGCCAGGCGCCGAGATTCTCGACGTCGCTGCGGTCGGCGCGGCTCAGCCGCAGCCACGTCTCCTGCACCGCGTCGTCGGCCTCGCTGACCGACCCGAGCATGCGGTAGGCCACCGCGCGGAGGCGGCTCCGGTGCTCCTCGAATCGCTCGGCCAGCCAGTCGTTGTCGGTCATCGGTCACATCCGTTCGTCGTCAGGGGTCACTGCCTTGACCGACCAAACGCGAATGATGTGACAGGAGCACAACCATGAGCAAGATCGCAGTTGCGGGCGCGACCGGCCGCGTCGGCCGCCACGTCGTCGACGTCCTGCGCGAGCGCGGGCACGACGTCGTCCCGATCGCCCGCGCCCACGGCGTCGACGTGATCACCGGCGAAGGGCTGGCCGACGCGCTGGCCGGCGTCGAGACCGTCGTCGACGCGGCCAGCTTCCCGTCTCCGGACCAGGCCGCCGCGACGGAGTTCTTCCTGACCGCGACCGAGAACTTGCAGCGCGAAGGCGAGCGGGCCGGTGTCGAGCGGCTCGTCGTGGTGTCGATCATCGGCGCCGACCGCGTGGACAGCGGCTACATCGCCTCGAAGATCCCCCACGAGCGCGCGGCGCTCGCCGGCCCGATCCCGGCGCGCATCCTGCGCGCCGCGCAGTTCCACGAGTTCGTCCCCCAGTTCGTCGACTGGTGCCGCCAAGGCGATGTCGCGTACGTGCCGGAGATGCGCACGCAGCTCGTCGCCGCCCGCGCGGTCGCCGAGGCGCTCGCCGACCTCACCGGCGCCGGCGACGGCCCGATCCTCGAGATCGCCGGCCCGCGCGAGGAGAGCCTCGTCGCAGTGGCCGAGCTGCTCTCGGCCCGGCGCGGCGACCCGCCGCGCGTCGAGGGCGTGCACGACCCGGCCGACCCGGAGCACGCGACCTACACGTCGGGCGCACTGCTCCCCGGCCCGGGCGCGATCCTCGCCGGGCCGACGTTCGAGGAGTGGCTCGCCGCGTGATCAGCGCGGCGGCGTCCACGGCCGCAGCCGCGGCCACCATGCGGGGACGGCGCGCCGGTAGGCGGCGTACTCGTCCCCGTACCGGGCGCTGAGCGTCGGCTCCTCGTAGCCGTACACGAACGCCGCGACGACCGCCCAGAACACGGCTGCGTACGCGAGCAGCCCCGGGCGGCCGAGCAGCAGCGCCTGGCCCACGATCGTCGCCCCGACCGCGACGTACATCGGGTTGCGCACGTGCCGGTAGAGCCCGCCGACGACGAGCCGTTCGGTGGGCGCGACCGGCGCGGGCGTGCCCCGGCCCTCGGCGACGAAGCGGGCGAACGTGTGCACGAGGACGGCGGCGCCGATGGCGATCAGCGCGGCACCGAGCACCGCGAGGGCGAGCGGCGGGTCGTCCGACCGCCAGCCGGTGAGCAGCCACGGCACGAGGCCCGCGACGACGCCGGGCGCCGCCACCAGGAACACCGCGCTGCCTAACGCCGCTCGTCGCACGGCCGCACCCTACGCCCGCGTGCGAAGCGCGTGCGTGCCGTCGCGCACGCTAGGTCTGGGCGAAGTTCGGCCGCAGCGTCCGTAGCGGGCGCGGGCGCGGGAGGCGCACGCGGGCGACGGCGCGGCCTGCGACGTAGCCGGCCGCGCTCGCGACCAGGCCGGCGGCGATGTCGAAGATGAAGTGGTTGCCGGTGGCGACGACGGCGAGCGCGATCGTCGGCCCCCACAGGAGCGCGAGGCCCTTGACCACGGGGTTGCGGGCCGCGGCGGCGACCGCGATGCCGACGGCGACCGCGAACCCGACGTGCAGGCTCGGCACGGCCGCCAGCTCGTTGTAGAAGCTGGTCGTGAGCTTGGAGTCCATCGCGAAGCCGGTCTGCGACGTGATCGTGTCGACGAGCCCGACGTCCGCCAGCCGCGGCGGCGCGACCGGGAAGGCCGCGTAGACCGGGATCGAGAGCAGCCAGGTGGCGAGGATCGTGTTGCGTAGGCGCGTGTAGATCGCGCGCGAGCGGTGGTACGTGAAGATCAGCGCGCCGGGCACGACGACGAGCTGGGCGGCGAGGTAGAAGTGGTTGAGCAGCCACAGCACCCACGTGCCCTCGAGCGCGCGCTGGACCGACGCCTCGGTCGCGACGTGCATGTCGCGCTCGACGCCCACGATCCACTCGGCGTGCGCCCTCGCGGCGCCGAGATCTCCCACCGTCACCCAGCGCGCGGCGCTGTAGAGGAGGTAGGCGAGCAACAGCACCCCGATCTGCTTGACGGCCTTGGGCGAGATGCCGATGCTCATAGATCGACGGTACGACGGCGCGCGCTTGCGCGCACCGGGGGAACCACGAAGGGATGCGGTACGGCTAGGCGAGCCCCGAGGTACGGTTCTCCGAACCTGCGGCCCGGTGCAGCCGCGCGACGTGCTCGGTCTCGGCGACGACGCGGCCGCCGTGGAGCACCCAGCGGCGCGCCGCCTGCTCGCGCAGCGCGTCGCGCTCGGACTCGGCGTCGACGATCACGAGGTCGGCCCGGGCGCCCGCGACCAGGCCGTAGTCCGGCAGCCGCAGGAGCCGCGCGGCATCGTCGGTGACCATGCGCAGCGCCGCGGCGATCTCGGCCGGCGTCCCGAGCTGGGCGGCGTGGGCGACGATCAGCGCGACCTGCAGCGGGTCGGCCGACCCGAACGGATAGAACGCGTCGTCGACGCAGTCCTGCCCGGCGCCGACGATGACGCCCGCCGCCAGCAGCTCCTTGATGCGCGGGATGCCGCGGCGGCGCGGCTCGGCGTCGCCGCGGCCCTGGAGCATCAGGTTGGTCGGCGGGTTGGTGGCGACCATGACGCCGGCGGCCGCCGCGCGGGCGATGACGGCGGCGGCGTAGTCGTCCTCCCACGCGGCCATCGCGCACAGGTGGCCGGCGGTCGTCCGCCCGCCCCAGTCACACCGCGCCGCCTCCTCGACCAGCAGCTCGAACGAGCGCCAGTACGGGTCGTCGGTCTCGTCGACGTGCATGTCGACGTCGGCGTCATTCTCGACCGCGAGCTGGAGGCAGAACTCGATGTGGCGGCGCGCGGCTTCGAGCCCCTCCTCCCAGTGCGGCATGCCGCCGACGACATCGGCGCCCTCGCGCATCGCCTCGACCATCAGGACGTCGGTCCCCGGGTCGCGCAGGATCCCCTCCTGCGGGAACGCGACGAGCTGGACCGTGCACAGATCGGCATGATCGTCGCGGGCAGCGGCGACGCCGCGCAGGCCTTTCAGACCGCCGATCGTGTCGACGTCGACGTGCGAGCGGATCGCCGTCGTCCCCGCGAGCACGGCGGCGCGGATGACCCGGCCGGCGCGCGCGCGGATCTCCTCGACGGTCGCGGCGCGCTTGACCGCGTGCGAGAGCGCGATCGCCTCGGCCAGCGTGCCGGACCGGTTCGGGCCGAGCAGCGGGCCGGTGAGGACCTTGTCGAGGTGGATGTGCGGCTGCACGAACGCCGGCGACACCAGGCGCCCGCCGGCGTCGAGCGACGCCGCGCCCTCGAGCCCCGCGCCGACGGCCGCGATCCGCTCGCCCGCGACGGCGATGTCGACGAGCGCGTCGCCGACCCGGGCGCCGCGGATCACGAGGTCGGGCGTCACCAGCCGCCCAGGACCTGCACCGCCTCCTCGAAGCGCCCGCGCACGTCGCCGCCGTTCGCCAGCAGCAGCATCAGCAGCAGCCGCGCCTTCGCCGCCGACAGCCCGCCGGCGGCGATCACGCCGAGGTCGCGCAGCGTCACGCCGCCGCCCGGGCCGCCGTAGACCGCGCCGGTCCCGCCGGTCGGCACGCGCGTGGCCACGACGACCGGCAGCCCGCGCTCGATCGCCGCGCCGATTCCGCGCTCGGCCGCGCCCGGCACGTTGCCGAGCCCGGTTCCCTCGAGCACGAGCCCGGCCGCGCCGGTCGCGTCGAGCACCGTCTCGATCAGCCCCTCCTCGAGGCCGGTGTACGTCTGGACGACCGGCACCGGCCGGTCGAGCGCTGCGGGCAGCGGCACGAGGAAGCGCCGCGGCGGCCGCATCGACACGCGCACGCTGCCCGGCACGGCGGTCCCGATCGGCCCGTGGCCGGGCGACACGAACGCCGACACGCGCGAGGAGTCCTGCTTGCGCGCCCAGCGCGCCGCGTGGAGCTCGTCGTTGAGCACGAGGACCGTGCCCAGGTCGCGGGCGGCGTCCGACTCCGCCACCTGCGCGGCGCACAGCAGGTTGCGCGGCCCGTCGGCGCCCACCTCGCCGCCGCTGCGCATCGCCGCCGCGAACGCGACGCCGGACTCGACGGTCACGTCGCACAGGAACGCGGTCTCCTCCACCGTGTCGGTGCCGTGCGTGACGACGACGCCGCCGCCCGCCGCGCGCCGCGCGACCTCGAGCATCGTCGCCGGCGTCACGTTCCACCCGTTGACGTGCGCGACCTCCTCGACCTCGACCGGCCCGAGCCCGGGCACCGTCGCCACCAGGTCCGCCGCACTCACGGCCGGGCGGACCGCGCCGGTCTCGGGATCGGCGAGCGAGGCGATCGTGCCGCCGGTGGCGATGACCCGGACCGTCACCGCGAGTCCTCGATCTCGGCCGCCGCGCGCACCGCCGCGACGATGCCGACGTAGCCCGTGCAGCGGCACAGCTGGCCGCCGAGCGCCTCGCGCAGCTCGCCGTCGCTCATGCCCGCCGCGTGGCGGTAGATCGGCAGCGCGGTCATCAGGAACCCCGGCGTGCAGAACCCGCACTGCAGACCGTGGTGGCGCTGGAATGCCTCCTGCAGCGGGTGCAGCGTCCCGTCCGGCTCGGCCAGGCCCTCGACGGTGCGGATCTCCGCGCCGTCGGCGGTCGCCGCGAGCATCAGGCACGACCGCGCCGGATCGCCGTCGACCAGCACCGTGCAGCAGCCGCAGACGCCGTGCTCGCAGCCGACGTGCGTGCCGGTGAGCCCGAGCTTGTGGCGGAGCACGTCGGACAGCAGCCAGCGCGGCTCGACGTCGAGTCGGTGGGGCGTGCCGTTGACATGCAGCGTGATCTCCATCAGGCCTCCAGCGCCCGCCGCGCGGCGCGCTCTCCCAGCGTCTCGGCGAGCCGGCGGCGATAGTCCGCGGTCGCGTGCAGGTCGTCCTCGGGCTCGAGCCGCGCGACCGCCTCGCGCACGTCGCCGACCACGAGCCGCTCCGGCACCGCGCTCATGCCGACGAACGACAGCGCGAACGCGTCGCCGACCGCGAGCGCGCCGACCCCGCACAGCGCGTAGTCGCCGTGGCGGCGGGCGAACTCCTCGAACGCGCCGCCCGCGCGCGCCGGCATCCGCACCTCCTCGATCCACTCGCCGGACCGCAGCGTCGTCTCCAGGTGGCCGGCGAACAGCTCGTCGGCGGCCACGGTGCGGCGGCCGTCGGCGCTGCGCACGCGCGCCTCGCCCTCGAGCAGCACGAGCAGCGCGGGCAGCTCGGCGGCCGGATCGGCATGGGCGATGCTGCCGGTCACCGTGCCGCGCGAGCGGATCGCGGGGTGCGCGACGTGCTGGAGCACCTCGGCGAGCAGCGGCAGGTGCTCCCCGACGAGCGGGGAGCGCTCGGCCGCGCGCATCCGCACGAGCGGCCCGAAGACGAGCGCGCCGTCGTCGAGCACCGGGTCGGCGGGCTCGTCGCGCAGGAAGTTGATGTCGATCACGTGGGCGGGCGCGGCCAGCCGCATGTTGAGGATCGGCACCAGGCTCTGGCCGCCCGCCAGCAGCTTCGCCTCCCCGCCGAGCTCCGCGAGCAGACCGTCGACCTCCTCGCGTGAGCTCGGGCGGTGATAGGCGAACGGCGCTGGCTTCACGACCCGGCCGCCGACCCCCTCGGGTCCGGCGCCTGCGCGAGCGGCATCGCGAGCGAGTCGCCGATCGCGGTGTCGGGCGCGGGGATCTCCGGCTGGAAGAGGCGCAGGACCTGGTAGATCACGATCGCCGCGAGCGTACCGAGCGTGATGCCCGCGAACGAGTAGTCGCCCCAGTTGAGCGTGTAGTCGGCCGTGCCGACGATCAGCGCCACCGCCGCCGTGACGAGGTTCACCGGGTCGCGGAAGTTCACGCCCGCCTCGACCCAGATGCGCGCGCCGAGCACGGCGATCATGCCGAACAGCACGGTCACCGCGCCGCCGAGCACGCCGACGGGGATCGCGCTTATGATCGCCCCGAACTTCGGCAGCAGCCCGAGCCCGATCGCGACGACACCCGCGATCAGGTACGCCAGCGTCGAGTAGATCCGCGTGTAGCCCATCACGCCGATGTTCTCCGCGTAGGTGGTCGTGCCGGAGCCGCCGAACAGGCCGGCCAGCGTCGTCGCGACGCCGTCGCCCATGAACGAGCGACCGATCACGGGATCCAGGTTCTGCTCGGTCATCGTCGCGACCGCCTTGACGTGGCCGGCGTTCTCGGCGAGCAGGACGAGGATCACGGCGGGCACGATCAGCACGATCGCCTTGCCGTTGAACGTCGGCGTCGTGAAGTCCGGGAAGCCGACCCAGTCGGCGGCGCGCACGCCGTCCCAGTTCACCTTGCCGAGCAGCGCGGCGAACACGTAGCCGACCACCACCCCGAGGAACACCGACAACCGCGAGAGGAAGTTCTTCACGACGACGCCGATGAGCAGGATCGACGCCAGCGTGACCAGTGCGATGCCCGCCTGCGCGGTGAACTGCGTCTTCGCCACGGGAGCCAGGTTGAGCCCGATCAGCGCCACGATCGACCCCGTGACGACCGGCGGCAGCAGGAACTCGATCACGCGGTAGCCCGCGCGGTCGACGAGCAGCCCGACGAGGAACAGCGCTATGCCGGCGCACATGATCCCGCCGAGCGCGGCCGGCACGCCGCCGTGCGCCTTCGCCGCCAGCACCGGCGCGATGAACGCGAAGCTCGACCCGGTGTAGGACGGGACGCGGTTCCGCGTGACCAGGTTGAAGATGATCGTGCCGACGCCCGACCAGAAGATCGTGGCGGTGACCGGGAACCCGGTGAGCACCGGCACCAGCGCGGTTGCGCCGAACATCGCGAGGATGTGCTGCCCGCCGAGGCCGAGCATGTACGGCATGCCCAGGCGCTCGTCGGGCTTGACCACCGCGCCGGGCTGCACCGTCCGGCCGTCCCCGTGCAGCTTCCACACCCTGTCGATCGCCGAACCCATGAACACTCTCCCCACTCGCGGGACGAGTGGGATTGTGCCTTCTTTACCGGCGGCCGCTCCAGCGGCCGACGGCGACGCCAACGAGCGCCAGCACGAAGCCGCCGAGCGCGCTGAGCACGATCACCCGCGCATCGCTGCCGGCCGGTGCCCGCGCCGGCTCGATCTCGTAGCCGTGCTCGCCCGCCGCCACCGGCTCGCCCGCGGTGACCGGCTCGACGATGTAGTCGTCGAGCGCCTGCAGGAACTGCTCGGTCGTGCGCCGGGCGGCGGCGCCCATCAACCGCTGGCCGACGCCGGCGAGCGGGCCGGTCACCGTGGCGTCGGCGTCGTAGTCGAGCCGGGCGCCGCCGTCGCCGTCGCTGAGCCGCATGCGGGCGACGGCCTCGACCGACCCGGGCCGGCCGCTCGCGGTCGCGCGGACGGTGCACGCCTCGTTGTCGACCTTCTCGGTGAGCGCGAACTTGCCCTCGTAGGTGCCCTTGACCGCGCCGACGCCGACGTCGACGGTGATCGCGTACTCGTCCGCCCCGGTCGGTACGAGCGTACGCGCGCCGGGCAGCGTGGCGGTGAGCGCGGCCGGGTCCTGGAGCGCGGTCCAGACGTCCTCGCGGGACGCCGTGAAGTCGTGCGCGCCGGTGACCTTCATACCGTCAGCCGCTTCTTCTGGACCTTGCCCATCTCGTTGCGCGGCAGCGCATCGACGAAGCGGACCACGCGCGGGCGCTTGTGCGGCGTCAGGAGATCGGCGACGTGGCCGGACAGCTCGTCTTCGGATGCCGACTCGCCCTCGGCGACCACGACCCACGCGACGATCCGCTCGCCGAGGTCGGGGTCGGGCTCGCCGGTCACCGCGCACTCGCGCACGGCCGCGTGCTCGAGCAGCGCGCCCTCGATCTCGCCGGCGCCGATCTTGAAGCCGCCGCTCTTGATCAGGTCGGTCGCGCGGCGGCCGACGATGCGGACGTAGCCGTCGGGCGCGCGGGTCGCGAGGTCGCCGGTCTTGAACCAGCCGTCGACGACGGCCTCGGCGGTCGCGTCGGGGCGGTTGAGGTACTCGAGGAAGAGGTTCGGGCCGCGGACGTGGATCTCGCCGATCGTCTCGTCGTCGGCGGTCTCGATCGCGTGGCCGTCGTCGTCGACCAGGCGTAGCTCGACGCCGTCCAGCGGCGGGCCGACGTAGCCGGGGCGGCGCTCGCCCGACGCGCGCACGCCGGTGTTCATGAGCGTCTCGGTCATGCCGTAGCGCTCGGCGATCTTCTGGCCGGTGAGCCGCTCGATCCGCTCGTGCTCGGCGGCCGGCAGCGCGGCCGAGCCGGACACCAGCAGCCGCGCGCTCGCGAAGCCGCGCGCGACCTCCGCGTCGCTCTCGGCCTCAGTCGCGAGCCGGTGGTACATCGTCGGGACGGCGAACAGCATCGTCGCGTCGTCGCCGAGCGCGGCGGCCGCCGCGGCGGCCGAGAAGCGCCCGAGATGGTGCATGCCGCCGCCGCGCCGCACGGGCCCGAGCGTGCCGAGGATCAGCCCGTGCACGTGGAACAGCGGCAGCGCGTGCGCGACGACGTCTTCGCCGGTCCACTCCCACGCCGCGGCCAGCGCGTCGAGGTTCGAGGCGATCGCGCGCCGCGGCAGCACCGCGCCCTTCGGCGGGCCGGTGGTGCCGGACGTGTAGACGACGATCGCCGGCGCCTCGTCCCCGGGCTCGTCCGGCAGCTCGCCGCCGCGCACCGCGAGGTCGACCTCCACGCGGTTCTCAACGGCGTCCGGGACCTTCGCACCGGGCGGGATCAGCACCAGCTCGGGAGCGCTGTCGGCGAGGATGTGCGCGAGCTCGCGCTCCCCCGCCTTCGGGTTGATCGGCGTGATCGGGACGCCGGCCAGCAGCGCGCCGATGACCGCCACCGCGACCTCCGGCTCATTCACGGCCCAGACCGCCACGCGCTCGCGGCCCGGCACGCGGTCCGCGACCGCGGTCGCCGCGTCGCGCAGCTCCCGGTAGGTCAGCGTGCGGTCGCCGAACCGCAGGGCGACCTTGTCCGAGGGATCGGCCAGCGCGTCGAACAGCACGGGCGCAGCCTAGCCGCCGAAGCGCACCCGTATCTGCACGAGGCACTCGACGGCGCCGTCCTTGGCGGAGAAGTCCACCGCCTCGAGCGTGCCGGTCTGGCGCGCCGCCTTCCGGTACGCGAAGTCCGTGTTCCAGCGGCCGTTGGTCGCGGCGACCGCCCTGGTCTTGTGGACGCGGCCGTCGTTGCGGCGCAGGCGCACCACGAACATGTGCTCGAACAGGCCGTTCTCGCGGCCGGCGGCCTTGACCCGCGTGCTGGAGATCGAGTGGCTGCGGAGCGTCAGGCAGCCGCCGCGCCCGTGCGTGATCTCGGCGGCGTCGCTCGGCGGGCGGCTCTTGTAGAGGTCCAGCACCAGCCGCTCCGGCGAGTGCTGGACGATATAGCTGAGGTACTTGAAGCGCCGGTCGGCGCCGGTGAGGCGGACCGTGATGCGGCCGGTGCTCTGGCCGATGCGCGCGAACACGCCGTGCGCGCGCACCGGCGCGGCGGTGGTCTTGACGCCGGCGTGCGTCAGCGGCAGGCGGACGAAGCCGTCCGGGAACGGATCGGGATCGGTCGCCTCGATCTCGTTGAAGCGCAGCGTGCCCCCGCTGAAGTCGACGACCACGCGCACGAACCCGGGGTGGTCGCCGAGGCGGATCTTCGTCGCGGTCAGCGGCGCGGCGGAGGCCTGCGGCGCCAGGACGGCGGCGGCCACCAGCGCGCCCACGACTGTGGCCGGCGTGCGCATGGCGCGAGCATACGCCCGCCGTCACATCCCCGCGAGCGCGGTCACCGCGCGCTGTCGGGGTGTGCGACGAGCCGCCGGCCCAGGTACCTTTGGGTTACGGTGGCCGAGGTCCGCAGCGAGAGCCCACGGACGGCGCGCCCGGCGGCCTCTCCGCCGGCGTCCGGCCCTGAGCCGCCGGTCCCGCGCCCGGCCGCGCGCCTGGTCAAGCACGGGCTCGACCGCGTGGCCGCCGCGTGCGGCCTGATCGTCACCGCGCCGCTGATGGCGCTGGTCGCGCTCGGCCTGCGGTCGGCGACCGGTCGGGTGCTGCGGCGCGAGGAGCGGGTCGGCGAGGGCGGCCGCACGATCGTCGTGCGCTCGTTCGCGATCACCGACGCGCTGCGCGAGCGCTCGGGCGTGTGGCGGCTGGCCGCCGGCAGTGGCGTGGGCACGCTGCCGCAGCTGTGGAGCGTGCTGCGCGGCGAGCTCAGCATCATCGGCCCGCGACCGCGCGAGCCCGGCGACCCGCCGCCGCCGATGCGCCCGGGGCTCACCGGGCTGGCGCAGCTCGAGCAGCTCGACCGCTGGTTGTCGCTCACCGAGCAGGTCGAGCTCGACCGCGAGTACGCGCGCACGTGGTCGCTCGCGCTCGACGCGCGGATCCTCTGGCGGACGTTGTGGTACGTCCTACGGTGAGCAGTGACGCCGGCCGAACACGGCCGCGACGGTGACGCCCGACGGGTACCGCGCGAGCGGCGTGCCCGCGACCATCGCGGTGCCGAGCTCGCCGTAGCGGCGCGACACGAGGATCTTGCGGTGCTCGGGGCTGTCCATCCACGCGTCGACGGTCGCAGCGGCGGTGCTGCGACCGGCGACGCCCCACGCGAGCACCTCGCCGATCCGCCAGGAGCAGTCGGCTCGCACATACCCGGCGCGGCGGGCGCGGTCGGTGGGCCCAGCACCGCCCGGTGTCTCGTGTGCGAAGTACAGCCGCCGGACCATGTCCGCGGCGTGGCGTCTGGAGGCGCGGTCGAGCCGGTCGTTGTCGCGCAATCGCCCGAGGTCGCGTTTCGCCCGTATTCGCTCGATCTCACAGACGAGCGCCTTCCTGGCCTTGTCCGGCGCGGTCTCGAACTGGACCTCGCCGTTGGCGCACCGGGGAGCGCGGCGGGCGGAGGCGTCGTCGGCGGGAAGCGCGGGCAGCGAGGCGACCGCGGCGACCATCCCGGCGCTGACGCCGCGTCGGCTCGCGCGGACGAGCCGGCGGCCGGCGTCGTTGTCGTCGGCGCGCGCCGCGGCGCGGCAGATGCTCAGGATCACGAGGATCGCGAGGGCCCAGAGCGCCAGGCCCCCGCCCAGGAGCGCCATCATGACGCCGTGTTAGTTACCCGATGTTGACGCCATCGAACATCCAGTTGACACATCTGACCGAAAGGGTTCCGAGCGGATGACTGAGCGCCCCGGCTTCGCCAGCGACAACCACGCCGGCGTGCACCCCGAGGTGATCGCCGCGGTGGTCGCCGCCAACGAGGGACACGCCGCCGCGTACGGCGGCGATCCCTGGACCGAGCGCGCCGCCGCGCGCTTCCGTGAGCACTTCGGGCCGCACGCGCGGGCGTTCCCGGTGTTCAACGGAACGGGCGCAAACGTGCTCTGCATGCTCGCGCTCACGCAGCCCTGGCAAGCGGTGATCTGCGCACGCAACGCGCACCTCAACACCGACGAGTGCGGCGCGCCTGAGCGCACGGGCCGCAAGCTGGTGACGGTCGCGACGCTCGACGGGCGGCTGACGCCGGAGCGCGTGGAGCCGCTGCTCGTGCACATCGGCGACGAGCACGCGATCCAGCCGCGCGTGCTGTCGATCACCCAGAGCACCGAGCTCGGCACGGTCTACCCGCCGGACGCGGTGCGCGCGCTGGCCGACTGGGCGCACGGGCACGGGATGCTGCTGCACGTCGACGGCGCTCGGCTGTGCAACGCCGCCGCTTTCCTCGGCGTGCCGCTGCGCGCGCTGACCACCGACGCCGGCGTCGACGCGGTCTCGTTCGGCGGCACCAAGAACGGGCTGATGGGCGCCGAGGCGGTCGTGCTGCTGCGCGACGACGCCGGCGACGGCTTCAAGTACCTGCGCAAGCAGGGGATGCAGCTCGCGTCGAAGATGCGCTACATCTCGGCGCAGCTCGACGCGCTGCTGGCGGGGGACCTGTGGGAGCGCGCGGCCGCGCACGCGAACGCGATGGCGCGCCGCTTGGCCGACAGCGTGCGCGACGTCGTGACGATCACGCAGCCGGTCGAGGCCAACGGCGTGTTCGCGATCCTGCCGCCGGACGTGACCGAGCGGCTGCAGCGCGCGTGGCCGTTCTACGTCTGGGACGAGGGCACGGGCGAGGTGCGCTGGATGGCGGCGTGGGACACGACGCCGGAGGACGTCGACGCGTTCGCGGCCGACGTGCGCGCGGAGCTCAGCCGATAGGGACCGCCGTGCCGGTGACGTCGATCTCCGGCCGGTCGGCGTGGATGTCGACGAGCACGCGGCTGGGCCGGCCGAGGTCCTCGCCCTGCAGGATCGTGATCGTGGCCGGCGGCTCGACCAGGCCCAGCTCCCGCAGGTAGCCGCCGAACGCGGCGGCGGCCGCGCCGGTCGCCGGATCCTCGACGACGCCGCCGGGCGGGAACGGATTGCGCGCGTGGAAGCGCGTCTCGTCCTCGTGCCACAGGAGCTGGATCGTCGTCCAGTCGCGCGCGGTCATCAGCGCGCCGAGGCGCTCGAAGTCGTAGTCGAGCTCGGCGAGGCGCTCGCGGCTGGCGGCGCCGATCACCGGGTGCCAGGCGCCGGCGTACGGGACGCGCGGAGGCAGGCTCGGGTCGAGGTCGCCGGCCTCCCAGCGCAGCGCGGCGAGGATCTCGTCGAGGTCGGCGGGCGCCAGGTCGACGACGCGCGGCGGCACGCTGGTCAGCGTCGCGGTGAGCCGGCCCTGGTCGTCGCGTCGGCTCGTGACCGGCACCGGGCCGCTCATCGTGTTGAAGACGAGCTCGCCGGGGCCGTCGCGCTCGGCCAGCGCCACCGAGGTCGCGACCGTCGCGTGGCCGCAGAACGAGATCTCCACGAGCGGGCTGAAGTAGCGGATGTCGCCGCCGTCGACGAACGCGGTCTCGCTGTAGCCGACCTCGGCGGCGATCGTGCGCATCTCGTCGTCGGACAGGCCCGCCGCGTCGAGCACGACGCCGGCGGGGTTGCCGCCGTCGGGGCGGTCCGAGAAGGCCACGTAACGGAGGATTTCGCTCATCTTCGGCATCATCGCTGACCGTGACCGCCTACCACTGCCAGACCTGCGGCGCCCAGTTCACGCCCTCCGACGCGCCGCCCGACCGCTGCCCCGTCTGCGAGGACGCCCGCCAGTGGGTGCCGGCGGACGGCCAGCGGTGGCTCACCGCCGACGAGCTGCGTGCGAGCCACCGCAACGAGATCCGCCGCGACGGCGCCTACGACGGCGTCGGCGTCGAGCCGTACTTCGCGATCGGCCAGCGCGCACTGCTCGTGCCGGCCGGCGAGCGCTTCGTCCTGTGGGACTGCGTGCCGGTGATCGACGACGACGCGGCCGCCGAGATCGCCGGGCGCGGCGGCCTGGCCGCGATCGCGATCTCGCACCCGCATTACTACACGGGCATGGTCGACTGGGCGCACCGGTTCGAGTGCCCGGTGTACCTGCACGCGGACGACCGCGAGTGGATCATGCGCCCGGATCCGGCGATCGAGCTATGGGAGGGCGAGACCAAGGACCTCGGCGACGGGCTGACGCTGATCCGCTGCGGCGGGCACTTCGCGGGCGGCACGGTGCTGCACGACGCGCCGCGCGACGCGCTGCTGTCGGGCGACATCGTGCAGGTGATCCCAGATCAGGGGTGGGTCGGGTTCATGTACAGCTATCCGAACCTCATCCCGCTGCCCGGGGAGGCGGTCGAGCGGATCGCGGACGCGCTCGAGCCGTATGCGTTCGACGCGATCTACGGCGCGTGGTGGGGCCGCCTGGTGCCGAACGACGGCAACGCCATCGTGCGGCGCTCGGCCGACCGCTACGTGGCGGCGCTGCGCGGCGAGCTCCCGTAGGCGGCGAGGCGCGTGCCGGCGAACCGCTCCGGGATCGTCCGCAGGCGGTCGAGCGGCTCGGCGCTGTAGACGAGCCGCACGTGGCGGTCGGCGACCGCGCCGCCCCAGCCGAGCATCGGCGTGGCGGCGATCGCCGCGTCCTCGAGCAGGAGCGCGGACAGCTCTTGCGGCGTCGTTCCGAGCGCGACCGCGTCGACGAGCATCGACCAGCCGCCGCCCGGCCTGACGACCGGCCAGCCGTCGAGGGCGTCGAGGATCACGTCGCGCCGCGCCTCGAGCTCGGCCACGCAGGCGGCGACGTGGCCCTGGTCGCCGCGCAGGACCGCGGCCGCCGGGAAGCGGCTGATGGCGGTCGGCATCGTCGTGTTGTAGACGTGCATCCAGCCGACGGACTCGACCAGCTCGGCGGGCCCGGCGACCCAGCCGACGCGCCAGCCGATCATCCGGTGCTCCTTCGACAGCGAGCCGACGACGACGGTGCGGTCGGCCATGCCGGGCAGGTGCAGCGGGTGGACGAGCGGGCGGCCGTCGAAGAGCAGGCGCTCCATCGCCGCGTCGTAGAGCAGCGGCACGTCATGCGCCTGCAGCGCGGCGGCGACGGCGTCCCAGTCCTCGCGTGTGAGCACGGCGCCGGAGGGCATCGACGGGCTCATCAGCACGGCGATCGCCGGTCCCGCAGCCGCGACCTCGGCGAACGCCTCGAGGTCGAGCCGCCACTCGCCGTCGACGACGCGGTAGGGCACTGGCTTCGGCACGCCGCCGGCGAGGCGGACGCGGTTGACGATGCCGGCGTACGTCGGGTCGGTGAGCAGCACGTCGTCGCCGGGATCGACGGTCGCGAGCAGCACGTCGAGGATCGCCGACGTCCCGCCGCTCGTGATGACGATCTCGCGCTCGGGGTCGTAGCGGTGGCCGGTGCGCTCGGCGGTGAAGTCGGCGATCGCGGCGCGCAGGTCGAGGTCACCGGTGAACGGCAGCCAGCTGTTCGACGCCGGCCGCTCGAGCCCCGCGACCGTCTCCGGCACCGCCTCGGGCGGCAGCGGCAGGTCGGTGTCGAGGTTCTCCATCCGCAGCACGGGCCAGTCGCTGCGCGTGGCGTCGGCGGCCTTCGCCGTCCGATCGATCCCGAAACCGCGCACCTCGGCGATCCGCGCGGCGTGCTTGAAAGCCCGTCGGTGTTCCGTCATGGCTGCCGCCCTCCGCGAGCCCCTGTGGGGGTATCGAGGTGGTGTCGTTGTTCCGTCATATATGCCGTTATATTAGACAGGCATGCAAGAGACGGTCAAGGCGATCGCGGCGAATCTGCGGCGGCTGCGCACGGCGCGGGGGCTGTCCGCGGCGGCGCTCGCGCGCGAGTCCGGCGTGGCGCGGGCGACGCTCGCCGAGCTCGAGGCGGGCCGCGGCAACCCGACGGTCGAGACCTTGTACGGGCTCGCGCGGGTGCTCGGCGTCACGTTCGCGGACCTGCTCGTCCAGGCCGACGCCCCGCCGGTCCACGTGGTCCGCGCCGGCGAAGGGCCGTCGGTCCCGGGCGCGGTCGTCCAGGCGCGGCTGCTGCGCCAGACGGCGGTCGAGCGCACGCGCGTGGAGATGTACGACATGCGCGTCGTCCCGGGCGAGCCCCGCCACGCCGACGCGCATCAGCCGGGGGTGGTCGAGCAGCTGCTCGTCGTGTCGGGGCGCCTGCGCGTCGGGCCCGAGACCGGGCCGGTCGAGCTGGGTCCCGGCGACTTCGCGGTGTTCGAGGCGGCGGTGCCGCATGTGTACGAGGCGCTTGGGCGGGGTGAGGTGGCGGCCACGTTGGTGATCCTCACCCCGAGGTGACTTCAACTGCGGCTGGGTAGGGAAGCGGGGACGCCGGCGTGGGTTCGTCGCAATCGTGCGCGGCCGCGCGGTCGTTGCGACGAAACCGTCCTGTGGCGTGGGTTTCGTCTCACTCGCGCGGCGAGGGCTGACGATTGCGACGAAACCCTCACCCTCCCCACCCAGCCGGGGTTGACGTTCAGAACGCGCTACTCAAAGCCAGCGGATAGACGGCCCCGCAGCCACGCCGCCGCAACTGCCCGCCGACCATCGCCAGCGTCCACCCGCTGAACCGCACGTCGTCGACCAGCAGACACGCCCCGCCCGGCACCGACGCGGCGACCGCGAACGCGCCGCGCACGTTGGCGGCCTGCTGCGCCGCGTTGAGCATCTCGCGCTGCGGCGGGCGCTGAGCCACGCGCGACACGACGTCCGCGAACGGGAGCTCCAGCGCGCCGGCCAGCCGCGCAGCGAAGTCCGCCACGTACGGCGACGGCACGGCGGCGATCCACGCGACCGGCACGTCCCACGTGCGCACGACCGATGCCGCCGCCGCCACGAGCTCGTCGTCGTACCGCCCCGCCTGTCGGCCCGCCCGCACGACCGGGTCCCAGCCGCCGTCGCCGAGCCGCGCCAGCGCGCGGCCCTCCTCGGCCCGCACGTCCTCCGGGATCTTGCGCATCGACCCGGTCTCGTCGGGCGCCATCTTCTTCGGCTCGAGCGCGATCGGGCGCGAGCGCAGCAGCAGCGCGGCCTCGCGCACGAGCACCGGATCGAGCGAACCGGCGTAGCGCGGGCCGGCGCATACCGCGCAGCGGCCGCAGTCGCTCGGGTCGGGGTCGTCGAGCTCCTCCTGGAGCGCGCGCATGAGGCAGCGGCCGTCGGCGCCGAACGCGGCCATCGCCTCCTGCTCGCGGCGGCGCAGCGCGGTGACGCGCGCGTAGCGCTCGCCGTCGTAGCGCCAGCCGCTCCCCTCCACGCGCGACCAGCGGCTGCCGTCGCGCTGCACCGCGCCCTCGACGTCGAGGACCTTGAGCAGTGCGTCGACCCGGCCGCGGCCGAGGTTGACCTCGGCCATCAGCTCGCGCGCGGTCGCGCCGTCGCCGTCGAGCCGGTCGAGCACGCGGCCGACGAGGTCGCGCGGCGGGAACGCCTGCTGGATGAAGAAGTCCTGGATCCGGCGGTCCTCGGCGCCGCGCAGGAGCACGACCTCGGCGCGGTCGAGCGCGCGGCCCGCGCGGCCGACCTGCTGGTAGTAGGAGATGACCGAGCCCGGCGCCTGGTAGTGCACGACGAAGCCGAGGTCCGGCTTGTCGTAGCCCATGCCGAGCGCGCTCGTGGCCACGACCGCCTTGACCTCGTTGCCGAGCAGCCGCTCCTCGACCGCCACCCGCCGCTCGCTCTCGACCTCGCCGCTGTAGGCCTCGGCCGCGATGCCGCGCGCGTTGAGCCAGTCGGCCACGAGCTCGGAGTCGCGCCGGGTGAGCGTGTAGACGATGCCCGAGCCCGGGAGCTCGGGCAGCCACGTCGCGAGCCACGCCAGCCGGGCGGCCTGGCCGGGGAGCTCGACGACCTCGAAGCGCAGGCTCGACCGGCCGAGCGGCCCGCGGTACGTCCGCAGGCCGGCCACGCCGGCGCCGCGCAGCTGCTCCTCGACATCGGCCACCACGCGGTCGTTCGCCGTCGCGGTCGTGCACAGCACCGCGACGCCGTCGGGCAGCCGCTCGAGCATCTCCTCCAGCCGCCGGTAGTCGGGCCGGAAGTCGTGCCCCCAGTCGCTGATGCAGTGCGCCTCGTCGATCACCAGCAGGCCGACGCGGTCGGAGAACAGCGGCAGCATCTCCGTGCGGAACGTCGGGTTGTCGAGCCGCTCCGGGGAGATCAGCAGCAGGTCGACGGCGTCGTCGGCGAGCAGCGCGCGCACCTCGTCCCACGCCTCGCGGTTTGTCGAGTTGACGGTGTGCGCCCGCAGGCCGAGCCGCTCGGCCGCCGCGATCTGGTTGCGCATCAGCGCCAGCAGCGGCGAGACGATCAGCGCCGGGCCGGCGCCACGCTCGCGCAGCAGCGCGGCGGCGATGAAGTACACCGCCGACTTGCCCCAGCCGGTGCGCTGCACGCACAGCACCCGCGCGCGATCCTCGACGAGGTCGCGGATCGCCTCGGCCTGGTGCTCGCGGAACGACGCGGCCGGGCCGGCGAGATCGCGCAGCAACTCGTCGGCCCGGGCGGTCATCGCCATTGACGGTACTCAGACGCTCCGCTGGTACGAGCGGAACGCCCGCGTCGCGAGCGTCGCGCAGACCGCGAGCAGCGCGGCGAGCAGCGCCGTATTGGTCGCCACGAGGCCCCAGCCAGGGGTCGCCGCCGTCGCGCTGCGGCCGGCCTCGATCGCCCAGTCGACCGGGTTGACGTCCGCGGCCGTGCGCATCCAGCCCGGCAGCAGGTCCTGGCGCATCAGCGCCGTCGACAGGAACGTCAGCGGCAGCACGAGGAACGTGACCGCGCCGATCAGCGAC
>DATDKF010000359.1:0-16047 GCA_036520135.1 Solirubrobacteraceae bacterium
GTTTCGTCGCAATCGTGCGCGGTCGCGCGATCGTTGCGACGTTTCCGTCCTGTGGCGTGGGTTTCGCAGCACTCGCGCGCGGCCGCGCGATCGTTGCGACGAAACCCACGTTGGCTGACCAGCGTTTCGTCGCAATCGTGCCGCCCGCGCCGACGATTGCGACGTTCGTCCCCTATAGCCAGCAGTTCGTCGCACTCCCGGCCGCCGCGGCGACGATTGCGACGAAACGCTGGCTCACCAGCCGCCCTACCCAGCCGCGGTTGACGTTCGCCGGCACAACGCAAACCACTAGGCTCGCGCATCGTGTCCGCCCCCCGCCGCAACGTCGAGCTCAAGGCGATCGACCCGGACCCGGCACGCTCGCTGGCGGCCTGCCGCCAGCTCGGCGCGGAGGACAAAGGCGTGCTGCGCCAGCGCGACACGTACTTCCGCACCCGCGCGGGGCGGCTGAAGCTGCGCGAGGAGGAGCCCGGCGGGGCGGTACTGATCCAGTACGAGCGGCGGGACGCCGCAAAGGCGCGCGAGAGCCGCTACCGGCTGTCGCCGGTGCCCGAGCCCGACGCGCTGCGGGCGTCGCTCGACGCGGCGCTCGGGACGCTCGTCGTGGTCGACAAGGAGCGCCACCTGTTCCTCTGGGAGGGCGTGCGCATCCACCTCGACGACGTCGCAGGGCTCGGCTCGTTCGTCGAGCTCGAGGGGGTCGCCCCGCCCGACTCCGACCTGGCCGCCGAGCACGCGAAGGTCGTGCACCTGCGAGAGAAGCTGAAGATCGGCGAGATCGTCACCGACTCCTACTCGGACCGGCTGCTCGGCGCCGACGCGCTGATCGCCGCCGCCCGCGAGGCGATGGGCCGCGCGCACGCGCCCTACTCGCGCTTCGGCGTCGGCGCCGCGCTGCGCGCCGAGGACGGCTCGATCCACGCGGGCGCGAACGTCGAGAACGCCGCGTACCCGCAGGGCCAGTGCGCCGAGGCGTCGGCGATCGGCGTGCTCGTCGCCGCCGGCCGCACGCAGGTGCTCGAGGCGGCGGTGATCTCCACCGGCGAGGAGATCTGCGTGCCGTGCGGCGGCTGCCGCCAGCGGCTGCGGGAGTTCATGCCCCTCGACGGCCGCATCCACCTGTGCTCGAGCCGCGGCGAGCAGCGGACGGCGACGCTCGCCGAGCTGCTGCCGATGTCGTTCGGCCCGGAGTTCCTGCCGGCATGAACGCGCTCGCCGAGCGGGCCCCGCGGCTCGGGATCATCCTCGGCTCGGGCCTCGGCGCCGTCGCCGAGGCGCTCGAGGACGCGGTCACGATCCCGTACACCGAGCTGCCGGACTTCCCGGCGCCGAGCGTGCACGGCCACGCCGGGACGCTCGCGCTCGGCACGCTGTCCGGCGTCTCCGTCGCGTGCCTGCAGGGCCGCAAGCACGTCTACGAGGGCGGCGACCCGGGCGCCATGCGCGGGCCCGTGCGGGCGCTCAAGGCGGCCGGGGCGGAGGCGCTGTTCGTCACCAACGCGGCCGGGTCGCTCGACGCGAACGTCGGGCCGGGATCGCTGATGGCGATCAGCGACCACATCAACATGCTCGGCGTCAATCCGCTCACCGGCCCGAACGACGACGCGATCGGGCCGCGCTTCCCGAGCCTGCGCGACGCCTACGATCCGGAGCTGCGGTCGGTGCTGCACGCCGCCGCCGGCAGGCTCGGCGTCAAGCTGGCCGAGGGCGTCTATCTCGCCACGGCCGGCCCGAGCTTCGAGACCCCGGCCGAGATCCGCGCGTTCCGCACGGTCGGCGCCGACGCCGTCGGCATGTCGACGGTTCCCGAGGTGATCCTCGCCCGCCACGCGGGCCTGCGGGTCGCGGCCGTGTCGGCGATCACCAACCTCGCCGAGGGCATGGGCGGCGAGGCGCTCTCGCACGAGCAGACGCTGCGCTACGCCAACGCGGCGGCGGGCGACCTGACCCGGCTGATCATCGAGTTCTGCGCGGTCTTCGGTGCTCGCGGCTGAGGTCATCCGCCGCAAGCGCGACGGGCACGCGCTCACGACCGAAGAGCTGCGCTTCCTCGTGCAGGGCATCACCGACGGCTCGCTGTCGGACGCCCAGGTCGGCGCGCTGGCGATGGCGCTGTTCCTGCGCGGGATGGAACCGGACGAGCGCGTGGCGCTGACCAGCGCGATGACCCGCTCCGGCACCGTGCTCGAGTGGGACCTCGACCGGCCGGTCGTGGACAAGCACTCGACCGGCGGCGTCGGGGACAAGGTGTCGCTGATGCTGGCGCCGATCGTTGCCGCCTGCGGCGGTGCGGTGCCGATGATCTCCGGCCGCGGGCTCGGCCACACGGGCGGCACGCTCGACAAGCTCGACAGCGTCCCCGGCTACGACACGAAGCCCGACCTCGACACGCTGCGCCGGGTGATCGGAGAGGCCGGCTGCGCGATCGTCGGCCAGACTGCCGAGCTCGCGCCCGCCGACCGCCGGCTGTACGCGGTCCGCGACGCCACCGGCACGGTCGAGTCGATCCCGCTGATCGTCGCCTCGATCCTCTCCAAGAAACTCGCCGCCGGGCTCGACGCGCTGGTCATGGACGTCAAGTTCGGCTCCGGCGCGTTCATGGCCGCGCGCGAGGACGCCGACGAGCTGGCGCTCGCGCTCGTGGAGGTCGCCGGCGGCGCCGGCCTGCCGACCGTGGCGCTGCTGACCGACATGGACCAGGTGCTCGGCACGACGGCCGGCAACGCGGTCGAGGTCCGCGAGGCGCTCGACTACCTGACCGGCGCCCACCGCGAGCCGCGGCTGCACGAGGTGACGATCGCGCTCGCCGCGTCGCTGCTCGAGCAGAGCGGCCTGGCGGACGACGGGCCCGGCGCCGCCGAGCAGGCGCTCGCGTCCGGCGCCGCGGCCGGGCGCTTCGCCGCGATGGCCGCCGCCCTCGGCGGGCCGAGCGACCTGCTCGAGGCGCCCGACCGCCACCTCGCCGCCGCCCCCGTGACGAAGGCCGCCGCGCCCGAGCGGCCGGGCACGGTCACCGCCATGGACTGCCGCGCGGTCGGCCTCGCCGTCACCGGCCTCGGCGGCAACCGTCGCCGCGAGGACGACACGATCGACCCGGCGGTCGGGCTCACCGAGATCGCGCCAGTCGGCGCCCAGGTCGGCCCCGACCGCCCGCTGGCGGTCGTCCACGCCGCCTCCGATGCCGCCGCCGACGAGGCGATCGCCGCACTGCGCGCCGCGATCACGGTCGCCGACGACACACCCGCCGAGCGGCCGGTGATCGCCGGGAGGATCGCGTGATCCCCAAGGCCGAGCTGCACGTCCACCTCGAGGGCACCGCGCCGCCGGCGCTCATCCGGCGGCTGGCCGAGCGCAACGGCATGACCGTCCCCGAGGGCGTCTTCAAGACCGAGGACGAGTTCGAGTGGACGGACTTCCTGCACTTCCTGCGCACCTATGACCTCGCGGCCAGCGCCATCCGTACGCCACAGGACTACCGGGACGTCACGTACGAGTACCTCTCCTCCTGCGCCGCGGAGGGCGCGCTGTACGTCGAGCTGATCGCGTCGCCCGACCACGCCGCCGCTGTTGGGCTCTCGGACGCCGACCACTACGCGAGCATCGCGCAGGGGATCGACGACGCGCGCGCCGACCACGGGATCGAGGCCCGGATCGTGCTCGCCGCGATCCGCAACCTCGGCGTCGAGGCGGCCGAGGGGATCGCGCGCCGCCACGCCGACGGCCGTCACCCGTACGTGGTCGGCTTCAACCTCGTCGGCGACGAGGCGGCCTGGCCCGCCGGGCTGTTCGCGCGCGCCTACGAGATCGCGGCCGGCTCCGGCCTGGGCTGCACCGTGCACGCGGGCGAGCACGCCGGCCCCGAGTCGGTGCGCGCGGCGCTCGAGCTCCCGATCACGCGGATCTCCCACGGCGTGCGGGCGATCGAGGACCCCGCGCTGGTCGCCGAGCTCGCCGAGCGCGGGATCGTCCTGGAGGTGTGTCCGACCTCGAACGTGTCGCTCGGGCTGTTCCCGAGCTACGAGGACCATCCGCTCGGTGCGCTCCGGGAGGCCGGGGTGCGGGTCACCCTGGGCTCTGACGACCCTCCCTATTTCGGATGTAGTATCGGCTCCGAGTATGCCGTCGCGCGTGAGCGCATCGGCTTCGATGAGGAGCAGCTGAGGGATGTCACGCGGATCGCCGTGGAGGCGAGTTTCGCGGAGGATGCGGTCAAGGAGGCCCTCTCCGCCAGGCTCGATTTCCCCGAGCACCGCGACAGCCACTAGGCTGCCGCCGCCTCAGGACCCTTTTACTTCTGGAGGACACGCAGTGCCAAAGCGCAGCCTCGCCGCCATCTTGCTCGCGGCATTCGTGCTGGTGTTGGGCGTCGTCGCCGTGGGATGCGGCGGAGACGATGATTCGGGCTCGAGCGGTTCGGGGGCCTCTTCGAACGCCACGCCGGAGAAGAAGGCCATCAAGGTCGGCCTCGTGACGGATATCGGCGGACTCAACGACCGCTCGTTCAACCAGCTGGCCAACGAGGGCCTCGAGCGCGCGAAGTCCGAGCTCGGCGTCGAGGGGCGGGTGCTGACGTCCAAGTCCGACGCGGACTACGTGCCGAACCTGTCGACGCTCGCCCAGCAGAAGTTCGACCTCGTGATCGGCGTCGGATTCCTGATGTCCAAGGCGATGAACACGGTCGCCACGAAGTTCCCCGACACGAACTTCGCGATCATCGACTTCTCGCAGGCGGCCCTGAAGGCCAAGCCGGCGAACGTCCGCGGCCTGCTGTTCAAGGAGAACGAGGCGGGCTACCTCGCCGGCTACCTCGCCGCGCTGTACGTCAAGGACAAGGGCGGCGACCAGGTCATCTCCTCGGTCGGCGGCCAGAAGATCCCGCCGGTCGACGGCTACATCGCCGGCTACCAGGCCGCGGCCGAGAAGGCCAACCCGAAGATCAAGACGCTCAACGGCTACTCGCAGGACTTCGTCGACCAGGCCAAGTGCAAGGAGATCGCGCTCAACCAGATCGCCGAGGGCTCGCAGGTCGTCTTCCAGGTCGCCGGCCAGTGCGGCCTCGGCGCGCTCGACGCGGCCAAGGAGAAGGGCGTGCTCGGCATCGGCGTCGACGCCGACCAGGGCTACCTCGGCGACCACATCCTCACGTCGGCGCAGAAGAAGGTCGACGTCGCGGTGTTCGAGACCGCCAAGGCCGCCCAGGACGGCAGCTTCAAGGGCGGCGAGGATCAGATCTTCGACCTCAAGTCCGACGGCGTCGGGCTCGGCAAGCTCAACGCCGAAGGCCAGAAGTACGCCGACAAGATCGACGAGATCAAGCAGCAGATCATCTCCGGCGAGATCACCGACATCCCCACGGAGGTCAAGTAGCCAGAGGACGGACATAGCCGATGCCCGGCGACGCGCTCGCGCTCGAGTTGCGCGGGATCACCAAGCGGTTCGGCGCGCTGGTCGCCAACGACGCGATCGACTTCGAGTTGCGGCGTGGAGAGATCCACGCCCTGCTCGGGGAGAACGGCGCCGGCAAGTCGACCCTGATGAACATCCTCTACGGGCTCCACCAGCCCGACGAGGGTGAGATCAGGCTCGACGGCGAGCCCGTGCGGGTGGACTCCGCGCGGCGCGCGATCGGGCTGGGCATCGGCATGGTCCACCAGCACTTCATGCTCGTCCCGGTGATGACCGTGGCCGAGAACCTGGTGCTGGGGACCGAGCCCCACCGCGGGCCGCTGCTCGACTACAAGTCGGCGAAGGCCCGCACGCGGGAGCTTTCGGAGCGGTTCGGCCTCGCGGTCGACCCGGACGCCAGGGTCGAGGACCTCGGCGTCGGCGCCCAGCAGCGCGTGGAGATCCTCCGCGCGCTGTTCCGGGGCGCGAAGGTGCTGGTGCTCGACGAGCCGACGGCCGTGCTCACGGCGCAGGAGTCGCAGGACCTGTTCCGCGTCCTGCGCGCGCTCAAGGAGGACGGCACGTCGATCGTCTTCATCTCGCACAAGCTCAACGAGGTGCTCGACGTCTCGGACCGCGTGACCGTGCTGCGGCGCGGGAAGAAGATCGACACGGTGCAGACCGAGGGCGCCACCGAACGTAGCCTCGCCACGCTGATGGTCGGGCGCGACGTGCTGCTGCGCGTCGAGAAGCCCGAGCACACGCCGGGCGAGCCGCTGCTCGAGGTCCGCGACCTGCACGTCAAGGACGACCGCGAGCTGCCGGCGGTCAACGGCCTGTCGCTCACGGTCCGGGCGGGTGAGATCGTCGGCCTCGCCGGTGTCGACGCCAACGGGCAGAGCCAGCTGATCGAGGCGATCGTCGGCCTGCGCAAGCCGGAGTCCGGGTCGATCGTCGTCGCCGGCCGCGACATAACCGGCGCCAGCGCGTTGCACGCGATCGAGGCCGGCGTCGGCCACATCGCCGAAGACCGCCACGAGCGCGGCCTCGTCCTGCAGTTCGACCTTGCCGAGAACCTGTCGCTGCTCGAGTACCGCAAGCCGGAGATGCGCAGCATGGGTCTGCTGTCGCCGCGCCGGATGGACGACCGGGCGAAGCAGTTGCTCAGCGACTACGACGTCCGCGGCGGCGACAGCGGCACGCTCGCCTCGTCGCTGTCCGGCGGTAACCAGCAGAAGGTCGTGGTCGCGCGCGAGCTGTCGGCCGACCCGAAGGTGCTGATCGCGGCCCAGCCGACGCGTGGCCTCGACGTCGGCGCGATCGAGTTCGTGCACCGCCGGCTCGTGGAGGAGCGCGACAAGGGGGTGGCGGTCTTGCTGATCTCGCTCGAGCTCGAGGAGATCCGCTCGCTGAGCGACCGCGCGCTCGTGATCTACGAAGGCGAGATCGTCGCCGAGCTGCCGCCCGCGGCGTCCGAGGAGGAATTCGGCGTGATGATGACCGGCGGCGGGCGCCGGGAGGCCGCGGCGTGAGCGTCGAGCCAGGCCCCGCCCCCGTCACGGTCGCCGGGCGCCTCTCGACCTACCTGCGCGGCGGCGGGATCATCACGCCGATCATCACGGTGCTGCTGGCGTTCTTCGTCGGCGGCCTCGTGGTGCTGTTCACGGGCCACAACCCGATCAGCACCTACAAGGCGATCTGGGACGGCACCGGCCTGGCCTGGCTGTTCCCGTGGACGACCGGCCAGGACCGGACGATCGCGGCGCTGAACCTTCAGCAGACGCTCCTGACGACGGCGCCGCTGATCCTGACCGGGCTCGCGGTCGCGTTCGCGTTCCGCTGCGGCCTGTTCAATATCGGCGGCCAGGGCCAGTACCTCGTCGGCACGTTCGCCGCCGTCTGGGTCGGCTCGTCGTTCGCCGGGATGCCGCACCTGCTGCACGTCGTCCTGTGCATGATCGCGGCGTGCGCCGCGGGCGCCGCGTGGGGTGGCATCGCCGGCCTGCTGCGCGCCACGACCGGCGCCAACGAGGTGATCTCGACGATCATGCTCAACTACGTCGCGATCTGGATCGGCGTGTTCCTGTTCGGGCTGGGCGGCCCTCTGCAGAGCGACACCGACACGTCGGTCCCGGTGTCGAACGACATCGTCGGTGGCGCGAAGCTGCCGGTCTTCTGGGGCGACGCGGAGCTGCAGGGCCTGCACGTCGGCCTCTTCATCGCGCTGGCGATGGTGCTGGTGTTCTGGGTGATTCTCAATCGCACGCGGCTCGGCTTCGAGGTCCGGGCGGTCGGGTTCAACCCGGAGGCGGCCCGGTCGGCGGGCATCCCGGTCGGCCGCAACTACGTGATCGCGATGGCGATCTGCGGGCTGTTCGCCGGCCTCGCCGGGTCGCTCGACATCCTCGGCTGGCAGTTCCGGGTGGCGACCAACACGGTGCAGATCTCCGAGGTCGGGTTCCTCGGCATCGCGGTCGCGCTGCTCGGTCGCAACACCGCGATCGGGACGATGTTCGCCGCGCTGCTGTGGGCCGCGCTCGTCACCGGCACGTCGGTCCGCAACCTCGATCCCGAGGTATTCGAGCCCGCGCTCGCGGCCAACCTGACGCGGATCATCCAGGGCGTCGTGATCCTGCTGGTCAGCGCCGACATCCTCGTCCTCTACCTCTGGCAGCTCCGGCGCAGGCTGCGAAGGAAGCGGGCGCTGCCCGACGAGCAGGCCGTGCAGGTGGCGGCATGAGTACGCAGGTCGCCGAACGGCCGGCCGCGCCGCCGCCCGCCGAGTCGGCGGCGAGCGATCGCGGCCCCCGCGCCGCCGGCTGGGCCGCGATTGTGGCCGCGTTCCTCGCCTTCTTCGTGGCGCTGCCGCCGATCGAGAGCCGGTCCGCCGTGCCGACCGTCATCCTTGGCGTGATCGCGCTGGCCGCGGCCGGGTGGGCCATCGCAGGCGGCGAGAAGCGGCTCGGCTGGAGCGCGGTGGTCGCTGCCGCCGTCGGCATCGCCGGGGGCATCGCCGCCACCAAGTCGGGCGTGACCAACCTCGAGCGCGTGGTCGCGTGGTCGGCGCTGTTCGCGGCGATGCTGCGCTACGCAACGCCGCTGCTGTTCGCCGCGCTCGGCGGCATGATGTCCGAGCGCAGCGGCGTGATCAACATCGGCCTCGAGGGCATGATGCTGATGGGCGCGTTCTGGGGCGTGTGGGGCGCCGAGACGACGGGCTCGTGGGTTGCCGGCCTGCTGATCGGCATGGTCTCCGGCGTGCTGCTCGCGCTCGTGCACGCGATCTTCGCAGTCAGCCTGCGCGCCGACCAGATCGTGTCCGGCTTCTCGATGAACCTGCTGGCGGCCGGCATCACCGGGTTCTTCTACGTGAACATCTACGGGACCGAGGGCACGCCCGACAACCTCCCGCGGACCCCCGACATCACGCTGCCGGGGATCGAGGACATCCCGTTCGTCGGCGACGTCATCGGCAGCCTGAACGTCCTCGTCTGGCTCGGTCTCTTGACCGTCCTGCTGCTGTGGGTGCTGCTGTTCCGGACGCCCACCGGGCTGCGGATCCGGTCGGTCGGCGAGAACCCGCTCGCCGCCGAGACCGCCGGCCTGTCGCCGGTGAAGATCCGCTACCGCGCTGTCGCTGCGTCGGGCGCGCTGGCGGCGATCGGCGGCGCCTACCTGTCGATCGGCTTCGTCGGGTCGTTCACCGAGAACATGACCGCCGGCCGAGGCTTCATCGGCCTCGCGGTGATGATCTGCGGCCGCTGGCTGCCGCAGGGCGCGCTCGTGTTCGCGCTGATCTTCGGCTTCTTCACCGCGCTCGCCCAGCGGCTGCCGGTGTTCTCCGAGCAGGCGGCGACGCTGTTCCAGGCGCTCCCGTACGTGGTCACGCTGATCGCGGTGGCCGGCGTGGTCGGCCGCTCGATCCCGCCCGCCGCCGACGGGCGCCCGCTGGATCGTTAGTACCCGCGCGCTCCCGCGTGCGAAAATCGCCACATGCGTGGTCGCGGTCTCGCGTGGGTGCTGCCGCTGCTCGCGCTGGGCCTGCCGGCGTGCGGCGGCCTCAGCGACAGCGAGCGCTTCAGCCTGACCACGCCCGGCACCGACGACACGGTCGTCCGCGAGATCGAGGGCAGCGAGAAGGTCCGCCGCGGCAAGCCCACGCACAACGAGATCTCCGTGATCCGCGGCTGGGCCGACGCCCTGCGGGCCGGCCACGTCGGCGCCGCCGCGCGCTTCTTCGCGATCCCGGCGGTGGTGGCCGACGGCACCAACCCGCAGCGCAGCCTCCAGGACCGCGACGCCGTCCGCGCGTTCAACCGCGGCCTGCCGTGCGGCGCCCGCCTCCTGAACACCAAGCGCGGCCAGGGCTCGTTCGTCGTCGCCACGTTCGTGCTCACCGAGCGCCCCGGCGGCGCCTGCGGCACCGGCGTCGACCAGCGCGTCGCGACGATCTTCCTGATCGAGAGGCACCGCATCGTCCAATGGCTCCGCGCCGCCGACCCGGTGCAGCCCGCGGACAACGAGAAGAGCTGATCCGGGCTGAGAGCCGGAGAGGGGACTCGAACCCCTGGCCTATCGCTTACAAGGCGATTGCTCTACCAGCTGAGCTACTCCGGCGCGGCTCCCGAGTCTAGGGCTGTCGGCGCATCGTGCCGATACGCGGGGCATGCGTCGTGACGGCGTGATCGACGAGGCCGCGGCCGAGTGCCACGCCGTGCAGACGCTCGCCCGGACCGCCCAGCGGCTCGGCGCGACCGCCGAGCAGGGGCGGGCGCTCACGCAGCGCTACATCGAGACCGGCTATCCGCGGCTGCCGAACCGGTACCGGTCGCCGACCTGTGAGCTGCCTCGGGCGCCCTAATCACACGGCAGGAACTCATGGCGCCGGCGCTCGGCCTCGAGCGCCGCGGCCCGGCGCTCGGGCGTCCACCGGTTGTCGCGCTGCTCGCGCATCAGGGCCTCGGTGCGCCGCTCCGCGCGGGCGGCGCGGCGCTCGGGTCCGGGCAGCTGCCACTCCTGCAGCACGGCCCGTGGGGACCGATGCCTGTGCCACACGCCACGAACGGTACGCCCGTCGGCTCGCTCCGGTCAAGCTGGCGCGTCCGAAGGTCGATAGACAGGGGTGTGATCGCCCAGCAAACGCCGGCGCAGGAGGGCGGCACTGCGCTGGACGCCCTGATCGACGCCGCCGCGGGCATCCTCGCCGCCGACTCACTCGAGGACACGCTGGGCCGGATCGCGCACCACCTGCGTGCGCTGCTGCAGTACGACGATCTGACCGTCTACGAGGTCGACGCCAGCGGGACCGGCCTGCGGCCCGTGTTCGCGCTCGGCCAGTGGGTCGAGGAGATCATGGCCGAGACGCTGTCGGTCAACACGGGCACGACGGGCTGGGTTGTGCGTAACCGCCGCACGCGGAACGTGCCGAACACGAAGTACGACAGCGTCAGCAGCGTCGTCCCGGGCACCGACGAGGAGGACGAGGCGTTCGTCTGCGTGCCGCTGCTCGCGCACGATCGCGTCGTCGGCACGCTCAACGTCTACCGCGTCGGCGCCGACCGCGCCTACACCGACGCCGAGGTGGCGCTCGTCGAGCGCTTCGCCACGATGGCCGCGCTCGCCTACGAGGCGGCGCGCCAGCGCGAGCACCTGCGCCACCAGGCGGCCACCGACGGCCTCACCGGCCTGCTCAACCACCGCGGCACGCAGGAGCGGCTGCGGCGCGAGATCGAGGTCGCCGCCGGCTCGGGCCGCCCGCTCAGCGTCGTCATCGTCGACCTCGACCACTTCAAGCGCATCAACGACTCGTTCGGCCACGCCGAGGGCGACAAGGTGCTCGCCGCCACCGCCGCCAAGCTGCGCGCCGTCGTGCGCGAGGGTGACGCCGTCGGCCGCCTCGGCGGCGAGGAGTTCGTGCTCGTGCTGCCGGGCGTCGCCGGCGAGGCCGCCGCCGAGGCGGCGGAGCGCGCCCGCACCGCGCTCGGCGACGTGCTCGTCGGCCGCCGCCGTCTCGAGTCCTCCGCCGGCGTCGCCACGTTCCCGGACGACGCGCAGGAGGCCGCCGAGCTGCTCGAGCACGCGGACGCCGCGCTCTACGCCGCCAAGCACGCCGGCCGCCGCCAGACCCGCCGCTACGCGCCCAACCTCGCGGCCCGCCCGTCGCGCGCCGACGAGCGCAGCGAGGTCGAGGCGCTGCTGCGCCGCGGCGCCGAGGCGATCCGGCCCGTCTTCCAGCCCGTGCTCGAGCTCGCCACCGGCCGCGTCTGCGGTTACGAGGCGCTTGCGCGGATCGACGGCGACCCGGTCCGCCGCCCCGACCAGTGGTTCGCCCAGGCCCACCGCGCTGGCCTCGGCGCCGAGCTCGAGGCGCTCGCCCTGCGCTCCGCGCTGGCGGTGGCGGGCCGGCCCGCCGGCACGTTCCTGGCGCTCAACGTCAGCCCCGGCGCGCTGCTCGCCCCGCCGGTCGCCGACGCGCTGCCGGACGACCTGTCCGGCCTTGTGATCGAGCTGACCGAGCACGAGCTGTTCACCGCCGAGGGCGCGCTCGAGGCGTGCCTGGCCGAGCTCCGCCGCCGCGGCGCCCGCGTGGCGCTCGACGACGCCGGCGCCGGCTACGCGGGCCTGCAGCAGCTAATCCGCGTCGCGCCGGACATCCTCAAGATCGACCGCTCGCTCGTCCACGGCGCGCACAGCGACCCGTCGCGCTACGCGTTGCTCGAGGCGCTCGTGTCGTTCGCCGGCACCACCGGCGCCGCCGTCTGCGGCGAGGGCGTCGAGGACCTCGCCGATCTGCGCGCGCTCGCCGACCTCGACGCCACCTACGCCCAGGGCTACGCGCTCGCCCGGCCCGGCGACCCGTGGTCGGGCCTGAGCCCGGACATCGCGGCCACCGCCGACGTGCGGGAGGGCGTGCGCGTGGCGGTCACGGCCGTCGGCAGCGGGGCCGCCTGGGCGCGCGCGCTCGCCGAGCTGGGCGACGACCTCGCCGACGTCACCGACACCGGCGAGCTGGCCACCGCCGGCCGCCGCGCCGCTCGCCTGCTCAACGCCGAGGACGTCTCGCTGATGTGGGTCGTCGACGGCGCGCTCGAGCTGCTGTCGGACAACATCGACCAGCCGGGCGAGCGCTGGGATCTCAGCCTGTTCCCGGCCACCGCGCGCCTGCTCGACGAGCACGCGTCCGGCCAGGTCGTGATCGGCGACCCCGAGAGCGACCCGACCGAGGTCGCCGAGCTCGAGCGCCTCGGCTACGGCGCCGTACTGATGGTCCCGGTCCGCGTGGGCGGCGGCCAGCGCGCACTCGTCGAGGTCTACCGCAGCCACCCGCAGGCGTTCACGGGCGCGGAGATCAGCCGGGCGCGCGTGGTGGCGCAGCAGTTCGGGCCGGTGCTGGCCCGGCTCGCGTCCTCCACCACTCCAGAGCGTCCCTGAGCGTCCGCTCGAGCGGGATCTCGGGCTCCCACCCCGTCGCGCCGGTGATGAGGACTCGCGCGCTCAGCGCGGACCGCTCGCGACCAGGTGGGCCGCCGAGCCGTGGCCGTTCGAGGCGACCGCCTCGTCGCTCACCGGCTCGAGCTTCTCCGGGTTCAGACGGCGCTCGAGCTCGCCGAGCACCGCGCCGAACAGCAGATGCCGCCAGGTGGACTGCGCGAACGCGCGCGGGCTGCTGGTCAGCTCCGGCGCCGCCACGCCGGTGAGCGGCCAGGTCGCGAGGTGCTCGAGCAGGCCGGCGGCCGGGCCCCGAAGCCGCGCCGGCAGCGGCACGGCGGGCGCGACGCCCGCGTAGACGGCGCCGAACAGCGCCCCGTTGGAGATGTGGAGCACGGCGCCGGTCTGCGGGCCTACCCCGGTCAGGCGGCCGAGGAGCTCCGCGTCGTCGTGCGGCCAGCCGAAGATCCGCTTGTCCAGCGGCTGCTGCACGAGCCAGACAGCGGCGGCCACGGCCCCTGCCAGGGCGCCTCTGAGGGTGCGGGTGCGGTCGAAGGCCACGCTCGGTCACTGTAACGAGCAGCGTCCGGGCGGGTACGGCTCTCACGTGGGCAACACGAGCCGCAGAGAGGAGCTGGACCGGGTCCGCCGGGAGCTCGATCGCCTGCACGCACGCGCCCGCGAGCGCGGCGTGAACCCGATCGTCTACTGGATCGCGCGGGCCCTCGTGCAGCCGTTCTTCCACCTGTACTTCCGCCTGTCGCGGATCGGGCGCGAGAACATTCCTCAGGCCGGGCCGGTGATCTTCGCCTCCAACCACCGGTCGTTCCTGGACCCGTTCATCATCGGCGTGCTCTCGCGCCGGCCGATCTACTACGTGGCCAAGAGCGAGATCTTCAAGAACCCCCTCGTGGCGTGGTTCGTCAGCTCGCTCGGCGCCTTCCCGGTGCGCCGCGGCGCCGGCGACCCCGACATGCTCGCCACCGCCAAGGCCATCCTCGAGCGCGGCGACTGCCTCCTGATCTTCCCCGAGGGGACCCGCACACGCCCCGGGTCTCTGGGTCGCCCCAAGCGCGGCGTCGGGCGCCTCGCGCTCGAGACCGGCGCCCCGGTCGTGCCGGTGGCGCTGATCGGAACCGAGGCCGTCCGCAATGGCTGGCGCATCCGCCCGAAGAAGGTGCGCGCCCGGATCGGTCGCCCGCTGACCTTCCCGAAGGTCGACGACGCGTCCCCGCAGCTCGCCGCCGCGGTCACCGACCGGATCTGGCCCAACGTGATGCTGCAGTGGGAGTGGCTCGGCGGCCTGCCGCCGCTGCGCCGCGCCGCGGTCATCGGCGCCGGCGAATGGGCCACGAGCGTGGCGGGCGCGCTGCGCCGCGCGAAGATCGAGGTCGACCGGATCGAAGGGGGGTCCGCCGAGCTTTCGCGCCACGACCTCGTCTGCTTCGCCGGGCCGGCCGCCGAGCTGCCCGACGCGGTCGCCGACCACGCGCCGGCCATCGCGCCGCGCACCGGCGTCCTCGTCGCCGCCCGGGGCGCGATGCCGGACGGCGCGCTGCCGACCGCGTACGTCGCCGAGCGCGTGAACGCATGGGCAATCGGCGCGCTCGCGGGCGACGAGCAGCTCGAGCGCGGCGCCGGCGTCGTGCTCGCCACCGACGACGCCGCGTTCGCCCGCCAGGTCGGCGCCGCGCTCGGCGCGGCGGGCCTCGAGGTGATCAAGACGCCGCTGGCCGATCTGCAGCTCGCCACGCGGTCCGAGCCGGGCCGGTTCGCCGCGACGGAGAAGAAGGCCAAGGCGGGCGCAGGGCGCGCCGCCTAAGATGGTCGATTTCATGGCCAGCGTGCTCGCATGGCCGCGTACCGTGGATGCCGGGCGGTGCACGCGCGAGGGGGACAGTGGCGAAGCCACGGCCCCCTTCAGCGGGTGCCGATCCGGCGCCGCGGGACGCGCCCAGGCGAGCGCGTGGGCGGTGGAATCGGCCATCGAGGTAGCCTCCATGCCCCATGGCCGCGGCACCCGACTCCGCGCGAGCTGCCAAGGCGCAGCTCGACGCAGCGTTCACGGACCTCTATCGGGCGCACCTGCGCGACGTCTACTCGTATTCCTACTACCGCGTCGGGAACCATCACGACGCCGAGGACCTCACCGAGCAGACGTTCCTGCAGGCCTACCGGCACTTCGAGCGCGCGCAGCGCGAGTCGGAGGGCCGGCCGCTGCGCCCGTGGCTGATCCGCATCGCCCACAACCTCGCGGCCAACTACTACCGCGACCGCTCGCGCAAGCCGCAGACGCCGATCGACGACGCGAGCACGATCTCGGCCACGCACACCACGGAGGCGCTGGTCGAGGACCGCGACGACCTCAAGCGGATCCTCGAGTGCGTCCAGCATCTGCCCGACGACCGCCGCGAGGCGCTGATCATGCGCTTCGCGCTGGGAATGGACAATCGCGAGATCGCGCGGGCGCTCGGCCGCACCGACGGTGCTACCAAGGTGTTGTTGCATCGAGCCATCCGCCAGCTCGAGGAGCTCGTGCAGAAGGCCGAAGGCCCAACCGGATGACATGACATGAGCGAAGGCACCCTCGACATCGAGACCATGCTGCGGCAGGCGTTCGCGCCCGTCGACCCGCCCGTGGAGCTGCAGGTGCGGCTCGAGACCACGCTCGGGTCGCTGCTCGACATGGCCCAGGACGAGCTCGAGACGTGGGAGCTCTCCACGCTCGGCGATCCCAAGAACTGGGCGCGGCTCGGCCGGCCCGCGGTCGCCGCGGTGGTCGGATCCGGCGCCGCGGTCGGGCTCGTGGTGCTGCGGACGCGCCGCCAGCGCCATGGCCGGCGCGCGCAGTCCTCGAACCTCGGGGAGCTGGCGATCCGCACGCTGCGGGACGGCGGGCGCGAAGCGCGGCGCCTGCTCGACGAGCTGCGCTGATCCGTTCGCCCCGTCGCGGCGAATACTCCACGTGCCCGAAACCCCCGACCTGCGGACGCTGGCCGACGAGGACCTCATGCAGCTGATGCGCCGCGGGGACCCGCGAGCGTTCGAAGCCGTCTATGAGCGCCACTCCGCCGCCGCCTTCTCCCTCGCCTACCGCATGGTCGGCCGCGGCAACGTCGCCGAGGACGTCGTGCAGGAGGCCTTCCTCTCGATCTGGCGCTCGGGGGCCCGCTACGAGCGTGCCCGCGGCTCGGTGCGGACGTGGGTGCTCGGGATCGTGCACCACCGCGCGAT
>DATDKF010000360.1:0-17107 GCA_036520135.1 Solirubrobacteraceae bacterium
CTCGGCGTGGCGCTGACGACGCTGCTGGTCTATGCCCTGAAGGGCATCGCGCCCGTGCTGTCGCTGGGCGTCGTCTACCTGCTCGTCGTGCTCGCGGTGGCGACGATCTGGGGCGCGTGGCTCGCGCTCGCGACCGCCGTCGTCAGCGCGCTGGCCTTCAATTTCTTCCACATCCCGCCGACCGGGCGCTTCACGATCGACGAAGCTGAGAACTGGGTCGCGCTCGCCGTCTTCCTCGTCACAGCGGCGGTCGCGTCGACGCTGTCCGAGCTCGCCGGCGCGCGCGCCCGCGAGGCGGAACGGCGCCGCCGCGAGGCCGACCTCGCCGCCGAGCTCGCTCGGCTGCTACTCGGCACGCCGGAGCCGCGGGCGGCGCTGCCGGGCGCGGCGAAGCGGATCGCCGACGCGCTCGAGATCGACTCCGCGGCGGTCGTGCTCGAGCGCGTGCAGGGCGACGGGCGCCACGCGGCGATCGCGCTCGGCGAGCACGGGACGCTGCTCGTGCCCGCGGCCGCCGCGGATCTGGCACGCGAGCGCGTGGCGCCCGCCCTCGAGGCGCTGCTCGCCGCCGCGCTGGAGCGCGAGCGGCTCACGCGCGAGGTGGTCGAGACCAGCGCGCTGCGGCGCAGCGACGAGATCAAGACCGCGGTCCTGCGGTCGGTCTCGCACGACCTGCGCTCGCCGCTGACCGCGATCGTCGCGGCCGGCGAGGCGCTCGCCTCGCCCGCGCTCGACGACGCCGACCGCGCCGAGCTGACCGACGCGATCACCCACGAGAGCGCCCGTCTCACGCGGCTCGTCGACCAGCTCCTCGACCTCTCGCGGCTGCAGGCCGGCGCCGCGGAGCCGCGGCCGGACTGGGTGTCGCTCGAGGAGGTCATCCACGCCGCCGTGGAGGACACCGGCGCGCCCCCCGACCGCGTGCGGCTCGCGATCGCGGCCGACCTGCCGCTGATCCGCGCCGACGCGACGCAGCTCCAGCGCGCGTTCGCCAACCTGATCGAGAACGCGCTGCGCTACGGCGCCGGGCATCCCGTGTCGGTGCGGGCGAGGGTGAGCGGCGGGCGCATCCTCATGCGCGTCGTCGACCAGGGGCCGGGCATCTCGGCCGCCGAGCAGGAGCGGATCTTCATCCCGTTCTACCGCGGCCCGCGCCCCGCCGGCCGCGGCGCCGGACTCGGGCTGGCGATCGTGCGCGGCTTCGTCGAGGCCAACGGCGGCCACGTGCACGTCGAGTCGCTGCCCGGTCAGGGCACCTCGTTCGTCGTGGCGCTGCCGCTCCCGACTCCGACCCCGGAGCCGGTCCCGGCGTGAGGCGGATCCTCGTCCTCGACGACGAGCCGCAGATCCTGCGGGCGCTGCGCGTCGTGCTGCGCGAGGCCGGCTTCGAGGCGATCCCAGCCGAGACGGCCGAGGAGGCGCTCGACCGCGCCTCGATCCGCCCGCCGGACGCCGCGATCGTCGACCTCGTGCTCCCGGACGGCGACGGCGTCGAGGTCACGCGCGAGCTGCGCCGCTGGAGCCAGATGCCGATCATCGTGCTGTCAGCGGTCGGGGACGAGGAGGAGAAGGTGCGCGCGCTCGAGGCGGGCGCCGACGACTACGTGACCAAGCCGTTCGGCGCACGCGAGCTGATGGCGCGGCTGCAGGCGGCGCTGCGGCGCGCGGGCGGGGAGCCCGACGAGCCGGTGCTGCGCGCCGACGGGCTCGAGGTCGACCTCGCCGCGCGCGTCGTCCGGGTCGGCGGCAAGGAGGTCCACCTGACGCCGATCGAGTTCGACCTGCTGCGCACGCTCGCCCGCCACCGCGGCCGCCTGCTCACCCACCGCGCGCTGCTCGTGGAGGTCTGGGGCCCCGAGTATGCGAACGACACCGCGGTGCTGCGCACGCACATCGCCAACCTGCGCCGCAAGATCGGGTCCGAGCACATCCGCACGGACCCGGGCGTCGGGTACCGCTTCACGGAATCTTGATGCCGCGCGGCCGCATCTGAACGGGGGCTTGACGGGGGCGCGCCTAGCGTCCCGTTCATGCTCTTCGCTTCGATCCTGGACTCGCTCTCGGACGTCACGTCGGCGGTCGTCGCGGCGGCCGCGTTCGCAGCGCTGTTCCTGCTCCTGAGGGGCTTCGACCGCGTATGAGCGCGTCCGAGGTCATCGCGCTGATCATCGCGCTCGCACTGTTCGCGTACCTGCTGGCCGCGCTGCTGCGCCCGGAGCGGTTCTGAGATGACCGCCGCAGGATGGATCGAGATCGCGCTGTACATCGCGCTGCTGACGGCGATCACGCCGCTGCTCGGTGCGTACATGACCCGGGTCTACCGCGGCGAGATCGGCATCAGCGTCGTCGACCGTCTCACCGCGCGCCTGTTCGGCGGCGGGGAGCAGGACTGGAGGGGCTACGCCAAGTCGGTGCTCGTGTTCAGCGCCGTGTTCTTCGGGGTGCTCTACCTGATCCTGCGCCCGCGGATGCCGTACGACGTCACGTTCAACACGACGGCGTCGTTCATCACCAACACGGACTGGCAGTTCTACTCCGGCGAGACGACGCTCTCGAACCTCCAGCAGATGGCCGGTCTGGCCGTCCAGAACTTCGTCTCGGCCGCCGTGGGCATCGCCGTCGCGATCGCGTTCATCCGCGCGCTCGCGGCCCGCTCGGGCACGACCATCGGCAACTTCTACGGCGATCTCGTCAAGACGCTCGTCTACGTGCTCCTGCCGATCTCCGTCGTCGTCGGCCTCATCCTGGTCTCGCAGGGCGTGATCCAGTCGCTCAGCGCCGGCCCGGTCGCCTCGCAGGAGGTCATCAAGGAGCTCGGGACCAACGGCGGCGGGTTCTTCAACGTCAACTCCGCCTATCCGTTCGAGAACCCGACCTGGCTCTCCAACTTCGTCGAGATGCTGCTCATCCTGGCGATCCCCGCCGCGCTCACGTCGGTCTACGGACGGCTCGTGGGCAATCGCCGTCAGGGCTGGGCGATCTACTCCGCGATGCTCGCCCTGTTCGTGGTCGGCGTCGTCGTCGTCGCGATCGCCGAGAATCACGGGACGCCCGCAATGGACGCCGCCGGCCTGCACGGCTTCAACATGGAGGGCAAGGAGCAGCGCTTCGGCATCGCGTCCACCTCGCTGTTCGCCGTCATCACCACCGTCGCCTCGTGCGGCGCCGTGAACGGCGCGATGGAGGCGCTCAGCGGCATCGGCGGCCTCGTCCCGATGGCCAACATGCAGTCCGGCGAGGTGATCTTCGGCGGCGTCGGGTCCGGCCTTTACGGCATGCTGCTGTTCGCCATCCTCGGCGTGTTCCTGTCCGGCCTCATGGTCGGCCGCACACCCGAGTTCCTCGGCAAGAAGATCGAGGCGCGCGAGGTCAAGCTGACCGTGATCGGCACGATCGGCGTGCCCTTGCTCGTGCTCGTCACGAGCACGCTCGCGATCGCGACCACCTACGGGAAGGTCTCGATCTTCAACTCGGGCCCGCAGGGCTGGTCGGAGACGCTCTACGCCTACACGTCGCAGGCCAACAACAATGGCTCGGCGTTCGCCGGCTACACCGGCTTCGTGCAGCCCGCCGACGCGGCGCAGTTCGGGATCACGTTCGCGAACCTGCTGGGCGGCTTCGCGATGCTGTTCGGCCGCTTCCTGCCGATGCTCGCAGTCCTCGCCATCGCCGGCTCGCTCGTAGGCAAGCGCGTCACGCCCGCCGGCGCCGGCACGTTTCGCACCGACTCGCCGACCTTCGTGATCGTCCTCGTCGGCGTCGTCGTGCTCGTCGCGCTCCTCACGTTCGTTCCCGCCCTGCTCCTCGGACCGGTGGTCCAGGGCATGACCCACCGGCTCTTCTGATGCGTGAACTGAGACTCGCCGTCATCGCGGCCATCGTGCTGACGCTCGTGTTCGGCCTCGCCTATCCGCTGGCGATGACAGGCGTAGCCCAGGTCGTGTGGCCGCACAAGGCGGATGGCGACCCGACGCTGATCGCGAAGGACTACTCGAAGGACAGGAGCCTGTTCCAGAGCCGCCCGTCGGCGACCGGCTACGCCGCCGACGCGACGGCCTTCAACAACCAGGGCCCGAACCAGAAGGCGCTCGCCGAGCAGCTTCGCGGCTACCTGGCCGCGTATCTGAAGCGCGAGCGGCCGTACACACCCGGGCTCACCGCCGCCCAGGTCCCTCCGGACGCGGTCACGACCTCGGCCTCGGGCGTCGATCCGCAGATCTCGCTCGACAACGCGCGTATCCAGGCCAACCGCGTCGCAAAGGAGCGCGGCCTGCCGCTCGCGCGTGTGCTCGCGCTGGTCGACAACGCCACGAGCCGGCCGCTGTTTGGCCTCGGCGGCCCGAAGTCCGTGAACGTGGTCAAGCTCAACGACGCGCTGGAGGCGCTGCGATGACCGACCGTCCCGAGCGCTCCCTGTTCGAGCGCGACATCATGATCGCGGCGGTCGGCGCGTCGCTGCGCAAGCTCGACCCGCGGCTGATGATGCGCAATCCGGTGATGTTGGTCGTGGAGGTCGGTGCCGCGCTGACGACCGCGATCTGGGTCGTCGGATCCGATGACCCGGGGTGGTTCACCTTCACGGTCGCGATCTGGCTGTGGCTGACCGTGATCTTCGGCAACTTCGCGGAGGCGATCGCCGAGGGCCGCGGCAAAGCGCAGGCCGAGACGCTGCGCGCGATGCGCACGCAGACCGTCGCGCGCCTGCGCGACGGCAGCGAGAGGCCGGCCAACGAGCTCGCGCGCGGCGACGTCGTGATCGTCGAGGCGGGAGAGGTCATCCCGGGCGACGGCACGGTGATCGAGGGCATCGCGTCCGTCGACGAGTCGGCGATCACCGGCGAGTCCGCGCCGGTCATCCGCGAGTCTGGCGGCGACCGCAGCGCGGTGACCGGCGCCACGCGCGTGCTGTCGGACCGGATCGTGGTCGAGATCACGCAGGAGCCCGGGCAGTCGTTCCTGGACCGGATGATCGCGCTGGTCGAGGGGGCCGAGCGGCGCAAGACGCCGAACGAGATCGCGCTGTCGATCCTGCTCGCGGGCCTGACGATCGTGTTCCTGGCGGTCGTTGTCTCGCTGCGCCCGTTCGCCGAGTTCGCCGGCACCGACATCTCGATCACCGTGCTGATCGCGCTGCTCGTCGCGCTGATCCCGACGACGATCGGGGCGCTGCTGAGCGCGATCGGCATCGCGGGCATGGACCGGATGGTGCGCCGCAACGTGCTCGCGCTGTCCGGCCGCGCGGTCGAAGCCTCGGGCGACGTCGACGTCCTGCTGCTCGACAAGACCGGCACGATCACGCTCGGCAATCGTCAGGCGGCGGCGTTCATCCCGATGCCCGGGGTGGCCGAGGCCGAGCTGGCGGAGGCCGCCCAGTATGCGTCGCTCGCCGACGAGACGCCCGAGGGTCGCTCGATCGTCGTGCTGGCCAAGCAGTACGGACTCCGCGAGCACGACCTTGGCGCGCAGCACGCGCGCTTCATCCCGTTCACGGCGCAGACGCGCATGAGCGGCGTCGACCTCAACGGCACGCGCCTGCGCAAGGGCGCCGGCGACGCGATCATCCGCTGGGTCGGCGACGAGGGGGGCGCGGCGCCGGGCGAGCTCAAGGCGGTGCTCAACCGCGTGGCGTCGGCCGGATCGACGCCGCTGGCGGTCGCGCGCGACGCCCAGGTGCTCGGCGTGATCGAGCTCAAGGACGTGGTCAAGGAGGGCATGACGGCGCGCTTCGAGCGCCTGCGCCGGATGGGCATCCACACCGTCATGGTCACAGGCGACAACCGGCTCACGGCGGCGAAGATCGCCGAGGAGTCCGGCGTCGACGACTTCCTGGCCGAGGCGACGCCCGAGGCCAAGATGGAGCTGATCCGCTCCCACCAGGCCGACGGCCGACTGGTGGCGATGACCGGCGACGGCACGAACGACGCGCCCGCGCTCGCTCAGGCCGATGTCGGCGTCGCGATGAACACCGGCACCCAGGCGGCCCGCGAGGCCGGGAACATGGTCGACCTCGACTCCAATCCGACGAAGCTCATCGAGATCGTCGAGGTCGGCAAGCAGCTGCTCATCACCCGCGGGGCGCTGACGACGTTCTCGATCGCCAACGACGTCGCCAAGTACTTCGCGATCCTGCCCGCGATCTTCGCGTCGACCTACGCGGCGACGCCCGGCGGGCCCGGCCCGCTCGATGCACTCAACATCATGTCGCTGGGCACGCCCGAGTCGGCGATCGTCTCGGCGATCGTCTTCAACGCGCTGATCATCCCGCTGCTGGTGCCGCTGGCCCTGCGCGGGGTCCGCTATCGCCCGGTGGGCGCGACGGCGCTGCTGCGGCGCAATCTCCTGATCTACGGCCTCGGCGGGCTGGTCGCGCCGTTCATCGGCATCAAGCTGATCGACCTCGTCGTCCACAACCTCCTGGGGGCGTGACGATGGGCGGACGATCCAAGCTCGACCGCCGGCTCGCCGCCGGCGACGATCCGCTTGCAACGCGGGCCCTCGCCCGGCGGGCGTCCGTCCTGGTGTCGGCCCGGAACCGTCGTCGTCTCGCGTGCAGGTTCGAGCGCATCGTGCTCGAGACCGAGCGCGCGCCCGCGGGCGTGACCGCGGCGATCCCCGTCAACCGCCGAGAGGTGCTCGCTGCCCGTACCGAGCTGCTGCTGCTGGCGGCCGCGCTGCGCGGCGCGCCGCACCCGGACCCGCGCGGCGTCGCGGGCGCCGCGCTGCTGCTCGCAGACGGCGCCGGGCCGGTGTTCGCTCCGTCTCCGCCCGGCTCGCTGCGCAGGGCTGTGCGACGCGTCACGGCAGCCCTGGGGGGCGAGTAGCGTTCGTGTCATGCCCGGTCGGCACAAGGTGTTCCTGGGCATGGCCGCCGGAGTCGGCAAGACCTACCGCATGCTGCAGGAGGGGCGGGCCGAGCTCGAGGCGGGCCGGGACGTCGTGATCGGCTACCTCGAGCCCCACGACCGGGCGGAGACCGAGGCGCAGGCCGACGGGCTCGACCAGGTTCCGCCCCGCCGGTTGACCTACCGCGAAGTCGACTTCGTCGAGATGGACCTCCCCGCCCTGCTGGAGCGGTCGCCCGAGCTGTGCCTCGTCGACGAGCTCGCGCACACGAACGCGCCCGGGCTCGAGCACGCCAAGCGCTACCAGGACATCGCCGATGTGCTCGAGGCGGGGATCGACGTCTACTCGACGGTCAACGTCCAGCACCTCGAGTCGCTCAACGACAAGGTGACCGAGCTCACCGGCGCACGCGTGCGCGAGACGTTCCCGGACTCGGTGCTCTCGGATGCCGACGAGATCGTGCTCGTCGACCTCACGCCGGGCGCCCTGATCGAGCGGCTGCGGGCGGGCAAGGTCTACCCGGAGGCGCGCGTACCGTCGGCGCTGAACGGCTTCTTCCGCGTCGAGAACCTCGAAGCGCTACGCGAGGTTGCGCTTCGGCAGGTGGCCGAGGATGTGGAGGCGAAGCGACTTCGCGTCGACATGCTTGCGCCGCGCGAGGATCGGCTGATCGACAAGGCGGCGCCGCAGGCCGTCGGCGAGCGGCTTCTCGCGCTCGTGACGCCGCAGCCCGCATCGCAGCGGATCGTCCGGCGTGCCTGGCGCTCCGCCCAGCGGCTCGGCGCGGAGCTCGACGTATTGATCGTGCTGGCACGGGAGCCCTCCGATGGCGAGCGCGAGCAGATCGAGGCGTTCCGCCGGCTCGGATCGCTGCTGGGCGCCTACGTGATCGTCGAGGAGGGCGACGACGTCGTCGCGGTCGCCACCCGAGTGGCGCGCGAGCGGCGCTCGACGTACGTTCTGATCGGCACGCCGGCTCCGCGGTCCGGATTGCGCCGGCTCGGCGCGCCTCTCACCGAGCGCCTCTTGCGCGCGCTCCCGGGCATCGACCTGCGGATCGTCGCGGACCGCTCTAAACGCGAGTGGGGGCGCAGGCGGTGACCGAGGTTCTGATCCTGCTTGTGGGCCTCGTCGCGGGTGCCGTGATCGCCGTCCTTGTCGTGCGGCGCCGGCGCGTCGAGCCCGCGCAGCGCACGCGGCGCATCCTGTTCCCGTACGTCGGAACGCAGCTGTCGCTCTCCGCGCTCGACGCGGCTCTCCGGATCTCCCGTGTCGAGAACGCCACGCTCGTCCCCGCCTACCTGGCGCCCGTGCCGATGGCGGTGCCGTTTGACACGCCGATCCCGCGGGCGTGCGACGAGGCATTCGAGCTGCAGGAGGCGATCGAGCAGCGCGCGACGGCGGCGGGCGTGCCGGTCGACGGCCGGATCGGGCGCGGCCGGACGGTCCGGCACGCGCTGCGCCAGCTGCTCGCGGAGGAGCGCTACGACCGCATCGTGGTGGCCGCGGCGACCGCGCGTACGGACGGGCTGAGCTCCGCCGACGTCGCATGGCTGCTCGAGCACGCGCCGGGCGAGGTGGCGATCCTGCGCCCGGCTGACGAGGCCGCGCTCGCCACCGCGTAGTCGCCGCCAGGGCGCGACGCAGCAGACGTCGGACGAGGGGTGTCGTTCTTTCGTCGGGGGCAGGGCCGGCGCTTCCGCGGAAGCGCTTCTCCATCCGGCGTGGGGGATACGGTACGAACATGTGTTCGCAATTGATAGATCCCGAACCGGACGGAACGACCTCCCTCGAAGCGCTCGAAGAGGAGATCTGCGCGCTGGCATCCCACATCCACGCGGCGACGTGCCGCTGGCTCTCCCTCGTCGCGGAGTTCGACCGCCGGCAGGGCTGGGCGTCCTGGGGCGCCCGGTCGTGCGCGCACTGGGTCGCGTGGCGCTGCGGCATCGCGCCCGTGTCCGCGCGCGAGCACGTCCGCGTGGCACGGCGGCTGGCGGACTTGCCCGCGGTGCGCGCCGCGTTTGCCCGCGGCGAGCTGAGCTACTCGAAGGTCCGCGCCATTACGCGCGTGGACGGTCTCGAGCGCGAGACGGACCTGCTCAGCCTCGCGCAGCACGCGACGGCGGCCCAGCTCGAGCGCCTCGTCCGAGCCCACCGGAGCGTCGTCGCGGTCGAGCGCGTCGCGCAGGGCGCGCGAGCGGAGCGCTGGCTGACGTGGGACCACGACGACGATGGATCGCTGCTGCTCCGCGGCCGGCTGCCCGCCGAGGAGGGCGCCGTGCTCATCGCCGCGCTCGAAGCCGCGCGCGAGCGCTTGGCGGCCGCTTCCGCGGAAGCGGGCGAAGCGGCCGGCCACAACGAGCGGGGCGCTTGCGCGGAAGCGGACGAAGCGGCCGGCCACAACGAGCGGGGCGCTTCCGCGGAAGCGGGCAAGGCGGCCGGCGACGGCGAGCGGGGCGCTTCCGCGGAAGCGGGCGACGCGGCCGGCGACGACGAGCGCGACGCTCGCGCGAACGCGGGCGAGGCGGCAGCCGCAGGCGAGCGGGGCGCTGCCGCGGAAGCGCGGGACGACGACCCCGGGACGCTCGAGGACGCCCGCGACGCTTCCGCGGAAGCGCTCGCCACGACCGCCGGCGAAGCCCGCGCCGATGCGCTGATGCTGATGGCCGAGACCATGCTCGCCGGATCCCACGGCGCGCGCACGGGCGGCGATCGCTACCAGGTCGTCGTGCACGTCGACACGGCCACGTTGCGCGGCGACGAACGCGGCGAGACGAGCGAGCTCGACGACGGCGTGCCGCTTGCCGCGGAGACAGCGCGACGGCTCGCTTGCGACGCGTCGATCGTCCGGATCCTCGAACGCGACGGCCGACCGCTCAGCGTGGGGCGCAAGACGCGCTCGATCCCGCCCGCGCTGCGGCGCGCCCTGGCGGCGCGCGACCGCGGGTGCAGGTTCCCCGGCTGCACCGCGCGGCATTTCGTCGACGCCCACCATGTCGAGCACTGGGCGCAAGGCGGCGAGACCAGCCTGAGCAACCTCGTGCAGATGTGCCGACACCATCACCGCCTGCTCCACGAGGGCCGCTACGCGCTCGAGCCCGGGCCCGACGGCCGCCTGATCTTCCGCCGCCCCGACGGGCGCCGCATCTCCGACTGCCCGCAGGCGCCTCGTGGCCACGTCGGCGCGATCCACGCGCGCCGCGTCCGGGCGGACGCGTGCGTGTCGCTCTCCCACGGCGAGCGGATGGACCTCGACCTCGGCGTGGACTGGATGCTCACCTTCGCGCCGCCGGCACCGGCGACGGCCGTCGCGCCGGGCATCTGACGGCTGCGGGAGACTGCCGTGCGTGAGCGATTGCTTCATCTGCGCCGAGCACGCCGACCCGGCGACCCAGCCGCTGGTGGTGGCGGGCGACGAGCAGGTCGTCGTCGCCCACCTCCCGCTGGCCACGCCGGCCGGCGCGCAGGAGCGCGCGTACCTCGGCTACCTGTTCGTGGAGGCGCGGCGGCACGTGCCGGAGCTCGGCGACCTGACCGCGGACGAGGCGGCGGCGGTCGGCATCGCGGCGGCGCGGTGGAGTCGCGCGCTCCAGGACGTCGAGGGAGCCGAGCACGTCTACGCGGCCGTCGTCGGCCACGGGGTCGGTCACCTCCACCTGCACCTGATCCCGCGCTACCCGGGCACGCCGCGCGAGTACTGGTGGACGCTCGTGGACGAGTGGCCGGACGCGCCGCGCGGCGACGGGGCGGCGATCGCCGCGCTGGTCGAGCGCCTGCGCGGTCACCAGATCGTGTCGAACGCGAATTCGTAGGCCAGCGCCTGGACGGCGAGGAGCGCGAGCAACGGCCGCAGCGGTACGTCGGCGGCCGGGCCGGCAGCGGCGGCGAGGCACACGAACGGGGCGAAGAAGAGCCAGATCCGCTCGGTCTCGGCCTTGGTGAAGCCCATCACGGCGGCGAACGCGAGCACGGCGAAGATCGCGACCGCGAGCGTGCGGCCGGCGGCCAGCGAGCGCAGGGCATACCAGGAGATCGGCAGCCCGAGGACGAGCAGGAACGCGGTCGGCGAGCCGAGCAGCCAGTACCAGTACGGGCGCACGGCCGCGACGCCGGCGCGGTAGACGTCCTCGGTCGCGCGCAGCGTGCCGATCGGGTCGAAGCCGGTGCCGGCGTACAGCGCGGCATAGAACGCCGCCAAGACGACGCCGCACAACGCGGACAGCGCCAGCGCCGCGCGCCAACCCTCCCGGCGCCACGCGAGCAGCGCCGCCCACGCGCCGACCGCCAGCAGCGACCACGCGAACAGTGACGCCACCGCGAGCGCGACCGCGCCCGCCGTACGCGCGCGCCACGACCGCGCCGCGAGCGGCCAGGCGGCCAGTAGGCCGAGCGTCAGGTAGACGGCGTCGGCCGACGTCGCGCCGAACAGCAGCGCGCCCGGGGCGAACGCGAGCAGCAGCGCCGCCAGCCGGGCGCGCGGCTCGTCGAGTACCTGGCGGCCGAGCAGGTACGCGAGCGGCACGCCGAGCGCGCCGACGCCGATGCACAGCGCCGCCATGCCGCCCGGGGACGCGATGCCGAGCGCGTCCAGCGCGAGCAGCATCCCGGGGGGGTGCCCGGCCGCGTGGACCGGCAGCGCCGGCACGGTCTCGGCGAAGCGGTCGAGAAAGAAGCGCGGCCCCCACCGCAGCGCCCCGAGCGCGGGCAGGTACTCGTTCGGCGCCTCGTACGAGCGCGCCGGATCGAAGACCTTCCACCACGCCGCCACGCCCGCGCCGCCCCGTCCGCCGCCGCCCGCCGCCAGCGCCAGCCGCAGCACCAGCGTGAGCGCGCCCGCCCCGGCCGCGAACCACACCGCGCGGGCGGCGAGCAGGCGCGGGGCGAGCGCCACCGCCGCGGCGAAGCACGCGACCGACACGGCGAGGAGCGGGTCGGCGTGGGGAGCGACATCGCCGACGAACGGGGGATCGGGGACCCCGAGCGGCGTGGTCACGATCCGGCCCGCCACCAGCGGGATCACGGCGAGCACCACCGCCGCCGGCATGATCCACGAGGTCAGTGCCGGCGCAGCACTGTTCATCGTTCGTTTCCCACCAGCCGGCCGCGCGCGTGCGACTCTGGCGCGCATTGCCTTAGCCCGCGCCATCGCGTTGCTCCTCGTCGCGCTCGCCGTCCTCGCGGGCTGCGGCTCGGCCGACGACGTCGCCGAGTTCCCGCCGCTCGCGGGGCCGGCCGCGTCGCCGCCGCTGACCGAGCGGCCGGCCGGGCACGTCGTGCCCGCCGAGACCGTCGCGACACGCCCGGCGCTGCGCGCCGTGGTCGACGCAGGGCGCGCGGTCGCGGTGCTCTCGCCGCGGGCGCGAGAACTCGCGGTCTACGACGGCCGGAGGTTGATCGGCCGCGCCCCGGCCGGCGTCGGCCCGACGCACGTCGCCGCCGGCCGCGGCCGCCTGATCTACGTCGTCGACACGACCGGGAACGGGCTGCTCGTCTACGAGCTCCGTCCGCAGCTGCACCTCACGCGCCGGCTCCCGATCCTCGGCAGCCCGTACGGGATCGCCTCCGACACTGTCAACCAGCGCCTGTGGGTGACCACGACCGCGACCAACCGGCTCGTCGAGCTCGCCGACGGCGCGCGGCCGCACCGCCTCGCCGGGTTCCCGGCCGTGCGCCAGCCGGACGCGGTCAGGGTCGATCCTGTGCGCCATCGCGTCTACGTCACCGGCCGCGCCGACGGCGTCGTGCAGATCCTCGACGCGACAGATACAGGCAGCCAGAGGCCGCGAACAGCAGGCCGGTGACGAGCAGCCAGCGCAGCGCGTAGCCCTCGAACGAGCGGCCGCTGACCGCGTGATAGGCACCCTCGCCGCGGCCCGCGATCGTGCCCCAGAAGACGAGCAGCATCAGCAGCGAGAGCGCGGCCGGGACCCGCACGTAGTTGATCGCGCTGCCGACCGCGAGCCGGGCGGCTCGGTCGCCGGCCGAATAGAGCGGCAGCAGCACGAGGTCGTGGAGGATCACGGCGGCGATCAGCCAAGTCGCGATCCCCATTGCCGCCTTCGTGCTCGAGACGCTGAACACCTCGACGAGCGCCCACGCGCACAGCGGCAGGAGCAATAGGTTGGCGATCCAGAACCTCACGCCGCCGCCCCGAACTCGATCGACGCGACCCACTTCGTGTTGTGCACGCCAGGCAGCGCCGGCACGATGATCCGCGCCGGGTAGCCGTGATCCAGCGGCAGGTCGGCGCCGCCCACCTTCAACGCCAGCAGCGCGTCCGGGTCCGCGACCGCGTCGCCGCTCAGCGACGCCTTGGAGAGCACCCCGGCCGGCTGCAGCGAACGGACGAACGCGCTGCCCGCGCCCGGGACGCCGGCCACAGCGGCGAGCTCCGAGAGCCGCACGCCGGTCCACGTCTGCGTCGTCGTCCAGCCTTCGACGCAGGCGATCGGCAACCGCGCGGTGTGCTGCGGCAGCGCCAGCAGGTCGTCGCGGCTCAGCGCGACCTCGCGGGCGCCGCCGGACAGCGCGAGCCGGTACGCCGGCCCGACCATGTCGGCCGTCACCTTCGCCCGCGCGGCGGTCTTGTTGACCGGGAAGCTCTCCCGCCGCGGGGCGAGGAAGGCGAGCTTGCGGACCGGGCCGCCGATCGACTCGCCGACGTTCGCCACGAGCAGCAGCGCCGACGCTCCGCCGACGAACGCGAACAGGCCGCGCCGTGTGATCGTCGGCGGGTCGGGATCGACCGGCGCGAGGCCGTCCGGCTCCGCGGGCTCCGGCCGCGTGTGCAGCAGGTCGTCGCGCAGCGGCCGCAGCCAGCCGCGCTCGCGGTAGGCGCGCAGGATCACCGGCGTCTTGACGACCACGTGCAGCGCGAGCGCGCCGACGAACACGATCGCCCCGTAGTAGTGCGCGACGACGAAGTTGAAGTGGAACGCGTACCAGTACTGCGCGTTCACGATCCCGGTGGCGAACTGGAAGACCGCGCTGGCGACGAGCAGGGCGATCCCGAGGCGTTCGATCGCCTGGGCCGGCGAGCGCGCGGGCGGCCACGCGAACAGCCGGGGGATGACCGACCACAGCTTGGCGAGCAGGAACGGCACCGCGACGAGCCCGACGTTCACGTGCAGGCTCTGGTTGACCGCGTACAGCCAGGTCGGGCTCGTCGGCCAGCCGAACGTGAGCGGGAGATCGGAGCCTGCCGGCACGATCGCGTTGCCGCGCAGGTCGGGCTCGTACGCCATGTGGGAGAGGAACCCGGTGACCGCCACGATCGCGACGAGCGCGAGCAGCACGGTGCCGAGCGCGGCGGTCAGCCACGGACCACGCAGCGGTGACCGCCAGAAGCGCGGCCGGAAGGGTCCGGGCGGGGCGTTCATGGCCGGCGCAACCGCGCGAGCCAGCGCCCGCCCGGGCAGCGGAGGTCCTCGACCGGCAGCCCGGCGCGCGCGGCCAGCGGCTCGATCCCGTCGACGCCGACGCGCGCCCAGCGGAACCACTCGCTCACGACGCCGGGCGCCTCGATCCGCAGGCGTGTGCAGAGCGTCGGGGCCCCGGGCGGGTCGAGCTCAACGAGCGCGGCGCCGCCCGGCGCCAGCAGTTCGCGCGTACGGCGCAGCAGCGCCTCCGGCGCGCCGCCGATGCCGACGTTGCCGTCCATCAGCAGCGCGGTCCGCCAGCGTCCGGCCCATGGCACGTCGCCGAACACGTCGCCGGGGATCGCCGCGGCGCCACGCCGGCTGGCGAGCCTGACGGCGACCGGGGAGAGGTCGACCCCGAGCGCGACCTTGCCGCAGGCGCGCAGGGCGGCGAGGTGGCGGCCGGGCCCGCAACCGAGGTCGAGAACGGACGGCTCGGCGAGCTCGAGCACCTCCGTGTCGGCCGCGTCGGCGGCGCCGACCCAGCGGTCGAGCGGCAGCGGCTCGAGCGTCCCGTCGGCCGAGCGCACACGGGCCCGCGGGGGCGGGCCACCGCCCAGCACGTGCTGCGCGGCCGTGGCGAGCAGGCGCCCGTACAGCAGGTCGGCCGGCAGGGCCGTGTGGAGCGCGGTCATGCGGCCAGGCCCTCCAGCACGCGGGCGAAGCGGCTGCCCGGCGCCTCGGTGGCGACGACGCGCGCGTCCGCGATCGTGTCGACGTCGACCAGCGGCGGCAGGATCGCCGTGTCAAGGTTCAGCGCGGCGAGCCGCGTGCGCTGGACCACCGCCGTCGTCCGCTCGCTCATCGGCACGCCGTGGAACACGGCCGGGTCGGGGCGGCGCAGCCCGATGCCCCAGTAGCCGCCGTCGACGGCGGCCCCGAATGCGGCGTCCGCGCGATCCAGCGCAGCCAGGCCCCCGTCGAGCAGCGCGGGGGTGACCTGCGGCGTGTCCATCCCGATCAGGAAGGCCGGGCCGCCGACGTCGCAGAACGCCGCGGCGAGCCGCGCCGCCAGTCCCTCGCCGCGCTGGGGCAGCACGTCGAACCCGCGCGGGATCCACGGCCCCGGCTCGCCGTCGAGCACGAGCACGCGACGACCAGCACGCCGGGCGCGCGCGGCGGCGGCGAGCGTGTCGGCGAGCGCCGCGCCCGCCAGCGCGGCCGCCTGCGCCGGGGTGCACGGCGGGCACAGCCGCGTCTTGACCCGGCCCGCGACCGGGGCCTTGGCGATGACGAGCAACGACGTCATGAGCCGCCCGCCTCGGCGCCGACGATAACGAGCAGGGAGGTCACGAGACGCACGCCGCGGCGCCGACGAGGCCGACGATCGCGAGGCGCGCGGTCACCGGAGCACCGCCGCCATGTCGCGGACCGCGCGCGCCGTGCCGCGGACCGTGCCGGTGACCTTCGAGCGGCCGGCGCGCGGGTGGTGGCCGACCGGGACCTCGCGGATCGTCCAGCCCGCGCCCGCCGCGCGCAGGACCATCTCCAGCGGCCACCCGAAGCGGCGGTCACGGACGCCGAGCGCGAGCAGCGCCTCGCGGCGGGCGGCGCGCATCGGCCCGAGGTCGGTGAGGCGCGCGCCGGTGCGGCGCCGCAGCTCGAAGGCCAGCGCGCGGTTGGCCAGCCGGGCGTGGACCGCCCCGGCCCCGCGGCGTGCGCCGAGCACCAGATCGGCGTCGCCGCCGGCGACGGGCTCCGCGACGAGAGGGAGGTCGCGGGGATCCAGCGACGCGTCGCAGTCCATGAAGCAGACGACGTCGGCGTGGGCGGCCAGCAGGCCCGCGAAGCACGCCGCCCCGAAGCCGCGCGCGTGCTCGCGGACGATCCTGGCGCCCAGCCGCTCGGCCAGGGCGCCCGAGCCGTCGCGAGAGCCGTTGTCGACCACGATCGGCTCGTAGCCGGCAGGCATGCGCGCGAGCACCCAGGGCAGCGCCTCGCGCTCGTCGAGGACGGGGAGGATCACGTCGGTCACGTCTCGGAACACCTACCGCTGTTACGCGACCGTTTCGATTACGGACTACTGACGTCGCTACGGTCTGGCGCCCATGAGCGGCGCGATCCTCGTCACCGGCGGCGCCGGGTTCATCGGCTCGCACGTCGTTGACGCGCTGCTCGACGACGGTCACGTGGTGCGCGTGCTCGACACGCTGCTCCCGGCGGCCCACCGCGAGCGGCCCGACTATCTCGACCCGCGCGCGGACTGGATCGAGGGCGACGTCCGCGATCCGGAGACCTCGGCAAGAGCCGTCCGCGGTGTCGCCGCCGTGAGCCACCAGGCGGCGATGGTCGGGCTCGGCACCGACATCGGCGACATCGCCGACTACGTCGCGCACAACGACCTCGGCACCGCCGTGCTGCTGCGCGCGCTCGCGCGCCACGGCTTCGCCGGCCGCCTCGTCCTTGCCTCGAGCATGGTCGTCTACGGCGAGGGCCGCTACGCGTGCCCGGAGCACGGCGTCGTCCGGCCGCCGCCACGCGCACCCGCGGCCCTCAACGCCGGCCGCTTCGAGCCGCCGTGCCCGATCTGCGGCGCCCCGCTCGAGCCGCAGGCCGTGCCCGAAAACGCGCCGGCCGATCCCCGCAACGTCTACGCCGCGACCAAGGTCGCGCAGGAGCACCTGTGCGCGGCGTTCGCGCGCGAGACCGGCGCGAGCTACACCGCCCTGCGCTACCACAACGTCTACGGCCCGCGGATGCCGCGCGACACGCCGTACGCGGGCGTCGCGAGCATCTTCCGGTCGGCGCTCGCCGCCGGGGGCGCGCCGCGCGTGTTCGAGGACGGCGGCCAGCGGCGCGACTTCGTCCACGTCCGCGACGTGGCCCGTGCGAACGTGCTCGCCCTC
>DATDKF010000361.1:0-8268 GCA_036520135.1 Solirubrobacteraceae bacterium
GTGCGCACGACGCTGCGCGAGCACGGCACCAGCGATGACGAGCTCGACGCGATCGACCGCGAGGTCGACGAGCGCGTCGACGGCGCGGTCGCGTTCGCCGACGCGAGCCCGGAGCCGGAGGTCGGCGAGCTGGCCCGCAGCGTGTACGCCCCCGGCAGCGGCGGCCAGTTCGCGCGCATGCGGCCGGGCAGCCCGTTCGGCGAGGAGGAGCTGGTCTTCGACGCGGGGCTGGGCTCATGAGCACGGTCGTAGACACGGGCACCGAGCGGATGACGTACCGCGAGGCGCTGCGCCTCGCGATGCGCGAGGAGCTCGCCCGCGACGAGCGCGTCTTCGTGATGGGCGAGGAGGTCGGCGTCTTCGAGGGCTCCTACAAGGTGACCGCCGGCCTGATGGGCGAGTTCGGGCCCGAGCGCATCCGCGACACGCCGATCTCCGAGGAGGGCTTCGTCGGCGCCGCGGTCGGCGCCGCGATGGGCGGCGAGCGCCCGATCGTCGAGATCATGACGATCAACTTCCTGCTCGTGGCGATGGACCAGGTGATCAACCACGCCGCCAAGGTCCGCACGATGTTCGGCGGCGAAGTCGGCTGCCCGATGGTGATCCGCACGCCCAACGGCGCCGGCAACCAGCTCACCGCGCAGCACTCGCAGTCGCTCGAGGCATGGTTCGCCGGGACGCCCGGCCTGAAGGTCGTGGCGCCCGCCACGCCGGCCGACGCCAAGGGCCTGCTCAAGTCGGCGATCCGCGACGACGACCCGGTGCTGGTCGTCGAGAACCTCCCGATCTACAAGGAGAAGGGCGAGGTCCCGCTCGATCCCGAGTTCCTCACGCCGATCGGCCGCGCCGACGTCGCCCGCGAGGGCAGCGACATCACGATCGTGGCGCACTCGTTCGCGACCGTGCGCGCGCTCAAGGTGGCGGAGACGCTCGCGTCCGAGCACGACGTGAGCGCCGAGGTCGTCGACCTGCGCTCGCTGCGCCCGCTCGACGTCGAGACCGTCGCCGCCTCGGTCGCCAAGACCAACCGCGTGGTGTGCGTGGAGGAGGGCTGGCCGTCCTACGGCGTCACCGCCGAGCTGGCCGCCCGCATCCAGAAGGCGTGCTTCGACTACCTCGACGCGCCGGTCGAGCGCGTCGGCATGGCCGAGGTGCCGCTGCCGTACGCGAAGAACCTCGAGTCGGCCGCGCTCCCCGGCGAGGAGCGGGTGCAGGCGGCCGTCCTGGCGACGCTCGGGCTGACCGGCTGAGCACCTCCGCGCACCTCGTCGCCGTCGCGCTCACCCTCGCGGCGGCGGCCGGGTCGGTGCGCTGGCCGCTGGCGCGGCCGCTCGCGGTGCTCATCGGCGCGACGTACCTGGTCGAGCACGCGGCGTTCGTCGTCCGCGGGAGCTGGGACGTCGCGCACAACCTGCCGCTGCACTTGACCGACGTCGTCACGATCGTCTCGGTCCTCGCGCTATGGACCGAAAATCCGAGGCTCGTGGAGCTCACCTACTTCTGGGCGCTCACGGCCTCGCTCCAAGCCGTGCTGACGCCGAACCTGACCGAGGCGACCGCCACGATCTTCGTCGTCACGTTCTTCGTCACGCACTCGGGCGCGATCGTCGCGGCGATCCTGCTCGTCGCCGGCCGTCACATCATCCCGCCGGCGGGCGCGGTCCGCCGCGTCTTCGGCGCGACCCTGGTCGTCGCGGCCGCCGCAGCGATCGGCGACCTCGTCACCGGCGGCAACTACATGTTCCTGCGCTCCAAGCCGAGCACGGCGTCGCTGCTGGACGTGATGGGCCCGTGGCCCGTCTACATCCTCAGCGCCGCCGTGCTCGCGCTCGCGCTGTTCGCGTTCCTGGACCTGCCGCTCAGGCGGGCTCGAGCGTCGCGCGCGGGATGAGCCGGTCTAGCCACCCCGAGGAACACCATGTCGCCGGGGATCGCGACGCGCGTGTGCGCCGCGCACGGCCGGCCGGCGAAGATCAAGAGCGCCTGAGCCGCTCGACCTCGCGCGCCAGCTCAACGCGCGACGAGACGCCGAGCTTGCGGAACACGTTGCGCAGGTGCGTCTCGACGGTCTTGAGGCTGAGAAACAGCTGCGCAGCGATCTCCGGGTTTGTGCGGCGGTCGACCACTAGGTCGACGACCTCCAGCTCGCGGCCGGTCAGCGACTCCAGGCCGCCCGCGTCCGCCGCGCCCGGCCGCCCGCGCCGGTGCACGCGCCGGCCGAGCCGGCGCAGCTCCTGCTCGGCTGCCTCGCGGCGGCGCACGGCGCCGCAGCGCTCGAAAGCGGCTGCGGCGGTCTCGAGCTCCGTTACCGCAGCGTCCACGTCGCCCGCCTCCACGAGCGCGCGCGCCGCGAGCACGCGCCCGATCGCCGCCTCCACAGGGGCGCTCGCCCCGTCCGCGGCGCTCGCCGCGGCGAGCGCGCGCTCGGCCGCGCCGGCGGCGTCGCCGTCGGCGAGCCGTACCGCGGCCTCGGCGCGGGCCGCCCACGCGACCGCCATCGGGACCGGCATCGCGGCTGCCGCCGCCGCGGCCTGCTCCGCGGGCTCGCGCGCCCGCTCGACCTCGCCTCTGGCCACCCGGCACCGCGTCAGCAGCTCCAGAGCCGCGACGCCCCAGCCGGCCTGGAGCTCCGGCTGTCGCTCTTCGAGCACCTGCTCGGCGCGCGCCGGATCGCCCGCCGCCTCGACGGCGGCGGCCAGGGCCAGCGCAGCCCAGCCCGACACGAACGTCTCGTCGAGCTCACGCGTGAGCGCGAACGCCTCCTCGGCGTCGGCCAGCGCTCCGTCGGTGTCGCCGGCGGCGATGGCGACCAGCGCGCGGTGCATGAGATGGAACGCACGCCCCTGGCGGATGCCCTGGGCCCGGATCCGCTCGATCGCCGCGTTGAGCAGTTGCCGCGCGTCGGCCAGCCGCCCCTGCATCGTCCACGCAAGCGCCAGCGTCGTCCCGACGATGACCATCGACTGATGGCCGGTGGCGCGCTGCACGGCGTACGCGCGCTCGACGTACGCCGCCGCGTCGTCGTAGCGATCCAGGTACAGCTCGGCCGCGGCGAGATACGCGGCGGCCGCGGACCGCCGCGCGAGCTCCTCATCGGACAGCGTGGCAATGAGCGCCGCCGCCTCCGCGCGCGCCGCGTCGGCCTCGTCGAGCGCGCCGGCGAACGTGGCCGCGAGCGCCAGCGTGGCGGCCGCCGCCGCCGCGAGCGGCCGATCGCCGAGCGGACGCGCCGCGGCGTGGGCGCGAGCCGCCCAGTCGTGCATCGACGCGAAGCGCGTGCGGAAGAGGTCGCTGATCGCGAGCTCCATCATGAGCCCCACGGCCTCGGCCGACGCCGGGTCCGGCAGGCGATGCAGCGCGTCGGCGAGCCGGCCTCGGGCCGTCTCGTGGACGCCGATGAGCTGCTCGAGCGCCGCGCACGCGACCGTCAGCTCGACCCACCAGGCGACCGCCTCGGGGGGAACCAGCTCGATCGCGGTGACGAGCTCCCGGTGGCTGTCCCGGATCCGCGCGATCGACATGAACGCCCGGGCGAGGTTCATGTGCAGATACGCCCGCTGCTCGCGCGGGGCCGCCTCGGGCAGCAGCCGCAGCGCCGCTGCCCACCACGCGGCGGCGCTTGCCGGAGCCCGCCCGAACACGGCCTCGGCGGCCTCCGTCAGTAGCGCCGCCGCCCCGGCGTCGCCGTGCCGCCCAGCGTGCTCGACGTGATGCGCGCGCGCCGCCGGCGGGGCGCCGCGCGCCGCCAGTGCCTCCGCGCAACGCTCGTGGGCGCTCAGGCGCCACGCCGCGGGTGCCGACTCGTAGACCGCCCGCCGCACGAGCGGATGGCGGAAGCGGAACCGGCGCGGCACGTCGGTCGGTCGGACGAGGCCGAGCGCCGCCAGCTCGTCGAGCGGCGCCATCGCGTCGGGCTCTTGGAGTCCTGCTGCGGCGGCGGCGAGCTCGGGCTCGAACGGGTCCCCCGCCACGGCCGCGCCCTCGAGCACGCGCCGCGTCGGCGCCGCCAGCAGCGCCAGCTCCTCGGCCAGCGACGCGGCGACCGCAGGTGGGACCTCGACGCCGCCGAGCACAAGCGCCGGGGAGCCTGGCACCGTCGCGCCCGTCGTCCGGGCGAGCTGCTCGAGGTAAAACGGGTTGCCGCCGCTCTCGGCGAAGAGAACGTCGGCGCGCGCGGCGTCGACGCCGTCGCCGAGCAACTGCCCGGCCTCGGCGCGCCCCAGGCCGCCCAGGTCGACGCGCGTGAGCTCGCCGTGACGCTGCCCGCGCTCGAACGCGCGGGCGAGCCGGTCGTCGACCTGCCGCGGGCGCGTAGCCAGCGCGAGCAGCACCGATGCCGACGGCGGGCGCCGCAGCAGGGCCGCGAGGAGCTCGACCGACGCCGGGTCTGCCCAGTGCAGGTCGTCCAGCATGAGCGCCAGGGGTCGGCTGGCGGCGAGCCGCTCGAGCAATGCGCGGACCGCGCCGTGCGCGCGGTAGCGCTGGTCGGCGCCGCCCGGACCCCCGCGGGCGAAGCCCGACGCTGCGGGGAGGACCTGCCCGAGCTCGCCCGCGACGTCGTCGCCGAGCGCCGCAACGCGCCGCGGATCGAGCCCGGCGACGAACTCGTCGAGCGCATCCACGAAGACCCAGTACGGCAGGTCGCTCTCCAGCTCCGACGCGCTGCCGGTCAGGACCAGGCAGCCCTGCGCGTCGGCGTGCGCGGCCAGCTCCGCCAGCAGCCGCGTCTTGCCGATGCCCGGCTCGCCGGCGAGCAGCAGCGTCGCCGTGCCGCCCCCAGCCACCGAGCGCAGTAGGTCGTCCGCCGCGCCCAGCTCGGCGGCGCGCCCGACGAGGTGCTCGGCGACGATCGGCATCCGCGGCTCGGGGCGAGCATAACCCGGATCAGGGTGCGAGATCAGGGGAGCCGCCCGATGCCCGCTGGTGCGCGAGACGGCACGCTCGCCATGTGCTTCCCAGCCCCCCTCGAAGGAGTTCTCGCATGGCACCGGAGACCCAGCCGTACGCACGGCGTTGGCAGGCTCTCGGCGTTCTCGCCCTCAGCCTGCTCGTCATCACCATGGGCAACACGATCCTCAACGTCGCGCTACCGACGATCCGCGAGTCGCTGGACGCCACCTCCAGCCAGCTGCAGTGGATCAGCGACGGCTACCTGCTCGTGTTCGCCGGACTGCTGCTGGCGGCGGGCAGCCTGGGCGACCGCTTCGGTCGCCGCCGGGCCCTGGTCGCCGGGCTCACCGTCTTCGGCGCGGGGTCGCTGTTCGCCACCTTCGCCGACAGCGCCACCACGTTGATCGCCGCGCGGGCGGTCATGGGCCTCGGCGCCGCCTTCGTCATGCCGACGACGCTCTCGATCCTCACGAACATCTTCCCGGCCGGTGAGCGTCCCAAGGCGATCGCCGCCTGGGCCGCCGTGTCCGGGATCGGCGTGGCCATCGGCCCGACCTCGGGTGGCTGGCTCCTCGAGCACTTCGACTACAGCAGCGTCTTCTTGATCAATCTGCCGATCGTGGCCGCGGCCCTCGCGGGCGCCGCCCTCCTCGTCCCCGAGTCACGCGACCCGGACTCGCCGCGGATCGACTATGCCGGCGCCGGCCTCTCGATCGCCGGCCTGTCCGCGATCGTGTGGGGTCTGATCGAGGCGCCCGAGCGCGGCTGGGGCAGCCCGACGATCCTCGGAGCGTTCGCGGCCGGCGCGGCGATCCTCGCGGCGTTCATGGCCTGGGAGCAGCGCACCGACCATCCGATGCTCGACGTGAGCGTGTTCCGCAACCTGCGCTTCAGCGCCGCCAGCCTCTCAATCGGGTTCGTGTTCTTCGCGCTCATGGGCGTCATGTACTTCATGACGCAGTACATGCAGACGGTCCTCGGCTTCACCGCGCTCGAGACCGGCATCCGCGTGCTGCCGATCGCGGGCGGCATGGTCCTGGCGTCGAAGGTCTCGGTCGCGCTGAGCCAGCGCCTGGGCACCAAGCTCGTGGTGGCGGGCGGGCTGGGCACGGTCGCCGCCGCGCTGTGGCTGGTCGCCGGCTTCGAGGCCGACAGCGCCTACGCGCCGATCGGCACGGCGCTCGGCATGATGGGCCTGGGCATCGGCCTCGCGATGTCGCCGGCGACCGAGGCGATCATGGGCTCGCTCCCGCGCGCCAAGGCCGGCATCGGCTCGGCGATGAACGACGTCGTCCGCGAGGTCGGCGGCACGCTCGGCATCGCCGTGCTCGGCAGCCTGCTCACCAGCGGCTACGGGTCGAGCATGGACGGCGCCGTCGCCGGGCTCCCGGCCTCCGGCGCCGAGGCGGCGAGCGACAGCATCGGCGCCGCCCACGAGGTCGCCGGCCAGCTCGGCGGCAGCGCGGGCCACACGCTCCTCGGCGCGGCCAACCAGGCGTTCGTCGACGCGATGGCCACGACGGCGACCATCGGCGCCGTGTTCGCGGTCGTCGGCGCTCTGATCGCGCTCGTCTTCCTGCCCGCCCGGGCGGGCGGCACGAGCATGGCGGGCGCCGAGCTCGCGCCGGCGGCGGCCTAGGCCGAGTCGGCCGGGTCCAGCACGCCCTCCTCGAGCCACGCGAAGCGCCCGTCGAGCACGCCTTGGGCCAGCGTGTAGGCGTCCGTGTCGTCGTTGTCGAACAGCGCGCTGAAGAGCGCGTCGACCCGTCGCCGCGCCTGGCGGCAGAACAGGTCGGCCAGCTCGCGCGCCTCGTCCGCTCGCTGCGGCTGCTCGCGCCGGATCGTGTCGGCGTAGACCACCGCCGAGGCGATCGCGAACAGCTCGGCGCCGATGTCGACGATGCGGCCGAGTACGGCCTGGCGCTTCTCCAGCTTCGCCTGCCAGCGGCCCATCGCGTAGAACGTCGACCGCGCGAGCCTACGCGCCGCGCGCTCGACGAACCGCATGTGGCCCGCGAGCTCGCCGAGCTCGTCGAACGACCCCGGGCGCATGCCCTCGCCGACCGCGAGCTTCGGCAGCCAGCGCGCGTAGAACGCGCCCGCCTGCGCCGCCGACCGCGCCTTCGCCTTGAGGTCGCCGTCGCCCTCGAGCAGCTCGCCGGCGACCTGCAGGTGCTGGTCGACCGCCTCGCGCGCGATCAGCAGGTGCATGATCTCGGTCGAGCCCTCGAAGATGCGGTTGATCCGCATGTCGCGCAGCGCCTGCTCGACCGGGATCGGCCGCTCGCCGCGCGCCTTCAGCGACGCGGCGGTCTCGTAGCCGCGGCCGCCGCGGATCTGCATCAGCTCGTCGACGACGCGCCAGCCGAGCTCGGACGTGTAGAGCTTGGCGATCGCGGCCTCGATCCGGATGTCGTTGCGCTTGTCGTCGGCCATCCGGCTGGCGACGTCGAGCATCGCCTCCAGCCCGAACGCGCTGGCGGCGATGAACGCGATCTTCTGCGCGACGGCGTCGTGCTTGCCGACCGGCTGACCCCACTGCACGCGCTCGGACGCCCACTCGCGCGCGACCTTGACCGCCCACTTGCTGGTGCCGACGCAGATCGCGGGCAGCGCGAGCCGGCCGGTGTTGAGCGTGGTGAGCGCGACCTTCAGGCCGTGGCCGACGCGCCCGATCACGTTCTCGGCCGGCACGAACACGTTGTCGAACGTGGTGACCGAGTTCTCGATCCCGCGCAGCCCCATGAACTGGTTGCGGTGCTCGACGGTCACGCCGCCCGAGTCGTACGGCAGCACAAACGCGGTGATCCCGCCCTCCGGCACCTTCGCCATCACGACGACGATGTCGGCGATCGCGCCGTTGGTGGCCCACAGCTTGGTGCCGTTCAGAACGTAACCGGAACCGTCCTCGGTCGGCGTTGCGGTCGTGCCGAGCCGCGCCGGGTCCGACCCGACGTCGGGCTCGGTCAGCAGGAACGCCGAGATGTGCGTGCGCGCGACGAGCGGCAGCCAGCGCTGTTTCTGCTCGTGGGTGCCGAACAGCAGCAGCGGCTCGGCGACGCCGATCGACTGGTGCGCCGACAGCAGCGTCGACAGCGACGCGTGGACCGATCCGGCCAGCGCCAGCGCGCGGTTGTAGTAGACCTGCGAGAGCCCGAGCCCGCCGTACTGCTCGGGCACCTTCATCCCGAGCGCGCCGATCTCCTTGAGCCCGTCGATCACCGCGTCGGGGATCTTCGCGTCGCGCTCGATCGCCAGCGGGTCGACGCGCGCGGCCAGGAAGGCGCCCAGCTCGGCGAGGAAGCGCTCGCCCTTCTCGACCGCCGCCGCGTCGAGCTTGGGCTGCGGATGGATGAGCTCCAGCCGCAGCCGCCCCAG
>DATDKF010000362.1:0-18069 GCA_036520135.1 Solirubrobacteraceae bacterium
TGCACGGTGAAGGCGACGGGGGTCACGGTGAACGGCAGGGTCGCCGCCCGGCGCGCCGCCCACCATCGGGCGATCGGCCCGTCGTCCGGATGACTCGCGTGTCGTCCCCGTGTCGTCCGGACGGCCGATGGTGACGCCCGCGCGCGCGAGCGACGCTCACTGCGCACCTCGACCAGAAGGAGCGCGACATGGCAGTGAACGTTGAGAGGAACTCGATGGCCTCGGCCGTCGAGGACGACCCGATGCGCGCACCCGCGCGCCTGCACAACGGCCAGCGGCCGGTTGCGGCGATCGCCGACCCGGCGCCGCTCGGGCTCGCCGCCCTGGCGATGACGACGCTCGTGTTCAGCGTCTTCAACGCTGGCCTGCTCGACCGCACCGGCGAGCCCGTGGTGCTCGGCATGGCGGTCGCCTACGGCGGGCTCGCGCAGCTGCTCGCCGGCATGTGGGAGTTCCGGCGCGGCAACACGTTCGGCGCGATGGCCTTCGGCTCCTATGGCGCCTTCTGGCTGTCGTACTGGGCGCTGCAGCAGTTCCTCGTCCATCAGATCCCGGCGAGCGAGGCCGGTAACGCGACCGCGTTGTTCTTCATCTCGTGGGCGATCTTCACGGCGCTGCTGTGGATCGCGTCGGTGCGGACGACCGCGGCGGTGAGCGTCACGCTCGCGCTGCTGACGGTCATGCTCCTGCTGCTCGGCATCGGCGACGCGGGCGCGCACACCGAGCTCGTGAAGATCGCCGGCTGGTTCGGCATCGCCACCGCGGCGGCCGGCCTCTATGCAGCGTTCGCCGCGCTGATCAACTCGACGTACGAGCGGACCGTGCTGCCGCTGAGGGCGGTCCGGCATGGCTAGCGCTCGCGACCGGGCGCGCTCGCTCGAGCTGATCATCCGCGCCGCGGCCGCCGAGGAGCGGCTGCTCTCCCGCCGCCTCGACCGCGTGGCCGAGGCGCAGCGCCGGACGCGCGACGAGATCGCCGGCGAGCTCCGGCGCGAGCACTTCGGCCAGCCGCCGCTTCAGTCCGAGGGAGGCAGCTCGGAGCGGTAGGGCGGCGACGCGCCGGGCCGCGAACACGTGCGCGCGGCGACCAGGCACGCGAACGCCGTGGCCTCCACCGCGAGGTCGATCGTGCCCAGGTCGTCGCGCGCCAGCCCGCGCTCGCTCCACCAGGCGAGGAAGCCGCCGCCGAACGCGTCGCCGGCGCCGATCGTGTCGACGACCTTGGCGCGCGGGGCGGGGACGGCGACCTCGGCCGTGCGCGTGACGACCAGCGCGCCGTTCGGGCCGCGCGTGAGCAGCCCGAGCGCCGGACCCTTCTCCAGCAGCGCCCGGATCCCCTCGACGTGGGGGAGGTCGGGATACAGCCAGTCGAGGTCCTCCTGGCTGACCTTGAGCACGTGGCAGTGCGCCAGCACGCGGTCCAGCCGCGCGCGGTAGGCGTCGGCGTCGGCGATGACCCACGGGCGGATGTTCGGGTCGATCGCGATCAGCGCGTGGCCCGCCAGCCGCTCGACGACGGCCTCGACCGCGTCGGCGACCGGCTCGAGCGTGAGCCCGAGCGTGCCGACGTGCAGGAACCCGACGTCGTCGGGCACTGCGTCCAGGGCGGCGTCGGGCGTGAGCCCGGTGGCGGAGGTGCCGCGCTCGTAGAAGCGATAGCACGCGACGCCGTCGTCGTCGACCTCGGCCAGCGCCAGCGTCGTCGGCTCGTTGGTGCGGACGACCGCGCGCAGGTCCACGCCGTCTTCGGCCAGCAGGCCGAGCATCTTCTCGCCGAAGCGGTCTTCGGACAGGCGCCCGAGGTAGGCGACCGGCTGCTCGAGCCTCCCGATCGCGCGCGCGGTGTTGAACGGCCCGCCGCCCGGATGGCCGCGGAGGTCATCGTCGTCGCCGTGCAGGACCAGATCGTAGAGCGCCTCGCCGGCGACGAGGATCACGGCACGAGTTCCCCGCTGCCGCGCTCGATCAGCGTCGTCGGCACCTCGACGCGGCGCGTGGGCCCATTCTGGCCGTCGAGCCGCGCGAACAGCAGCTCGGCGGTCAGGCGGCCGAGCTCGTGCGCGTTCTGCGCCACGACGGTCAGGCCGGGCTCGACCGCGTCCGCCAGCGTCAGGTCGTCGAAACCGACGACGGCGACCCGGCGATGCAGGTCGAGCGCGCGCAGGCGCTGCACGGTGCCGATCGTGATCAGGTTCTGGGCGCTGAACAGCGCGGTCGGCGGCTCGTCGCCGCCCAGCAGCTCGCCGGCCGCCGCTGACGCCTTGGCGCTGTCGTGCAGGTCCATGCGCACGAGCGCCGCGTCGTAGTGGATCCCGTGCTCGGTCAGCGCCTCGCGGTAGCCGCGCAGGCGCTCGACGGCGGTGAAGATCTGCGTGCGGTCGCCGAGGAAGCCGATCCGGCGGTGCCCGCGCTCGATCAGGTGCGCGGTGGCGGCGTACGCCCCGCCCGCGTTGTCGGACAGCACGCAGTCGGCGTCGATGAACGCCGGCGGGCGGTCGACGAACGCGAGCGCGACGCCCGCGTCGCGCTCCTGCCGCAGGTACGAGTGATCGGGGCCGGCGGGGACGACGATCAGGCCGTCGACGCGCCGCGCGAGGAACGCCTCGGCCAGCTCGCGCTCGCGCGCCGGGTCCTCGTCGGAGCTGCCGACGAGCGGCAGCACGCCGCGCGTCCGCGCGACGGTCTCGACGCCGCGCAGGAGGGCGGCGTGGAACGGGTTGGCGACATCGTCGAAGACGAGGCCGAGGCTGGCCGAGTGGCGGTCGGCGCGGCGCAGGTTGGTGGCGGTGAGGTCGCGGCGGTAGCCCAGCAGGGCGACCGCCTCGCGGACCTTCTCGGCCAGGTCGGGCCGCACCTTGCCGTCGTCGTTGACGACGCGCGAGACGGTGGCGAGGCTCACGCCGGCGAGCGTGGCGACCTCCTTCATCGTCGGGCGGCGAGCGTGGTGGTTGGAAAACGTTTCGGGACTTCCTTGAGGCGTCTCTGAGCGCGCAGGAACGGACATGGCGCGCACTGTACACCATCTCGGCAAGAAAACGTAATCTCTTGACACTCAGCAAGGTCGGCTCTACAGTGGCCGCTCTGTTGAAAACGTTTCCTCGGTTGAGGGACCGAGGGGAACGGCGCTCCTTGGGAGGAGAGGTTTCGCCATGGCCAAGACACGGCTGAAGTTCTCGTTGTCGCTCGTCGCTGTCATCGCCCTGATCGGGCTGGTGGTCGGCGTCGTCGCCGGCCGTGCGTCGGGTGGCTCGTCGGGGAGCGGCGGTGGCGCGGCGAGCGCCGGCGCCGCCGCCGGCAAGAAGGTCGACGTGATCATCAAGGCGTCCGACTCGGAGTTCTGGCAGTCGATGCTGGCCGGCGCGCAGAAGGCCGGGAAGGACTACGGCCTGAAGGTCAGCCTGTTCGGCCCGACGTCGGAGACCGACGTCAACCAGCAGGTCCAGCTCGTCGAGAACGCGATCTCGCGCGGCGCCGACGCGATCGTCGTGGCGCCGAACTCGTCCGACGCGCTCAACAACGTGATCGACCGCGCACGCAAGGGCGGGATGAAGGTGATCGTCGCCGACACCTCGATCACGACCGACTCCGAGGGCTTCATCGGCACCGACAACGTGAAGGCCGCCGAGCAGGCCGGCGCGCGCATGTGCCAGCTCGCCAAGGACGCCGGCAACGAGACCGGCGACGTGATGATCGCGTCGTCGGTGGCGGGCGTGCAGGTGCTCAAGGACCGCGACGCCGGCTTCCGCACGGGCCTGAAGGCGTGCCCCGGCCTGAAGGTCTCGATCGTCCGGTACAACAACAACGACCTCAATACCGCGGCCAGCCAGGTCAACGACGCGCTGACCGCCAACCCGAACCTGGTCGGCGTCTTCGCCGCCAACAACACCTCGGGCAACGGCGCCGCGCGCGCGATCAAGGACAACAACGCGGCCGACCGGATCCCGGTCGTGGCGTTCGACACCGATCCGCAGGAGAACGCCGCCCTGGCCGACGGCTCGATCGACGCGCTGGTGGTCCAGAACCCGTACTTCTTCGGCTACCAGGGCGTGATGGAGGCGGCGATGGCGACGGTCGGCAACGTGCCGCCGCGCAAGCTCGACCCGGGCGCCGTGCTCGCGGACAAGGAGAACATGGGCTCCGCCGAGGTCAAGCAGCTGCTCACGCCGCCGACCGCGAAGGCGCAGTGATGGCCGCTCCCGCCACGACGAAGCGGCCGGCGGCCGAGGGCGAGGTCGTCGTCTCGCTCAAGGGCGTGTCGAAGCGCTACGGGCCGATCCAGGCGCTCGACGACGTCGCGCTCGACCTGCGCGCCGGCGAGGTGCACTGCCTCGCCGGCGAGAACGGCGCCGGCAAGAGCACGCTGATCAAGATCCTCACCGGCGCCATCCAGCGCGACGAGGGCACGTACGAGATCGAGGGCCGCGACATGGGCGATCCGAGCCCGGTCCAGGCCCGCAACGCCGGCGTCGGCGTCGTCTACCAGGAGCTCAGCCTGCTGCCGGACCTGTCGGTGGGCGAGAACCTGATGATGGGCCGCCTGCCCGCCCGCCGCGGCATCACGCGGCCGGGCGAGCTCAAGAAGGCGGCCAAGGCGATGCTCGAGCGCGTCGGGCTCGACTGGCTCGACCCGAAGACGCCGGTGGAGGAGACCTCGCTGGCCGTGCGCCAGCTCGTGGAGATCGCCAAGGTGCTCGGGGCCAACCCGCGCGTGCTGATCTTCGACGAGCCGACGACGGCGCTGTCGGAGTCCGAGACCAAGGCGCTGCTCGCGCGCATCCACGGGCTGCGCGACGAGGGTCACGCGATCATGTACGTCTCGCATCACCTCGAGGAGATGTTCGAGATCGGCGACCGGGTCACCGTGCTGCGGGACGGCAAGTTCGCCCGCACGGCGCCGATGAGCGAGCTCGACCAGGACGGGCTGATCGCGTCGATGGTCGGCCGCAAGATCGAGTCGCTGTATCCGCACAACCCCGACCGCAAGCTCGGCGACGCGCGGCTGAAGGTCGTCGGCCTGCAGCCGATCGACTCCGACCGCCCGATCGACTTCGAGGTCAAGGCCGGCGAGATCCTCGGCATCGCGGGCCTGCTCGGCTCGGGCCGCACGGAGCTGCTGCGGGCGCTGTTCGGCGCCGACCCGGTCCAGGCCGGCCACATCGAGGTGGACGGCAAGCGCGTCCCCTCCGGCAGCCCGCGCCGCGCGGTGCAGGCCGGCCTCGGGCTGCTGACCGAGGACCGCAAGACGCTCGGCCTGCTGCTCGAGCTGTCGATCCGCGAGAACGCGTCGCTGGCGCACATCGACGAGATCTCGCGGTTCTGGATCGTCGACAAGAAGCGCGAGCGCAACCTCGTCGACCACTATCTCGGCGACCTCAAGCTGCGCGCGGGGTCGTGGGAGCAGCCGGTGTCGTCGCTGTCGGGCGGCAACCAGCAGAAGGTGCTGCTGGCTCGCTGGCTGGCGACCCACGCGAAGGTGCTGATGTTCGACGAGCCGACCAAGGGCGTCGACGTCGGCGCCAAGTCCGAGATCTACAAGGTGATCGGTGACCTCGCCGCGGAGGGGCTCGGCGTGATCGTCGTGTCCTCCTACCTGCCCGAGGTCCTCGGGCTTGCCGACCGCGTGATCGTCATGCGCGAGGGCGGCGTGGCCGGCGAGCTCGCCGCGCAGGGGACCACCGAAGAAGACGTCCTACGGCTCGCCAGCCCCGGCGCTGCGGCCCACGAGTAAGGGGAGGAGACCCAGATGAGCACCATCCCGGCCGGGGCATCGGCCACCACAGAGGCACCGGAGGAGCGCGAGGAGCGGATCCTCACCTTCGGCGACGTGTTCGGCCGCGACGCCGGCGGCCTGATCGTCCTGCTCGTCCTGTTCGGCGCGATGACGCTGGCCTCGGACGAGTTCCTCACCAGCGAGAACCTGGCCAACCTCGCCCGCCAGGTGGCGATCTTCGGGATCATCGCCGTCGGGCAGCTGTTGGTCATCCTCACCGCGGGCATCGACCTGTCGGTCGGCTCCGTGCTCGGCCTCAGCGGCTGCGTGACCGCGCAGATGCTCGTCGACGGCACGCCGATCGTGCTGGCGATCATCATCGGCCTCGCCGTCGGCGTCGCGCTCGGGCTGTTCAACGGCTCGCTGGTCGCCTACGGCAAATTGCCGCCGTTCATCGTCACGCTCGGCATGCTCGGGATCGCACGCGGCATGGTCCTGGTGTATACGGATGCCAGCACGATCCAGCCGCTGCCGGACGCCTTCGGCAACATCGCCAATGGTGACTTCCTCGGACTGCCCAACCTGCTGTGGATCTTCGCGGTGGTCGTCGTGATCACGGCGTTCGTGCTGCGCCGAACGGTGTTCGGCCGCTACATCTACGCGATCGGCTCCAACCCCGAGTCGGCGCGCCTGTCCGGCGTCCCGGTCACCCGCGTGCTGGTGGCCGTGTACGCGATCGCGGGCCTGCTCGCGGCGGTCGGCGGCGTGCTGTTCATGTCGCGCCTGAACGCCGGCATCCCGACCGCGGGCACCGGGTACGAACTGAACGCGATCGCCGCCTGCGTGATCGGCGGCGCGAGCCTGTTCGGGGCCAAGGGCGGCGCCTTCGGGGCGGCGGCCGGTGCGCTGATCGTGGCCACCCTCAACAACGGAGGCAACCTGCTCGCCGTGAACGCGTTCTACCTGCAGATCATCATCGGCGCCCTGATCCTCGCCGCCGTGGCCTTCGACCAATGGCAGGCCCGCCGGACATGAGCATCGACCCCCGCGCGGGAACGCTGCCCGAGGAGTCCGACCTCATCGACGTCGACGCGCTGCTCGCCGCCTACACCGACGACGCGCGCGAGGGCGTGGCGTTCGGCACGTCGGGGCACCGCGGCACGTCGCTGGACGGCTCGTTCAACGAGGGCCACGTGCTCGCGATCAGCGAGGCCGTGTGCCGCTACCGCGCGGCGCAGGGAATCGACGGACCGCTGTTCCTGGGGGCCGACACGCACGCGCTGTCGGCCCCGGCGGTCGAGACGATCCTGCAGGTGCTGGCCGCCCACGGCGTCGACGCGCGCGTCGACGCCCGCGGCGGCGCGGTGCCGACGCCGGTGATCTCGCACGCGATCCTCACCCACAACCGCGGGGGCGGCCGCGGGACCGCCGACGGGGTCGTCGTCACGCCGTCGCACAACCCGCCGGGCGACGGCGGCTTCAAGTACAACCCGCCGCACGGCGGGCCGGCCGACACCGACGTGACGGGCTCGATCGAGCGCGAGGCCAACGCCCTGCTCGACGATGGGCTCGCCGGCGTCAAGCGCGCGGCGCCGGCGCCGACCAAGCACGACTACCTGGGCGCGTACGTCGGCGACCTGGAGGCGGTGATCGACCTCGACGCGATCCGCTCGGCCTCCCTGCGCCTCGGCGTCGACCCGCTGGGCGGGGCGAGCGCGGAGTACTGGGGGGCGATCGCCGAGCGCCACAAGCTCGACCTGGAGATCGTCAACGACAAGCTCGACCCGACGTTCCGCTTCGTGCCGCTCGACTGGGACGGCAAGATCCGCATGGACTGCTCGTCGCCCTACGCGATGGCGCGGCTGACCGACATGCGCGACCGCTTCGACGTCGCGTTCGCCAACGACCCCGATGCCGATCGCCACGGCATCGTCACGCCGTCCGCCGGCCTGCTCAATCCCAACCACCACCTCGCCGCCTGCGTCGCGTACCTGTTCGGCGGCGGCCGCGACTGGGGCCCGGACGTCGGGATCGGCAAGACGCTGGTGAGCTCCAGCATCATCGACCGCGTGGCGGAGGATCTCGGGCGCCGGGTCGTCGAGGTGCCGGTCGGATTCAAATGGTTCGTGCGGGGGCTGCTCGACGGCACGCTCGGCTTCGGCGGCGAGGAGAGCGCCGGCGCGTCGTTCCTGCGCCGCGACGGCACGGCGTGGAGCACCGACAAGGACGGGCTCATCCCGTGCCTGCTGGCGGCCGAGATGACCGCGCGCACGGGCAAGGACCCGGGGGAGACGTACCGCGGCCTGGCCGAGCGGTTCGGCGAGGCGGCCTACCGGCGCGAGGACGTGGCGGCCACCCCGGAGGAGAAGGACGTGCTCCAGCAGCTCTCGCCCGAGCAGGTCGAGGACTCGGAGCTGGCCGGCGAGCCGATCATCGACAAGCTCACGAGCGCGCCCGGCAACGGCGCGCCGATCGGCGGGCTGAAGGTGGTCGCCGAGCACGGCTGGTTCGCCGCCCGGCCATCCGGCACCGAGGACGTGTACAAGGTGTACGCCGAGAGCCTCGACGGCGAGGAGCGCCTGGAGCGGATCCTCGGCGAGGCCCGTGACATCGTCAAGCAGGCGTTGAGGAGGTAGGCGTGGCGCACGTGTTCGGGATCGTGCTCGCCGGCGGCGAGGGCAAGCGCCTGATGCCGCTGACCGTCGATCGCGCCAAGCCGGCGGTGCCGTTCGGCGGCAACTACCGGCTGATCGACTTCGCGCTGTCGAACCTGGTCAACGGCGGCTTCCGGCGGATCGTGGTTCTGACGCAGTACAAGAGCCACTCGCTCGACCGCCACATAGCGCAGACCTGGCACCTGTCGCCGCTGCTCGGCAACTACGTCACGCCGGTGCCCGCGCAGATGCGCCGCGGCCCGTACTGGTTCTCGGGCTCGGCCGACGCGATCTACCAGAACCTCAACCTGCTCAACGACGAGCGGCCCGACTACGTGGCCGTGTTCGGCGCCGACAACATCTACCGGATGGACCCGCGCCAGATGGTCGAGCAGCACATCGAGACCGGCGCGGCGGTCACGGTCGCGGCGCTGCGCGCGCCGCTCGACCAGGCCGATCAGTTCGGCGTCATCGAGGCCGGGGCCGACGGCCACACGATCACCGCGTTCCGAGAGAAGCCCAAGGACGCCGTCGGGCTGCCGGACGCGCCCGACCAGGTCTTCGCGTCGATGGGGAACTACCTGTTCAGCACCGAGGCGCTCGTCGAGGCGGTCACCGCCGACGCCGAGGCCTCCGAGTCCAGCCACGACATGGGCGGCAACATCGTGCCGATGCTGGTCGCCAGCGGCGCCGCGCACGTCTACGACTTCTCGAAGAACGTGGTCCCGGGGGAGAGCGAGCGCGACCACGGCTATTGGCGCGACGTCGGGACGCTCGACGCCTACTACGACTCGCACATGGACCTGGTCTCGGTCGACCCCGTGTTCAACCTCTACAACATGGAGTGGCCGATCCTCACCTGGCAGGAGGCGCTCCCGCCGGCCAAGTTCGTGTTCGACGAGGAGGGCCGCCGCGGCCACGCGCTCGACTCGATGGTGTGCGCCGGCGTGGTCCTCTCGGGCGGGTCGGCGCGGCATTCGGTGCTCTCGCCCGGCGTGCGCCTGCACTCGTCCGCCGAGGTCGAGCACTCGGTGCTGATGCAGGGCGTCGACGTCGGCCGCGACGCGGTCGTGCGCAAGGCGATCCTCGACAAGAACGTGCGCGTGGCGCCCGGGGCGGAGATCGGCGTCGACCCGGAGGCGGACCGCGAGCGCTTCACGGTCTCCGACGGCGGCGTCGTCGTGGTCGGCAAGGGCCAGGTGGTCGAGGCGTGAAGGTCGCGCTGCTCACGCGCGAGTACCCGCCCGAGGTCTACGGCGGCGCGGGCGTGCACGTCGAGTACCTCGCGCGCGAGCTGGCGCGGCTCGAGGACGTGACCGTGCACGCGTGGGGTGGCGACGGCGCCGTCGTGCACCGCGCATGGGACGCGCTGAGCGGCGACGCGCCCCACCTCGCGGCGCTGCGGGCGATGTCGATCGACCTCTCGATGGCCGCGGGCGTCGAGGGCGCCGAGATCGTCCACACGCACACGTGGTACGCGCAGCTCGCCGGCCATCTGGCGAAGCTCACCTACGGCGTCCCGCACGTGACCACCGTCCACTCGCTGGAGCCGCTGCGGCCGTGGAAGGCCGAGCAGCTCGGCGGCGGCTACGCGCTGTCGAGCTGGTGCGAGAAGGTCGCGATCGAGGGTGCCGACGCCGTCATCGCCGTCTCCAAGGGCTCGCGCGAGGACATCCTCGCGAGTTACCCGGCGATCGACCCCGACCGCGTGCGCGTGATCTACAACGGGATCGACGCGGCCGAGTACACGCCCGACCCCGGCACCGACGTGCTGGAGAAGTACGGCGTCGACCCCGACCGGCCGTCGGTCGTCTTCGTCGGGCGCATCACGCGCCAGAAGGGCGTCCCCTACCTGGTCGACGCCGCGCTGGAGTTCGACGAGTCCGCCCAGCTGGTGCTGTGCGCCGGCGCGCCCGACACGCCGGAGATCGCGGCCGAGGTCGAGCAGAAGGTCGAGCGCCTGCGCGCGGAGCGCGGCAACGTGATCTGGCTCGACCAGATGCTCCCCAAGCGCGAGGTCATCCAGCTGCTCAGCCACGCGACCGTGTTCGCCTGCCCGTCGATCTACGAGCCGCTGGGGATCGTCAACCTCGAGGCGATGGCGTGCGAGGCGGCGGTCGTCGCCACTGCGACGGGCGGCATCGTCGAAGTCGTCGTCGACGGCATGACCGGCCTGCTCGTCCCGTTCGAGACGGCGGAGGGCGACATCGCGCCGCGCGATCCCGAGGGCTTCGTGGCCGGCATCGCCGAGCGCGTCAACGCGCTCGTCGCCGACCCCGAGCGGGCGAAGGCGATGGGCCGCGCCGGCCGCGAGCGCGCCGTCACCGAGTTCGACTGGGCGGCGATCGCCCGCCAGACGTCGGAGGTCTACAGGTCGCTGGCGGGTTGACGCGCGCCAGCTTTCGGTTGCGAACCGAAACCTCAATGGTGTGGTTGCCCGTCCTTCGGTTAGCAGGGTGACCACCTTGGGGATAGAGGTACCGAGCACGACACTCTCTCTATGGCCGCAACCGTTCTTATCGTCGACGATCACCCCGCGTTCCGCGCGGCCGCGCGACGGCTACTGGAGCTCGAGGGGTACGACGTCGTCGGCGAGGCGGAGGACGGTATGTCGGCGATCGCCGCTGCGCAGACCCTGAACCCGGACTTCATCCTGCTCGACGTGCAGCTGCCCGATCTCGACGGCTTCGAGGTGGCCGAGCGGCTCTGCGTGGACTCCAGCGCCCCGCAGATCGTCCTCACCTCTTCACGCGACCGCAGCGACTACGGTCCCTGCCTCGCGAGTACCCCCGCGCGGGGCTTCGTCCCCAAGGCCGAGCTCTCGGCCGCGGGGATCGCAGATATCCTGGCCGCGTGAGGCTCGCGATCATCGGGGGCGGAGGGTTCCGCGTCCCGCTCGTCTACGGCGCCCTGCTCCGCGGGCAGGCGTTCGACGATGTCGTCCTGCACGACGTCGACGCCGGCCGGCTGGAGCGGATCTCGCTCGTGCTCGAAGGACAGGCGGCCGAGCACGGCGACCATGTGCCGTTCCGCACGACCACCGACCTCGACGACGCGCTCGAGGGCGCCGACTTCGTGTTCGTGGCGATCCGCGTCGGCGGGCTCGAGGGGCGCACGGTCGACGAGGGCGTCCCGCTCGGCCGCGGGATCCTCGGCCAAGAGACGATCGGCCCCGGCGGCATCTGCTTCGCGCTGCGCACGATCCCGGCGATGGTCGACCTCGCCGAGCGCGTCGCCCGCCGTGCGCCGGACGCCTGGATCGTGAACTTCACCAACCCCGCCGGAATGGTCACCGAGGCGCTGCAGCAGGTCGTCGGCGACCGGGCGATCGGGATCTGCGACACGCCGTCCGGCCTGTGCCGGCGCGTCGCGGCCGCGCTCGGCCGCGATCCCGGCCGGCTGCGGTTCGACTACTTCGGCCTCAACCACCTCGGCTGGCTCAAGGGCGTCCACGACGGCACCGGCGATCTGCTGCCCGGCCTGCTGGCCGACGACGACGCGCTCGCCGGACTCGAGGAGGCCGAGGTGTTCGGGTTCGAGTGGCTGCGCTCGCTCGGGATGATCCCCAACGAGTACCTCTACTACTTCTACTTCGACACGGTCGCCGCGATGACCGCCAAGCCGCGCGGCGCCTATCTGCTCGAGCAGCAGGCGGGCTTCTACGCCGCGCGGCCGGAGTCGCCGGCCGCCGCGCTCGCCGAGTGGAGGGCCACCAAGTCCGAGCGCGACCGCACCTACATGGCGGAGGCGCGCAACGGCCACGAGCACGAGCCGGCCGGCGACGACGAGCCCGGCGGTTACGAGGCGGAGGCCCTGGCGGTCGTCGACGCGATCGCCGCGAACGCCGGCACGGTGCGCATCGTCAACGTCGCCAACCGCTCCGCGCTCCCGTTCCTGGACGAGCACGCGGTGGTCGAGGTGCCGTGCCTCGTCGGCGCCGCGGGCGCCCAGCCGCTGGCCGTCGGCGCCGTGCCCGAGCACGCCGCGGCGCTGATCGCCACGGTCAAGGCCGTCGAGCGCGCGACGATCGAGGCGGCGCTGACCGGCTCGACCGCGCTGGCCGTCAAGGCGCTGGCCCTGCACCCGCTTGTCCCGTCCGTCGCCGCGGCGCGCGAGATCTTCGCCGAGTACCGGCAGCGCCTGCCCGTCCTGGAGGAGCGCTTCGCATGAAGGTCGACCTCGCCGTCCTGACCCCCGCCTATCTCGACTACACGTTCGTCGGGCTTGAAGCGCTGCCCGGCCCCGGCGAGGAGCGCTTCGCGGGAGACATGCTGCGCTCCCCCGGCGGCGGCGCGATCACCGCGGTCGGCGCGACGCGGCTGGGGCTCAGCACCGCCCTGGTGGCGCCGCTCGGCGACGACCTGGCCGGCCGCTTCGTGCGCCGCCATCTCGAGGGCGAGGGCATCGCCGTCGGCGAGCCGCGCGGCAACCGCACGCCGACCACGGTCGTGATGCCGGTGGCCGGGGAGCGCTCGATGGTGACCGTCGACCCGGGCGTGCGCGCCCGCGCCGCGGACCTCGAGGCGCTGTCGCCGCGGGCCGTCGCGGCGACGCTCGAGCAGATCGACCTGCTCACCGGGGACACCTGCGCGTTCGTGACGTGCGGCGACGACGACGCGCGCGCGTTCGCCGGCCGCCTGCCGCGGGTGGAGCGCAAGATGCGGGCGCTGATCGTCAACCGCCGCGAGGCCGAAGTCCTGACCGGCGCCTCGACACCGCAGGAGGCGGCTGCAAAGCTCACCGCCGTGGCCGAGACGGCGGTCGTCACATTGGGTCCCGACGGCGCGTTCGCGGTCGTCGGCGACCGCCCGGTCGCCGTCGACGGCGTCGACGCGGCCGCGGTGGTCGACACCACCGGCGCCGGCGACCTGTTCGCCGCGGCATTGGCGTGGGCCGACCTGATGGGCGCCGACCCCGAGGTCGCGCTCGCGTGGGCCAACCTGTACGCGGGCCTGTCGGTCGGGTCGCACACCGGCATCGGCGGCGCCGTCACGCGCGAGCGACTGGTGGAGGAGGGCGAGCGGCGCGACCTGCCGCCGCTGCCGGCATGAGGCGCATCGCCGGACTACCCGGCTAGCGCGGCCAGCGCGGCGCCGATCGCCGGTGCGTCCGGGCCAAGCGCGGCCGGCAGCACCGGCAGCGAGCGCGCTTCCGGGTCGTAGACCTCGGCGCGCAGCGTCTCCTCCACCAGCGCGCGGTAGCCAACGTGCAGGCCGAGCCCGCCACCGACGACCACGGCTCCCGGGTCGAGCGCGTTGACGAGCGCGGCCAGCACGACGCCGAGCCGCCGCGCCGCGTCCTCGACCACGTCGGCGGCCTCCGGGTCGGCGAGCGCCTGCTGCGCGGACGCGTGGCCCGTCCGCCGGGCGAGCGCGAGCCCGCTCGACCACCGCTCGACCAGCGGGGCACCGGTGCTAATCGCGGCGCCGCGCACGCCCATCCGGGGCACGCCGTAGCTCATCAGGCAGTGGCTGATACCCGACCCGACGGTCACGTAGAGGAAATCGGGATGCTCGCGGCCGGCGCCGAACCGCGCCTCGGCCAGCGCGCCCGCGCGCACGTCGGCCTGGACGGCGGCGAACTCCGCGAGCAGGTCGACGCCCCGCCAGTCGATCGTCTCCGCGCTTCGCACGCGGCCCGACGGGTCGACGAGCTCGCAGACCGCCAGCCCGGCCGGCACTCCGTCGCCGAGCTCAGTGACGAGCCGCCGGCAGTCGGCGAGCACGACCCCCGTGCCGCGGGCCGGCGCTGTCGCGATCCGCCGCGCGGCGAGGATCTCGCCGGTCTCGGCGTCCACCCGCGCGGCGGCGATCTTGGTCGCGCCGACATCGAGTCCGAGCGCGACGGTCACGGCAGGTAGCTCGGGGCGACGCCGCAGATCGCACGCGCGGTCGCACCGCCCGGGTTGCGGTACTCGTGCCGGGCGCCCGCCGGCAGGTAGCACGCGTCCTCGCGCTCGAGCTCGAACACGTGCACGCCACCGTCGAACCAGGCTCGGACCCACAGGCTCCCATCGAGAGCCATGAGCACTTCGTCGCCGCCGTGCTCGTGCGCGGCGGCCGTCTCGCCCGGGCCGAGCTCGAGCGTCGCCGTGGTCAGGTGCTCGGTGCTCACCAGCACGCCGCACAGCACCCCGAGGTCGCGGCGCCAGAGCACGTCCGCGGGCCGGATCACGCGCAGCCGCGACGCGCGCGGCTCGGCGGGTGGCCAGTGGCCGAGCAGCGAGTCGTCGGCGTAGCGCGAGGTCTTCAGGTACGGCTGCTCGCGCGCGTACGCGCTCGACGCGCCGGCCGCCGGCGGAGGCGCGAACAGCTCGAGTACGCGCAGCGGCTCGGGCCCGAGCGCGAAGGCGTGGTGCCATGTGTCGCGCCGGAAGAACACGCTCTCGCCGGCGCCGGCGCGCTGGACCTCGCCGGTCTCGGGGTCGGCGATCACGAGGACGCCCTGCAGCACGTGCAGCAGCTCGTCGGCCGCGAAGATCGTGCGGTAGTCCTCCGAGTGCCGGAAGGCGCCGCCGGGTGCGAGGCCGAACACGATCATGTGCACCTTGTCTGTGGACGCGTAGATCCAGTCGTACACCTCGCCGGCCGCTGGGTCGCCCCACACGTGGCGGGTGACGTCGCCGCGGCGGATCAGCGCCGGGCCGTCGAACGCCGGCCGCGGCGACGACCGCGGCGGCGCCGGGCGCTCGACCAGGCTCACGACGCGCTCCGCGGGTCGTGCACGCGGTCATGGCCGCCGACCGCGCCCAGCCGCGCGAGGTCGGGCGCGGGGAAGTCCGACGCGATCTCGCGCGCGCGGCCGTCCTCGCCGGCCGCCTGGGCGGCGAGAATGATCTCGAGCGCGTGGTAGGCGTGCTCGGGCCGCGTGACCGGCTCGGCGCCCGTCTCCAGGCACTCGACGACGTGGCGCAGGCCGTCGGTCCAGGGCCACGTCGGATCGGACTCGGGGTAGACCTCCCACGCCGCCTTGTCGTTGCGCCACAGCTCGTATCCCTCCGGCGCCCAGTCGTCGCCCAGCATCTGCAGCACACCGTGCGTGCCGTACAGCTCGATGCACGGCGAGCGGTACTTCTGCATCGTGAAGCCGGTCGTCACGACGGCGTAGCGGGCCTCGCCGAAGTCGATCAGCACGTGCGCGTTGTCGTGCGCCTGCACGCACATCCGCTCGCCCTGCACGACCCGCTCCGGGATCGCGATGCCGCTCATCGCCGTCACGCGCCGCGCCGGGCCGAAGAAGCCGCACAGGCTGGTGACGTTGTAGATGCCGAGGTCGAACAGCGCGCCGCCGCCCGGCTCGTAGTACCAGCGCCCCCAGTCCGGGCCGGCCCAGCCGTAGCGGGCGCGGGCGCTGAGCAGCCCCCCGACCTCGCCCGCGAGCACGCGGGCGTGCATCGCGCGGTAGGTGGGGGAGAGCAGGACGTGCGGGGCGCAGAGCAGGTGGCCGGGCGCCGCGTCGGCGACCTCGAGCAGCGCCTCGGCGTCGGCCAGCGAGGTCGCGACCGGTTTCTCGACGAGCACGTGCTTGCCGGCCTCCAGCGCCGCCCGGGCGAGCCGGGCGTGCTCGGTCATGCTCGTCAGCACGAGCACGACGTCGACGTCCTCGTGCCCGCAGACCGCGAGGTCGTCGGGCAGGTCGGCCGGGACGTCGAGCCGCTCGGCTGCCAGCCGCCGCTTCTCGGGGTCCGTGTCGTAGACCGCGGCGACGTCGACGCGCCCCTGGCCGCGCAGCCGCTCGATCAGGTTCATGTACGGCGTCCAGAAGACGCTCCCGCAGCCGACCACACCCAGGCGGACGCTCACGTTGCGCCCCTCGCGGTCTCGTAATAGGCGTCAGTCCACGCAGGGCTGTCGACGTCGTGCCCGGCGGCCAGCGCCAGTTCGGCCGACAGCGCGGTGGCGCCCGGCAGCGTGGCGATCGGCGCCAGCCGCGCGTCGGCGCGCGAGGCATGCGGCAGGCGCAGCGTCGTCGCGCCGGCGGCCGCGCACAGACGCACAGCTTCGTCGCCCAGCGGGTCGCCGTCGGGGTCGAGCGACACCATCAAGTGCCCGGGCGCCAGCCCGAACATCGCCGACGTCGCGCCCTCGCGCGTCTCGACGCCCTCCGCGGGGATGCGGGAGATCTCCTTGAGCATCAGCGCCAGCTCGAGCGCCGCCGCCCACCTCGTGCCGCCGCCGACGACGATCGCCGCCGCAGGCGGGCCGAGCGGCGCCAGCGCCCCGGCGGCCCACGTCTCGACGTCGGCGACCGCGCGCGCCGCGGCGGCCGGTGCGCCGGCGACGCGCGCCGCCAGGTTCCGGTCGCCGGTGAGCGCCGCCCACACGGAGAGACCGCACGCGTACGCGCCGGCGAGCGCCTGCGTGTGCGTGACCGCTCGCTGGGAGGCGACGTGCTGGAGCACGACCGCGTCCGACGCCGCGGCCAGCGCCGACTCCCCGCTCGCGGTGATGGAGACGCACGGATGCTCGCCGGAGCGCCGGGCGATCTCGACCACGTCGCGGAACTCGCCCGACGACGAGACCGCGAGGACGGCGTCGGCAGACCGCCAGTGGAAGCGGTCGCGGGCCACCACCCCGCACGGCAGCGCCACGACAGGAGGGCCGCCGGCCTCGAGCGACGCCAGCCACAGCGCATGCGCCACGTAGTAGGCGGCGCCGTTCCCGGTCGCCACGATCCGCTCGGCGCCGCGGAGGACATCGGCCGCCTCGGCGACCCCGTGTCCTGCGTCGATCGTGTCCTGGAGCGCGCCTGGAAGCTCCCGCACATCGGCCCACAAGCCGGTCTCCAGGTACCGCATGGACCGGAACGTACCATGACGAACCAAAAGCAGCCAAACGCCTTGACAGCCGGACCACAGGGCTGGATAGTCACGAGCCAATGTCGCTCAGCGAGGCGTCCCAGCCGCTCTACCACCGGGTCTACCGGGAGATCTCCAAGGAGATCGAGAACGGGGCTCTCCAGCCGGGCGATCGCCTCCCGTCCGAGCGCTGGCTGTGCGACGAGCTCGGCGTCAGCCGCGCCACCGTGCGGCGAGCCATCGAGGAGCTGACGGCCGACGGCCTCGTCGAGGGCCGCGGCCGCGGGTCGTTCGTGATCGGGGACGCGCTGGCCGAGCCCGCCGGCACGCTGATGAGCCTGTCCGAGCTCGGCCGTGCACGCGGGCTCGCCGCGAGCGCGCGCGTCATCGCCGCCGGCGTGCGCGCGGCGACGATCGACGAGGCGGAGCTGTTCGCCATCGCGCCCGGCGCGGAGCTGTTCGAGCTCCAGCGGCTGCGGATGCTCGACGAGCTGCCGATCTCGCTCGACCACAACCGGGTCCCGCTGCGGCTGGCGCCCGGCGTGGCGGATCTCGACTTCACGACCGCCTCGCTGTACGAGGCACTCGACCGCGCCGGCAATCCGCCGCGCCGCGCCGACTACGAGTTGGAGGCTCGTGGCGCGGACGCGACGGAGGCCGAGCTGCTGGGGCTGGTGCCGGATGCGCCGGTCCTGTACGCCACGACGGTCGCGATCGGCGCGCAGGGTAAGGTCGTCGACCTCGGCCGCACCGTGTATCGCGCCGACCGCTACCGGTTCCATGCGTCGCTCACGCGCCGCGCTCATCGTGAGGGGGAGTTCAACCATGAGGATTCGCACGCTCCGCGCGGTGCTGCCGGCCGCGTTGCTGATCGCCGCCGCCGGGTGCGGAGGGACGCCGGGCGCGGA
>DATDKF010000363.1:0-5870 GCA_036520135.1 Solirubrobacteraceae bacterium
GAGCGCGCCGATCGTCCGCCTCGGGATCCGGGTGCGAGCGGACCGCGCCGAGCTGGCGCTCGCCGACCTGCTGCCGCTGCTCGCCGACGGGGCAGAGGAGCGGTCGGTCGACGGCGACGTCGAGTTCTCCGTGTACGCGCCCGCCGGCGAGCTGCCGAGCGCGGACGCGATCCGGGCGCTGGCGGGCGACGCCGTGCTCGACGTCGTGACCGAGCCGGTACCGGACGGCTGGGAGCGGCGCTGGCACGAGTTCCTGCGGCCAGTGCGTGTCGGCCCACTGGTCGTGCGGCCGCCGTGGGTCGCGGGCGGCGACGGCGACCTGGTCATCGACCCGGGCCTGTGCTTCGGCGCCGGAGCGCATCCGACGACGCGGCTGTGCCTCGCGCTGCTGCAGGAGCTCGAGCCGGGCGGCGCGCTGTGCGACTGGGGCGCCGGGACCGGCGTGCTGGCCGTCGCGGCGGCGCGGCTCGGGTGGGCGCCGGTCACCGCCGTCGAGGTCGATCCCGCGGCGACCCCGGTGATCGAGCGCAACGCGGCGCTCAATGGCGTCTCGGTGCGCGCGGTTCGCGGCGACGTGGCGCGCGCCGCCCCGTGGGCGCCGGTCGTCGTCGCCAACCTGACGCGGCCGCTGCTGCTCGACCTCGCGCTCGAGCGGCGCCCTGATCTGCTGATCGCCTCGGGGATGCTGGCGGGAGAAGTGGACGAGGTCGTCCGCGCGCTCGGGATGCGCGAGCGGCGGCGCGCCGAGGAGGGCGACTGGGCGGCGGTGGTGCTCGCGTGATCCGGCTCGCCGTGCGCGTGGCCCGCGACCGCGCGGACCTCCTGCTGGCCGAGCTGACCGTGCTGGCGCCAGGCGGCTTCGAGGAGCGCGACCTCGGCGACGTCGTCGAATACGCGATCTACGGCGCGCCGGGCGAGCTGCCGGACATCGGCTCGCTCGACGCGGCGGTCGGCGACGCGATCGTCGAGGTCGTCACGTCCGAGGTCGGCGCAGACTGGGCCGAGCGCTGGCGCGACTGGCACCGCCCGCTCGACGTCGGCCCGCTGCGCGTGCGCCCGCCGTGGGAGCCGGCGCGGCCGGGCGCGCTCGACGTCGTCATCGACCCCGGCCAGGCCTTCGGGACCGGCTCGCACCCGTCCACGCGCCTCACGCTGGAGCTGCTCGTCGGCCTCCCTGCGGGCGGCCCGCTCGCCGACTGGGGCTGCGGCTCGGGCATCCTCGCCGTCGCCGCCGCGCGCCTCGGCTTCTCTCCGGTGCTCGCGTGCGACGTCGAGCCGGAGGCCGTCGCCGCCACGCTCGCCGCGGCCGCCGCAAACGGGATCGGCGCGGCCGAGGCGGAGGACGCCGCAAACGGGATCGTCGCCGCCGAGGCGGCGGCGGGCGCCGCGATCGTCGGCGGCCGCTGCGACCTGCGGCGTGCGGCGGGGCCGTGGGCGCCGACGGTCACGGCCAATCTCGTGCGGCCGCTGTTGCTCGTGGTCGCGGCGCGGATGGAACGGCCGCCGGAGCGGCTGATCGCGTCGGGCCTCGAGGTCGCCGAGGTGGACGACGTCGTCGCCGCGTTCGCGCGCCACGGCCTGAGGCTCGAGGCGCGCCGCGACGGCGACGGCTGGTCCGCCATCCTGCTGGCCCGATGATCTCGCTCGACGACGTCCGCACGGCGGCGCGCCGCATCGAGGGCGTTGCCCACCGGACGCCGGTGCTGACCTCGCGCGCGCTCGACGAGGCGACCGGCGCCACGGTCTTCCTCAAGGCCGAGAACCTCCAGCGCGTCGGCGCGTTCAAGTTCCGCGGCGCGTACAACGCGGTCGCGTCGCTGACCGACGACGAGCGCTCGCGCGGCGTCGCGACCGTCTCCTCCGGCAACCACGCGCAGGCGCTCGCGCTGGCGGCACAGCTGCGCGGCGCGCGGGCGGTGATCCTGATGCCGGACGACGCGCCCGCCGGGAAGGTCGCCGCCACCGAGGGCTACGGCGCCGAGGTGATCCGCTTCGACCGCTACGGGCAGGACCGCGAAGCGCTGCTCGCCGCGCTCGTCGCCGAGCGCGGCCTCGTTCCGATCCACCCGTACGACGACGAGCGCGTCATGGCCGGCCAGGGGACCGTCGCGCTCGAGCTGATCGAGGACGCCGGGCCGCTCGACGTGCTGCTCGTGTGCGTCGGCGGCGGCGGCCTGATCGCCGGCTGCGCGACCGCGGCCAAGGCGCTGCTCGACGGCGTCCGCGTCGTCGGCGTCGAGCCGGAGGCGGGCGACGACACGCGCCGATCGCTCGCGGCCGGCGAGCGCGTGCGGATCGACGTGCCGCGCACGATCGCCGACGGCCAGCAGCTGCCCGTGCCGGGCGAGCTCACGTTCCCGGTCATCCGCTCGCGCGTCGACGCCGTCGCGCTCGCCTCCGACCCCGAGATCGTCGCGGCGATGCGGTTCCTGTTCGAGCGCCTCAAGACCGTCGCCGAGCCGTCCGGGGCGTGTGCGGTCGCCGCGTTGCTGGCCGGCCGTGTCGGGGATGTGCGCGGGGTGCGCGTCGGCGTGACGATCACGGGCGGAAACGTGACCGCCGAGCGGTTCGCCGAGCTCGTTCGTGCGTAGCATCCAGCCATGGCGTGGAACGTGGTCATCCTCGGCGGGGGCTTCGGCGGGCTGTACGCGGCCCGCAAGCTCGAGCGCTCGCTTCCGCCGCACGCCGCCAAGGTGACCGTCGTCACCGACGTCAACTTCATGCTCTACACGCCGCTGCTGCCCGGCGCGGCCGCCGGGACGCTCGAGCCGCGGCACGTGGTGGTGCCGCTGCGGGAGCACATGAAGCGGACCGAGCTGCTGCTCGGCCGCGTCAACGGCGCCGACCCCGACAACCGCCGCGTGTTCGTCACGACCGCCGAGGGCCAGGACCGCGAGCTCGCGTACGACCAGCTCATTGTCGCGCTCGGGTCGGTGTCGCGGACGATGCCGGTGCCGGGGCTGCGCGAGTACGCCGTCGGGTTCAAGACGCTGGCGGACGCGATCGCGCTGCGCAACCAGATCATCCACACGCTCGAGCGCGCTGAGTCTGTCGACGACAACGAGGCGCGGCGGGCGCTGCTCACGTACGTGTTCGTGGGCGCCGGCTACGCCGGGCTCGAGGGGCTCGCCGAGCTGCAGGACTTCGCGGCGGACATCGTGGACCTGTACCCGCGGTCGCGGGTCGACGGGCTGCGCTTCATCCTCGTCGAGGCGCGCGACCGCGTGATGCCGGAGATCTCCGCCGACCTCGCCGAGTTCGCGACCGTCGAGCTGCGGCGCCGCGGGATCGAGGTGCGGACGGGCACGACCCTCGAGCGGATCTCGGCCGACTCGGTGGAGCTGTCCGACGGCGAGGTCGTCCCGTGCCGGACGGTTGCCTGGACCGCCGGCGTGCGGCCCGCGCCGGTGATCGCCGAGATGGGGCTGCCGCTCGACAAGGCCGGTCGGATCGTGGTCGACCGCCACTGCCGCGTCGAGGGGCGCGACAACGTCTGGGCGATCGGCGACTCCGCGGCCGTCCCCGATCCCGCCCGGCCTGGTCAGCCGACGCCGCCGACGTGTCAGCACGCGCTACGCCAGGGCCGCACGGTGGCCGGGAACGTCGCCGCCGCGCTCGGCGCCGGTCGGCCGAAGCCGTTCACGTACAAGACGCTCGGCGTGTTCGTCGACATGGGCCACCAGAAGGCGGTCGCCGAGACGCTCGGCATCAAGTGGCGCGGGTTCCCGGCCTGGTTCCTGGCCCGGACCTACCACCTGATGATGATGCCGGGGATCAAGCGCCAGCTGCGCCTCGTCGTCGACTGGACCGTGGACCTGGTGTTCGGGCGCGACACCTCCGAGCTCGGGCAGCTGGGGCACCCGCCGGTCCTCGACGCGCAGTCGGCCGGCGGGACGCGCGTGGAGGACGCTCCGGCGGTGCGGCACTGAGCGCGGCGGCCGTCGCGCTCGTGCTGTGCTCGGCGGCGCTGCACGCCGGCTGGAACTGGCTGATCGCCGACGCGCGCGACAGCCATGCGATCGCCGCCGTCGCGATGGTGACCGGCGCGATCGCGTTCGCGCCCGTGGCGATCCTGACCTGGGACGTCGACGCCGCGGCGTGGCCGTTCATCGCCGGCTCGGCGGCGCTCGAGCTCGCCTACTTCGCGCTGCTCGCCTCCGCGTACGAGCGCGCCGATCTGACGTTCGTCTACCCGATCGCCCGCGGCGCAGCGCCGGTGCTCGTGCTGGTCGTCTCGGTGATCGCGCTCGACGCGGCGCTTTCGGGCGGCGAGGCGGCCGGCGTGCTCGCCGTCACCGCCGGCGTGCTGCTGGTGCGCGGCGTCGGCCGCGATGCCGCGCGCGGCGGCCTGGTGCTCGCGCTCGGCGTCGCGGCCTGCATCGCCGGCTACACGCTGGTCGACGACGAGGGGATCCGCCACGCCGCCGCGCTCGGCTACTTCGAGGCCGTGTTCGCGATCACCGCGCCGATCTACTTCACCGCTGTCGCGCTCACCCGCGGCGGTGCCGCCCTGCGCGACGCCGCGACGCCGCGCGCCGCCGTCGCCGGCATCGCGATGTTCGCCGCCTACGCGCTCGCGCTCGCCGCCCTCGAGGTCGCGGAGGCCGCCCCGGTCGCCGCACTGCGCGAGACGAGCGTGGTCATCGCCACCGCCGCCGCCGCACTGGCGGCGCGCGAGCGCGTCCCGCCGCGGCGGATCGCCGGCGCGGTCGTCGTGGTCGCGGGCATCGCGGCGATCGCGCTGGCGTAGGCGACCCGCCGGGTATCGTCGGACCCGTGTTCTCGGAGCGGCTCGCCGGCGGACTGATCAGCGCACCGGATGCGGCGCTCGTGCTCGCCGAGTGGACCGACCCGGGCGGCGGGACCGATCCGCCCACGTACATCGCCCCGCTCCACGTCCACCACGAGGACGACGAGGCCTGGTACGTGCTCGAGGGCGCGCTGACGGTCCGCATCGGCGACGCCGACGTCCACGTGCCGGCCGGCGGCGCCGTGCTCGTGCCGAAGGGGACGCCGCACACGTACTGGAACCCGACGCGCGCGCCCACCCGCTACCTGCTCGTCATGACCCAGCGCATCAACGCGCTCATCGAGGCGCTGCACGCGATGAAGGAGCCGGCGGCGGAGGTCGCGTACGTGTTCGCGGCGCACCGGAGCGAGTACCTGGGCTGGCCTTGAGCTCGAGCACCGACCGCGCGCGCCGGCACGAGCGCACGCGGCCGGGCGGCACGGTGCGGTCGATCCGCACGACGTGCCCGGCCCCGTCGAGCCACACGAGATCGAGCGCGAAGCGCATCCCGAACGTGTGCACCGACCGGCACCGCGGCAGCAGCAGCGCGCCGGGCGCGCTCCCCCGGAACGCGAGGCCGAGCAGCCGGGCGATCAGGCCGCGGGCGACGAGGATCTGCATGCCCCATAGAGGCCGCCCGGCGAAAACTTCGCCCCGCGTCAAAGATTTCTTGGCGCGAATCGCAACTGGTCAAAAATTGGTCTTGACCAATCTGCACGAACGTGCAAAGCTCCCGCCGCACTGGAGCATGAGCATCGCCACTGGTACTGACCACACTGGCGCCAAGACGTCGACCACCTCGGGGAAGCAGGCGCTCGATCGCCCACACCTGATCGGACGGCGAGAGGTGCAGCTTCTGCCCGAGCTTGGCTCCGGCCGTGACGATGTCGAAGGACAGGACGCGGCTGGCCGGTCGCATCCCGCGCCGCTGCATGTCCTCCGTGAACGAGGTCATCGTCAGGGCGAGCGCGATCTTCGGCTCGGCCACGTAGGTGCCGCTGCCGTGCCGACGGTGCAGGAACCCCTCGCGCACGAGCTCGTCGACGACGGCCCGCAGCGTGGGGCGCGACACGCCGAGGTC
>DATDKF010000364.1:0-20223 GCA_036520135.1 Solirubrobacteraceae bacterium
GATCTCGGGCTCGCGCGGGACCGGCCGGTCTGGGCTTCCGTGGGCGCCCTCACCCCGAGGAAGGGCTTCCACCTGTTGGTGGAGGCGTGGGCCGAGTTGCCCGAGCCGCGTCCGTCCCTGCTCCTGGTAGGCCCGGACCCACGCGATCGCGCCCTGGCAGCGCCCGGCTACGCGGCTCACATCGAGCGCCGCATCGGCGAGCTCGGTCTCAACGGATCCGTCAGACTCCTCGGAGCCCACGCCGACGTGGCGCGCCTGCTCCGGGGGCTCGACGGCTTCCTCTTCGCGTCCCAGCACGAGGGCCTCCCGAACGCCGTCCTGGAGGCGCTGGCGGCCGGCCTGCCGGTCGTCTCGGCCAGATTCGAGGCCGCCGGCGACATCGCACACGTAGCGAACGGCCGGGCGCGCTTTGTGGCTGCGCGGCCGAGAGCGATCGCCACCGCTCTTGGCGAGATGCCGGCTCCGGGCGTCGTCCCCGACGGCGTGCGATCGCTGCACGTCGACGTCATCGTCGAGCGGTACCTCGCCCTGTACCGCCGCCTGAGCCCGGAGGTCGGACGCTAGCGTGCGTCCGTCGCCGGCCCCCACCGGACGGCCCGGGCCCCCGCTCACCGAGCGGGTCGACCGGCGCCCGGCCTCCGGAACTGCGGTCTCCGGTGGAGTCTCCTGCCACGACCGCAGATTCGGGCTCCACGGGGACTTCGTGTTCGCACGGTGCAGCGCCTGCGGTGCGGGAGTGCTCACCGTGCGTCCGACGACGACGGCGTTGCCGCGGTACTACCCGCAGGAGTACGGGCCGCACGGCTCTCGACCTGCGGGGGGTTCCCGCGGCGCCCTGGGCCGGGTGGTGCGCGGGATGCTGCTGCTCGTCCCGCGGGTCCTGCCGGACTCGGCCGCCGCGCTCCAGGAGGAGTTGCGGCACGGTGCGGCGCACGGAGCACCGCGGCGCGTGCTCGACGTCGGGTGTGGCGACGGCCGGCATCTCGCGCAGGACACCCAGGCCGGCTGGCGGGCGACCGGCGTTGATTTCAGCCCCGCGGCGGTCGAGCGCGCGAGGCGCCGGGGACTCGACGTGCGGCTGGGAACCATCCACCGCGACGACCTCGCCCCAGCGTCCTTCGACCTGATCCGGCTCAGCCACGTGATCGAGCATGTGCCCGACCCCGTGGGCCTTCTTCGCCGCGGGCGCGACCTGCTCGCTGCCGACGGGAGGATCCACGTTGCGACACCGAACCTCGCAGGCGTGTCGGCGCGGATGTTCGGAACCTACTGGTGGGACCTGGACTGCCCCCGGCACCTTACGATGTTCACCCCGGATTCGCTGCGGCAGGCGGCTCGAACCGCGGGCCTGGTCGTGGAGCGCGAGCGCCATGAGGTGGCACCCAGCATCTTCTGGGCCAGCTTGGGCTCCTGGCTCGCCGACCGCCCTGGCGGCAAACGCGTCACCGCCAGCTCGCTGAGGACGAACCTGCCGCTTCGGATGCTGCTGTACCCGCTCTGGTGGACGCTGGCTCGGATGCGCCACGGTGACCGGATGCACATGGTTCTCCGCAGGGAGGCCTGAGCGTGCTGAGCGTCGCGTTCCTGGCCAACGGCAGCATCCGGGTTCCCAGCGCTCGTACCCGCGCCTACCAGTTCATACCTGCGCTTCGGGATGAGGGAATCGACGCCCGTGTGCTGAATCCGGACGCGCTTCCCCAACGTCTCGGATTCACGAGGATGTACCGGCTCGCGGCACTGCGCGCCGCGCGGGCAGCCGAGGTCGTCGTCGTTCAGAAGCAGCTGCTCGATCGCGCCACGCTGACATCGCTGACAACCGTCAACCCGCGGCTCGCGTACGATTTTGACGACGCGCTCTACGCCCCGCACGATCGTCACGAGACATCGGCGGTCGCGTTGCGCCGTTTTCGGCGACTCGATCTCGTCCTGGCCAAGGCCCGGCTCGTCATCGCGGGCAACGACGAGCTTGCGGCGTACGCCAAGCCGCGAGCCGTGCGCGTCGCAGTCGTGCCCACGGTGGTGGACGCGGACCTCTACGCGCGCGCCATCCGGCCGAGGCGTCGCGGTGGCACGGTGGTTGTCGGATGGACCGGCACCGCAGCAAACCTCGTGTACCTCGAGCCGCTCCGGCAGGCGATCCGAGACATCCAGGAGAGCAGCTCGGTGCCGGTGGAGTTTCGAGTCGTCTGCTCCCAGCCGCCGCACTGGCCCGAGGTCGACGTCGCGTTCCGGCGCTGGCGCGTCGACAGCGCGATCGACGACCTCGCCGAGTTCGACATCGGGATCGCGCCGCTGCCTGATACGCCGTGGACGCGCGGCAAGTGCGCCTTCAAGGTGCTCGAGTACATGGCGCTCGGCCTGCCGACGATCGCGTCGCCCGTGGGCGTCGTACCGTCGATGATCGATCACGGACGCAGTGGATTCCTGGTCGATGGGCCGGAGGAATGGCAGCTGCGTCTCGAGCAGCTGATCGCCGACGCCCAGCTGAGGGCGCGGGTGGGGGACGCCGGCCGCGCCGAGGTCGTACGCCGGTACTCGGTGCACGCCGCAGCACCCAGACTGGCCCAGCTTCTCCGGTCCGTGGCGAAGCCGGTCGGCGGACGAGACGGAGGCCGAGGGCGGTGAGCGTGAAACGGCCCTGGGCGCCACTGCTGCCGGGGCTCACGGTCCGGTCTTCCTACCGCCCGCTCGGGTCGGGGTTCATCGGTGCTCGCGGCCGCCAGCGGGCCTGGCAATTCTGCCTGTGCGTCATGCTGTGCGCGGCGCCCGTGCTGCTGGTGGCGCGGCTGGGCATGACGCTCACGCTTTTCGTCGTCCTGCTCGCGATCGCCGCTGCCGTCGCGGTCGCCAGCCCCGTCGCGTTTGCCGTCATCGTACTCGCGGTCGCGCCCCTACCGGACGTCGGCGCTCTCGTCGGCGTCTCCGTTCCGGTCGGGTTCGATCCCGTAACGCTGCTGGTGGCCGTCGGTGCCGGGATGGCACTCCAGCGCGGCGTGTCCTTCCCCTTCCGCAACGAGCCCGCGCTCGTATGGCTGACCTGCCTGGGCCTCGGGCTGCTCGCGATCTCCTGGTTCAGGACGTACGGACAGGCCGCCGCGACGGCAAGCTCGCTCGCCCTCCTCGTCAAGCCGGCGATCATCGTCGCCGGGGGTGTGCTCGCGGTTCAGATGCTGCCGCGGACGCGCCTCGAGGAAACGCTCGCCTGCGCCCTTGGCGCGATCCTGCTCGTCATCGGCCTATCCGTCGCCCTCCAGCGACTCGGCCTTTACACCACGGTGGCGCAGGAGGCCAATGCGGAGAAGCTCCAGCTCAAGCAGTACGGGGGCGTGATGATCTCCGGCAACGACGCGGGCGCCATCGTGGCCGTGTTCACCCTGCCGGCGTTCGTGCTCCTTCGCTCGGTAGGTCGCCCGATGCTCGCCGCCACGGTCCTGCTGGCGTCTGTCCCGGTTCTGCTGATCACGATGGCGCGGGCCAGCATGATCGCGCTCGTCTGCGGTCTCGCCGCGCTTGCCGTCCTCGACCGCCGAGCGGCCAGGGGAGCGCGGGTCGCGCTGGGTGTCGTGGGCGCCGCCGCGATCTGGACCGCCACGATCGGCCGCCCGCAGGTCGACATCCTGGTCACCAACCTTCAATCCACGTCCGGGGACGCGAACGCCACGCTCAGCGGCAGAAGCGTGATCTGGGACGAGGTCCCGAGGTTCCTGCACCAGGCCGATCACGGATGGCTCGTCGGAGGTGGCCTGGATTCCTTCAAGACATATGCCGAAACCGCGCTGGGCAACGCGTTCGCGACGCACAACGCCTACTTCGCCTACCTTACGAACGGCGGCGCGATCATGCTCGTCGCCGCAGTCGCCCTGCTCGTCGCCATGTGGAACGCTGCCGGCCGCGCGAAAGAGAGCGTGCGCGTCGCGCTCCGAACCGCGCTCATCTCGATCGCGGTGCTCGGGCTCTCGGCCAACGTCGACGTCTTCACCCGGTCGGCTGCATGGATTTGGCCGCTCGCCGCGGCGGCCGTGATCATGCGACGCAGCGTGGATCTCATACCTCCCGTGCGCGCCGCACGGCCCCGACGAACCGCTCCGCCATGCGATTGACCTCCCAGGGCCTGAGCGGCGTTCGAATCTGCTCCCGAACCTCGGCGTCGCTGGCCGCCGCGACCTGCAGCGCCGCCTCGAGCGCGGGGGCGATCGTGTCGGCTCGAATCGGCACGATCGCGCACCCCGGTCCCGTGAGCACCTCGTCCGGCACACCGGTGTCGGGTGAGGCCACGACCGGGATCCCCGCGGTCAGCGCCTCGTTGATGGCATGCGGCCACCGATCGGCCAACGGCACGTGAGCGAGGCAGTCGCTCATCGCGTAGATGCCTGGCATCTCGTCGGACGAGCGTCGTCCCAGAGTGACGAGGCGCGGATGGTGTGGATCGGGTGGTTCCGCGCCGACCACCAAGACCTGCGCGGAGCCCTCCAGCATGTCCGCGGCGTCCAGCGTAGCGGCGAGGTTCCTTCCGCCCATCGTCAGGATCGTTGGGTGCGCGAGTCCGAACCGCGCCCGGGCCTCGTCGCGCCGCGGTCGGAACGGCGCGACGCGCGCGGCGTAGGCCTCCATGTCGATGCCGTTTCCCAGCACGGTGATCCGGTCCGCGGTCACGCCGGTGGCAAGCAGGTATTCCCGGGCGGCGGGGCCGTAGGCGAGCAGCCGCCGGGCGCCACGCAGCAACGGCCGGCGACGGACGCGGTGCCGGCCGCACAGGCGCTCCTCCGATGCGATCGTCTCCCCGCTCCATATGACGAACGGCGTCCGGCTGGCCGCACACCACAGCGCGACCCCGTACGTCCAGGGCGCGTAACCGGACATGACGACGACCTCGGGGCGTGTTCGCGCAACCGTGCCCGCCGCGGCCGGGTTCGCGTATGTGATCCGGCCGCGCAGGCGGACCTGAGCATGCGGGACGACGCCGAAGGGAGCCTCTCCGGTGGGCGGTTCGGCGTCGCTCCACTGGCGATCGGGCTGCTGCATCGCCCCATAAACGACCGTAAGGCCGCCTCCTTCGGCCGCGAGCATGCGGTGGACGCGCCCGTACAAGGCCGCTCGGTAGGGCGTCGGGATGTTGGTGAGGAGAGTTGCGCGAACGTCTGACACGGTCGGCACAGGACGTGGGATGGTGATGGTGCTGCATCGCCGGCCTCCGTGCCCTTCCCTTACAGTCTCGTCGCCTCTACGGACCCACCCGCTGCCGATCGCGTCGTCCGGCGACGCGCGAAGCCTGATCGTCGCCGGCGCGCTGCCGCCGCCGGCGAACGGCATGACGGTCATCACCGCCACGGTTCTGCGTTCGGAACTCGTCGGGCGCTACGAGATCGTCCACGTCGACCTGTCCGATCACCGCGACATCAGCAACGTCGGCCGGTTCGACATGCGCAACATTGCCCTGGCTCTGCTCCACGGCGCCAGGTTCTCGCTCGCGCTCCTGCGAGGTGCGCGCCTCGCGTACGTTCCCATCGGTCGCGACCGGACGGGGTTCCTGCGCGACGCGCTGATGCTGCTGCCCGCGCGCCTCGCCGGCTGCCGGGTGGTCGTGCACCTCCACTCGCGGGACTTCGTCACCTCGTTCTATGACCGCGAGGCGCCCTGGATGCGCACCCTGATCCGCGCCGCGCTTGGCGGTGACACCCACGCGATCGTGCTCGGCGAAAGCCGCCGCGGGGACTTCGAGGGGCTCGTGCCCGCCGAGCGCGTGCACGTGCTCCCGAACGGCGTCGCGGACGTGGGCGCCGGCCCTCCGGCGGGCGAGCGGCGACCGGAGGTGCTGTTTCTCTCCCTGTTGCGCCGGGAGAAGGGCGTCTTCGAGCTGCTCGACGCGGCGCGGGAGATCGTCGCCCGCCGTCCGGACGCGCGGTTCACGTTCGCCGGCAGCTGGTACCGCGACGCCGAGCGCCGAGAGGCGGAGAGCTTCGTCGCCCGGCATGGGCTCGACGACGCCATCACCTTCGTCGGCCCGGTCTCCGGCGACGCCAAGAACGATCTGCTCCGGCGCGCGGCCGTGTTGGCCTTCCCAAGCCGGTACATGTCCGAGGGGCACCCGCTCGTCCTCCTCGAGGCGCTGTCGGCCGGGACGCCCTGCGTGGCGACCGCGATCGCGGCGATCCCGGAGATCGTTGCGGACGGCGAGGTGGGGCGGCTGATTCCCGAGGCCGACACCGCCGCACTCGCTCAAGCGCTCGAGTCGCTACTCGCCGACCCGATCCTGCGGACCAGGATGGGCGACAATGCGAGACGCCGCTACCTCCGCGAGTTCACCGCGCAGATGTTCGAGACGCGGCTGACCAAAATCATCGACGCTGTGTCCGGCCGCCGGAGCGGATCGGGCGTGCGCTCAGGGAGACCGAGATGAGGCAAGTGACGCAACGGCCGCGCGACGGCAAGGTCGCAGTTCGCGACGTCCCGCCACCAGCGCTGCGGCCAGGTTGGGTAGTCGTGTCCAACCGGTGCTCGCTCATCAGCGCGGGAACCGAGCGCGGCAAGATCCAGATGGGCGAGAAGAACCTGCTGGAAAAGGCCCGTGCGCGCCCCGACCTGGCGCGCAAGGTAGTCGAGCGCGCGCGAGCCGAGGGCATCGCCGCGGCGGTGCACGTGGCGCGCGATCGACTCGACGCGCTGGCGCCGCTCGGCTACTCGAGCGCCGGGGTGGTGGAGCGCGTGGGGCCGGGCGTAGAGGGCCTGGCGCCGGGACAACGCGTCGCGTGTGCCGGCGCGGGGTGGGCGAACCACGCCGAGATCGTCGCGGTTCCCAGAAACCTCATCGCACGCATCCCCGACGGCGTCGGCTTCGATGCGGCCGCGTACGCCACCGTCGGCGCGGTCGCGCTCCACGGCGTGCGTCAAGCCGAGGCAAGGTTGGGCGAGCGCATCGGGGTCGTGGGCCTCGGACTCGTCGGCCAGCTCGCCGTCCGCCTCCTGATGGTCGCCGGCTGCGAGCCTGTCGGCATCGATCCGGACCCCGACGCCGTTGAGCTCGCCGGCCGCAGCGGCGTCGCGGCGTTCCGGCGCGACGCGCCGGCGCTCGAGGCGGGCATCATCGAGCTGACCGACGGTCTCGGGCTCGATGCCGTCCTCGTGTGCGCGGCGAGCAGCTCTCCCGATCCGCTCGAGCTGGCCGCGCGGCTAGCGCGCGAGCGCGGCCGCCTGGTCATGGTCGGCGACGTGCCGGTGAACGTCCCCCGCGCGCTGCTCTACGACAAGGAGCTCGAGCTTCGGCTGTCCCGGTCCTATGGGCCTGGCCGGTATGACCGTGACTACGAGCAGCGCGGACGCGATCTCCCGCCCGGGTACGTGCGCTGGACCGAGCAGCGCAACCTGCAGGCTTTCCTGAACCTGATCGGTCAGGGCCGGCTGAATCCGTCGGATCTGACCACGCACCGCTTCCCGATCGACAAGGCCGACCGGGCGTACGAGTTGCTATCCGCCGAGCAGCCGGCCGCCCGGCCCTTCGGTGTCCTGCTCGACTATCCGACCGGCGAGTCCGTCGCAGGAGCCGGCAACGCGGTGAAGCGGGAACGCGCCGCGGCCTGGCGCGCGCGGCAGGGCGGCTGCGCCCGCGTGGGCGTGATCGGCGCCGGCGCGTTCGCCCGCGCCACGCTTCTGCCCGCGCTGCGCAGAGCGGGCGCGGACCTCGTGGCCGTGTCCACGGAGTCGGGCCTGTCGGCAGCCGATGCCGCCGACCGGTTCGGGTTCCGGCGGACGGCCGACGACGCGCGCGAGATCCTCGAGGATGCGAGTCTGGACGCGGTCCTCGTGGCGACCCGCCACTCAAGTCACGCCCCCTTGGTAGCGGCGGCGCTGCGCGCCGGCAAGTCCGTCTTCGTCGAGAAGCCCTTGGCGCTGGACCGGCAGGGTCTCGAGGAGGTCGAGGCCGCGCTTGCCGGCGCGGACGGCGTGCTGATGGTCGGCTTCAACCGGCGTTTCGCGCCGCTCACCGGCCGCCTGCGGGAAGCGCTGGGCCGTGTCGGCGGACAGGTCATCACCGTCCGGGTCAACGCCGGCCCGCTGCCCGCGGACCACTGGCTGCACGATCTCGAGGACGGCGGCGGCCGGTTGGTCGGCGAGGGCTGTCACTTCGTCGACCTCATCGCCCACCTCGCGCCCGGTCGGATCGTGGCCGTGAACGCGTACGCGGTCCCCGATCTGACACGCCCGCTGGAAGCGACCGACAGCGCGGTCGCCGTGCTTCGCTTCGACTCGGGGTCGGTCGGAAGCCTGGTGTACACGGGCGCAGGCGATCCGCGGCTCCCCAAGGAGCGGATCGAGGCGCATGCGGCCGGCGTGTCGGCCGTCATCGACGACTTCCGCCGCCTGGAGATCTACGCCGGCGGCAGGCGGACGGAGATCAAGTCGGCACAGGACAAGGGCCACCGGCGCGAGGTTGAGCACTGGGTGGCCGCGGTGGCCGGGCGGGCAAGCGCGCCTCCGCCGGGACCGTATCTCGCGAGCACCCGGGCGACGCTGGCGCTGGCGGAGTCGCTGCGATCCGGCGCTTCCGTCGAGCTCGCACCTGGCGCTGCCGCCGATTGGGGCGCCACACTAGGCAGCGGCCGGGACCATGACTGATCGTGCCGACAGACGGCGTCGTGACACGGCGAGCGTTCGCACTCGTACGGGCCGGAAGGGTCGACGTTGAGCACATGACTCGCTGGCGAGACTTCTTCCTGCCTCCGTCCGGCCTTGAGCGGCCCGGACCGGCGCCCGCGCGGCCGCGATTCCCGGCAGAGCGCGAGCCGCCACCGCCTGCCGGCGATCCTGCCCATGACACGAGTGCCGTCTCGGGCTCGGGCGCTTCGCCGGCGTCCTCCGACGCGACTGCGAACCCGGCGAGCGCTCCGCAACCGCCGCCGCTCTCGTCCGCTGGGCGCGGTTGGTCGGGCGGCTCCGACGGGGAGCGCCGATTCGTGGACGAGCCGCCGACCCGCGACGGCATCGACCTCGCGTCCACCCTTCGGATCCTGCGCCGCCGGGCATGGATTGTGGTCCTCTGCGTCCTTCTCGTGGCCGGCGGTATTTACGCGTACAGCAGCCGGCAGCCGAAGTCCTACGTCGCCTCGGCCAAGCTGCTCTTCGGCGATCCCAGTTTGGACCAGAGCATCGTCATGCCCAACGTGCGCCCGCAGTCGATCGATCCGGACCGGGAGGCCGCAACCAACCTGGGTCTCGTCGAGGTGCGTCCGGTCGCGGCGCGGACCGCGAAGGCCCTCGCTGGGGGTCTAACGCCCCAGTCCGTGGCACGTCGTATCACCGTCACCGCCGAGGGCAGGTCGAACTTCGTCTCGATCGAGGCGACCGCGTCCGCGCCGGCCGCCGCCGCACGGCTGGCGACGACGTACGCCGAGGAGTACATCGCCTACCGGCGCAGCCGGGCACGGGCGCAGATCCGGGACGCCCAGGCGGTGATCCGCGTGCGACTGGCCACGCTCGCGCGGATCACCCGCGAGGCGCGGCTCCTGCCTCAAAGCAGGCTGTCACAGGAGCAGTCCAGCGCGCTCGACGAGGAGCGCACGCTGCGCCAGCAGGAGAACCAGCTGAGCGTGCTCGCCTCGCTGCAGAGCGGAGGCGCGGAGCTGGTGGAGCCGGCGCTACCTCCCCGTTCGCCGGCCGCGCCCCAAACGGTGCGCAACACCGCGCTCGGCGGCGTTCTCGGCTTGCTGCTCGGGTTGTGCCTGGCGTTCCTGTTCGAGCGGTTCGACCGGTATGTCAAGGAGCCGAGCCAGCTGCGGGGCAGGTTCCACCAGCCGGTCCTCGGCCGGCTTCCGAACAGCCGGGCGCTTCGCAGGCCGACCAAGTACATCGGCGCCGGGCTGCCCGCCATGGCCGGTGAGGCGTTCCGGCTGCTGTGGGCGAACATCCGCTTCTACGACACCGGCCGCGACATCCGCTCCTTGCTGGTGACGTCGCCCGTCCCGCGCGAAGGGAAGACCACGGTCGCGCTTCATGTCGGGGCCACCGCCGCCAGCACCGGGACGCGGACGCTGCTGATCGAGGCGGACCTGAGGCATCCGTCGCTCGCGCGGATCCTGGGCATGCCGCCCGAGCCGGGGCTCGTCGAGGTCATCCACGGCGAGGTGGCGCTCGAGGACGCCGTTCGCTGGGTGAAGATGCCGCCCGTCGCCGGGCTGGCGCCGTATGACACTCTCCTCGCGGGGCGGCCGTTCCGGAACCCGCCGGTCCTACTCGAATCTCCGGCCTTTCGTAACCTGCTCGAGGAGGCCCAGGAGACGTACGGCCTCGTGGTGATCGACACGCCCTCGACGGCGTTCGTCTCGGACGCCATCCCGCTTCTGACCAAGGTGAGCGGCGTGCTGGTCGTGACGCGGCTCGGGCACGCGACGCGGTTCGCCACGTCGCAGCTTGCCACGCAGCTCCAGAACGTCAACGCGCCCGTGGTCGGGCTCGTGATCAACTCGCTCTCGGAACGCTCGCTCACGAACGACTACGACGGCGCCGTGCCCCGCGCGCCGTCACGCGCGTGATCCGCCCCGATGGCCGCCCGCAGCACGCATGTCGGCGTCGTGCTCCACCATCGCGCCTACCGCGACGCCGGTGGCAACCTGTTCGTGAAGGACGTCTGGGGCGGTTTCTTGGATGAGCTGGCCGATCGCCTGGGCGTGCGGTTCACGCTCTACACCTCGAGAGATCGCCGCCCTCGGCAGCGCTTCCAGTACTTTGCGATTCGGGGTTCGCGCCACCTCACGCTCAAGTGCCCGGCGCAGCCTCCCGCCGGGGTGGCGCTCGTGCCCTTCCTCGTCGACCTTCCCCGCCTCGACGCCGCGCTCGTCTTCCTGCCCACGCTTCGCGGCCTGCTGGCGGTGGTCGCCTGCCGAGCGCTCCGCGTGCCGGTCTTCGTGTACAGCGGCACCGGCGGGAACGCATACGCGGGCGGCGGCTGGTCGATCCCGCTGCGGGCGGGCGTGTATGCGCGGCTGGAGGGGCTCGCCATACGGCGCGCCCGTGGCGCCGTCGTCGCCGGCGCGGAGCTCGAGGCCGGCTTTCGCGCCCGGATGCCTACGCACCGCACGGCGCCCATCACGGGGCTCACTGAACCGCAGGCCGTTGGCGAGAAGTGCCGGGAGGTTCTGTACGTCGGCTCCCTGAGCGCGCACAAGGGAATCCCGGAGCTGCTCGAGGCGTGGAGACGGCTGGATGGGGGTGTGCGGGCCGGGTGGCGGCTGCGGCTCGTGGGGAGCGGGCCGCTGGAGGACGATGTTCGCCGCTTTGGCGCCCAGCGCTGGGATTGCGACGTTCTCGGATACGTCCCGCACGGGCCGGCCCTCTACTCGGCCTACGCGCGCGCGGGCATCTTCGTCCTCCCCTCCCACAACGAGGGCTTTCCCCGAGTGCTCCTCGAGGCCGCGGCGCACCGGTGCGCGCTCGTGGCGACTCCGGTTGGCGGCATTCCGAACGCGTTTGCGGACAGCTACGAGCCCGAGTGGGTTCGACCCGCCGACCCGCGCAGCCTCGCCGACGCCCTGAGTCGCACCATGCAGGGCGGCTGGCAGAGGAGCGGCGCGGAGGCGCTGGGATGGTTCCAGGCGCTGTTCAGCGGGCGGGACCGGGTGCAGGAGATCGCCGACTTCATGCGCGCTCGCGCGCCCGAGCTGGTCGCCCTCGAGGACCCGGGAGGGTGAGCGCCGCGGGCGCCGACGCGCTGGCGCTCGGGAACGGTCGCCGACGAACGCCGACGCCTCCCGCGTTTTACGGTCTGCTCCTGTGCCGTCGATGCCCGGCGGCGACATCGGCGAGGAGGCGGCTCCAACGGCTGCAGACGGACGCCCAACCGTGGTTGCGCTCGACGTAGGCGCGCGCGCGCTCGGCACGTTTGCCGGCGCCCGCTGGGTGCCGTGCGAGCGCGCGCACCGCCTCGGCGACTGCGGCCGGATCCCCGATCGGGATCTGCAGGCCGCGGTTATCGGCCAGTAGCTCGGCCGTCCCGCCCGCGGGGGTGGCGATGACCGGTACTCCGCGCGCGAATGCCTCCACGACCACGTTCGGTGAGCCCTCGCTGCGCGAGGGAACCAGCAGCGCGTCCAGGTCGCCCGATCGCTCCCACGGACGCTCAGTACGCCCGAACACGGTCCACCTGTCTCCTGCCCGCCTCTTCCTCACCGCCTCCGGCACTCCGTGGCCGATCAGCACGGCCTCGACCTCCTCGCCGAGCAGCTCGAGCGCGTCCAGGCACACGTCCAGGCCCTTGTCGGGGCTGTCGCGCCCGATGAAGCCCACCCGCAGTCGCCGCGACGGCGCCGGCGCACGGCGCGGCGGGACGATCTCAACCCCGTTGGGAATCACCTCGAAGCTGGTCAATCGCAACGGCCGGGCGAACGCCCGGGTTGCGTCGCGAGCCGCCACGCTGTTGGTCACCAGCCGGTCGTACCGCGCGAGCGCCAGCCGGAGGGACCAGGCGCCGACCGCCCCTCGACGCCGTGGGAGGCCGCGAATGCTCGCCACCAGCGGGACGTTGCGAGCAACCGTGATCGCCACCGCGATCTGCGAGCGATCCAGCCACGCCACGACCACATCCGGCCGCGCCGCGGCCAGGCGCCGCCCCAACCGCGCGAGCTCGCGCGGCCGATCGCCCGCCCGATCGCCCTGGAGCTCGACGACCTCCTGAGGCAGCGGGACCCGACGCAGCAGCTCACCGAGCTGCTTCTCCGCCCCACCCGGACCCCACCGATTGATCACATGCACCACGCGCATCAGGACCGGCGTAGCCACGCAACGAGCACGCACGGAGGCCCGGCCGCGCTCCGGGCTCCGGTGCGCGCCGTCGCGACCGGCAGCCTGGCCGACAAAGGGAGTGGATCTGGCACAGCGGCGGATCGAGCGCTGAAGGGATTGTTGTGCCGCCGGACCATAGTTCGTATGTTGCGATCGCGGGCGGCTCGGGGCCTCGGTCACGTCCCGTAGCGTGGTGTAGGACGGGTCAGTCGGAACGGTGTAGTTCCGGCCACCCGGCGCCCGGGATCGTCGGACTTGCTGAAGGTTCGGGCCCTGTATGGCGCGCAGGAAGGCGCCCGCGACGCGGATAGACGGCCGACTTTCCCCGAGTTGTCTGAGCATGACCAGCACGGCGAGGTCGTCGTGGGTCGAAGCTGCGGCACGGCCAAGTGGGGCCGCGGCAACATCATCACCCAAGCGAGCCTTGGGTGCCAACGTTCCGGGCCGGGGCCCATGCCAGGCGCAATCAGGCGGGCCGGAAGACCTGCGTGACGCAGCCGTCGGCGTACGCCGTGCTGCTGATCAGCTCCAGACGCTGCGGCTCTGGGAGGCCGTGCATCAGCGGAAGGCCCTCGCCGAGCGCCACCGGATGGACCGTCAGGCGGTACTCGTCGATCAGGCGGTGGCGGATCAGGCTGTGCGCGATGCGGGCGCCGCCGAAGACGACCAGGTCCTTGCCCGGCTCCCGCTTGAGCGCCGGGACCTCGTCCTCGACCGGCGCTCGCGAGAGCCGCGCGTTGCTCCAGGTCACCTCGGACAGGCTCTGGGAGAAGACGACCTTGGGGAGGCCGTTCATCAGCACGGCCATCGGATTGTCCGAACCGGACCACCCCTTGGACATGTCCTCGTAGCCGCCGCGGCCCATCACGATGGTTCCGATCTGACCGAGCAGCTCGAGGTTGGCACGGTGGCGCCGGTCACCGTGGTCGACTCCGCCCGCGCTCCGGCTCGAGTGCCAATCGATGACCCCGTCCGCGCGCGCGACGAAGCCGTCCAGAGACACCGACATGTGCAGGATCAGTTGGCGCTCCGTACTCATGCCTTCACCCGGAAGCGCAGGTGAGTCACGCCGGGGGCGTCGACCACGCGGGTCAGCTCGAGCTCGGTGGGCTCGGCGAGGCCTCCGAACAGAGGTCGTCCCGCGCCCAGGAGCACCGGGATCAGGTGGACTTCGAGCTCGTCGAGCACGCCCGCGCGCAGGCACGACTGCGCCACGTCGGCGCCGTGGACCAGCACGTTCGCGTCGCCTGCTGCCCGCTTGGCCTGGCTCATTGCGCTCTCGATCCCGTCGGTCACGTAGTTGACCAAGTCGGACGCCGGCGCGGGTGGCTCTCCCCGGGTGGGCACGAAGATCGGGACGCCGTGGTGATCGCCGTCCCAGCGGCCCGCGAGGTCGAACGTGCGGCGGCCGACGAGCACCGCTCCCGTCGCCATCACCTCGTCGAAGATCTCACCGCTCGGCCCCGACGGCCGGAAGCCGGCAACGCCGTCGCCGTCGCCGAGCCAGGAGTGCAAGCGCTCGCCGCCGCGGCCGAGGCCTTGGCCGACATCGTCGTCAGGCCCGGTGATGAACCCGTCGAGCGACATCGACATGTAGAGCACGGAGCTGGACATCGTTTTCCTCTCTGGCGCGCTAGTTGCGCTCGAAGTCGTCAAGCGCGCGCTCGAGCCGGTCGAAGGCGTTCGGGAGGCCGACGGTGTGCTCGTCGCGCAGCCCTTCGCTCGGGAACCCGGCCTGGACCATGGTCATCAGGGTCCTGCCGCCGCGCGGCTCGAACGTGAACTCCAGGGTCGTCTCGAAACTCGACCCGTCGGGACGCGTCTCGGTCGAGGCGATCAGGATCCGACGCGGCCGGTCGATCGCCTCGAATACGTGGCGGTGGTGGTACAGCTCGTCGGGCGACGGGCCGAACGACACCGACCAGACGCCGCCGACGCGCAGGTCGCAGCGCGAATCGACGATCCAGCCGGCCGCGTCCTGGCCGTAGAACTCGCGCTGGCCGACGGGGTCGGTGAAGGCATCGAAGACTCGCTCCGGCGCGGCCGCGATCAGCCGCTCGAACCTGAGGTCGAGGCTCACGCGCCGCCTCCGGAGGTCCGCTCGACGTAGCGCTCGAAGCGATCGAGGCGGCTCTCCCATGCCCGGCGATGCTCGTCGATCCACGCGGTCGCCTCGGCGAGGCTCCCCGAGCCGAGCCGGCAGTGGCGCGCGCGGCCGACCTTCTCGGTGATGACGAGATCGGCGCGCTCGAGGATCCCGACGTGCTTCTTGACCCCGTTGATGGTCAACCCGAAGGGCTTCGCAAGCTCGCTGATCGTGGCCGGGCCGCCGCCGAGACGCTCAAGGATCCCGCGCCGTGTCGGGTCGGAGAGGGCGAAGAACGTGCCGTCGAGTGTCGACGATAGTGCACCGATCGGTGCAGTATAGCGGAGAAGGTGTCGATGCTCGCGCGCCGTCTGCGACGCGACTGAGAATTCTCTGTTGAATATTGAGCTCGGGGCGCGACGGGGGCTCGGCGCTCTGGCATGGTCGCTTCATGCCCAGCGATGACACGTGGATCGACGCAGCGGACCGCGTCGCGCTTCTGCGGCACGGCATCGTTGCGCTCGAGTCTGACGAGGCGCGGCGCCGTGTGGGCGTCACCGGCGCGGGCGAGGATCGTGTCCGCGAGACCGTCGCGCGGCGGCTCGGCGGCGCCGTTGCCGTCGACCTCCTCGGGGATCTGCCTCGCCGGCTCGAGCCCCGTCAGTGCGTCGGCTACATGGAACGCGAGCCTCGCCGCCTGCAATTGCGGTTCGCCTTCTGCGGCGACGAGCACGTCGACGAGGTCGTGGTCGCCGAGGATGAGACAACCCTGGTCGTCTTCGCGACGGTGTGCACGTCCGTGAGCGGTGAGCCACGTGCGTGGTGCGAGGGCCCGGTTCACGTGTACCTCGAGAGTCCCCTCGGCGACCGGACGGTGATCGACGGCGTGAGCGGCGACGCGGTTCCGTACAAGAACGTCTACGCCGCACTGGGCCGGGGTCCGGGCGCGCTGCGCTCGCTATGAGTCGGCAGCGCTGTGATGCGCCGCGGCGGCGGCGAGGAAGCGGTGCGTCCAGTCCTCTGCGAGTTTGCGCGAGTCGGCGAAGACGATCGGCACGTTCGAGTAGCGGACCTGGAGTTGCGCGACCAGCTCGCACGGCCAGCCTGGCGTGACCCGCGGGGCGGCCGCGAGAGCTGCGTAGCGGTCCTCGACGACCACGGCGGCCGAGGGCAGGGCCGCCAGCTCGGCGAGCTGGAAGCCGAGCGTGCCGTCCACGAGCGACTTGACGAGATCCTCGAACGTCTTGCGCTCGACCGCCGCCACCACGCGCTCGCCGTCGAGGACGGCGTAGTCGCCCGCGGACAGCGCCGACCGCTCCATCGTGACGTGCCTGCCGGCGAACTTGTACGGGTAGCGCTCGCGCGAGTCGATGGCGACCCGCAGACCGTCGGCGCCGGTCGCGCGCGCGGTCGGCACGCGCTGTCCCGGGCGCGCGCGACGTGCGGTGCGGGCGGTCTGCCAGAAGATCATCGGGCGTCCGCCCCGCCGGTTCGCGCGCGGTTCGGTGAAGACGAACTGTGAGCGATTCCGGCGAGTGCGATCAAGGACCAGGTCGACCGCCCGCCCACGCCGAGCGCACCGACGAACCGGCACCTCCTCGAGAACCTCGGCGGCGTCGGGCCAACCTTCCTCGAGCGGATGGCAGTACACGCGCGCGGTGGCCGGCCACGGCTCGCGCGCCTTGAGCTCGATGCCACCGTCGACCGGAAGACGCAGTAGATAGGGCAGCGTCGACTCCGCATCAGGGTTGCGGGCGACGACGAACATGGGCGCCACAGACGGACCGTAGCCGCCGGCGCGGATGGCGAGCACGCCGTTCCTCGCACAGAGCGAGGTACCGTCCGTGCCGGCATGCCGGACGAGCGCAGCGAGAAGGCGAAGCGCCGGGCCGCTCGCGAGCTCGTGGGCGAGTACCACGAGCGCGAGCTGACGGCGCTGCTGAACCGCGTGCGCGACGGCTTCGCACGCCTCGACGCCGGTGAGATCGACGCCTTCGATCTCGACGAGCTGATCCATCGCTACAAGCGCTCGGCGCGCGAGCTGTGGAAGTTCTGCAACCTCAACCGGCCCGAGACAGCCGCCTGGATGCTCGACGACGCGCGCGAGCAGGGCGAGGACGTCGACTGGTGGACGGCCGGCGAGCCACGGCGGCGCCGATGACGTCCGACGCGCCGCGCCGTGGACGACGCGCGCCGCCCCAGAAGCATCGACCGCGAGCGGCACGCCGGTGGCAGAGGGCGGGCTCCGCGGACTAGACGCGAACGACGGCGACCGCTGCGAAGCTCGTGAAGTCGGCGTCCTGGGTCCTTAGACTCGACGGACGTGGCACGGACGACGGAGCCCGACCTCGAGGAGCTTCACCAGACTGAGGAGCGGCTGCAGGCGGTAATCGAGTCCGCCCCGGTCGGCATCCTCGAAGTCGACCTCGATGCACGCGTGATCCGGTGGAACCCAGCGGCGGAGCGGATCTTCGGTTGGTCGCGCGAGGAGATCGTCGGCCGCGTCGTGCCGATCGTTCCGGCGGCGAAGCGCGCCGAGTTCGAGCAGGTGTTGACCACGGTGCGCGCCGGCCGCGTGTTCCCGAACCTGGAGACCTACCGACAGCGCAAGGACGGCACGTTGGTCGATGTCGAGATCGCGGCGGCTCCCGTTCGGGACCGCGCCGGCAAGGTCGTCAGCCACATGGTCGTCTTCACCGACATCACAAAGCGCAAGCGCCAGGAGCGGGAGGTGCGTGCCTCGCGAGCGCGAATCGTCGAGGTCGGCGACGCCGAGCGCCGCCGCCTCGAGCGGAACCTTCACGATGGAGCGCAGCAGCGTCTCGTATCGATCTCGCTGCTGCTGGGCCTCGCCTCCGCGCAGCTGGACGCCGACCCTGCCGGTGCGCGCCGGGAGCTCGAACGTATCGGAGACGAGCTCGCCTTGGCGCTCGCCGAGCTGCGCGAGCTGGCGCGCGGGCTGCACCCGGCGATCCTGACGGACAAGGGGCTTGCCGTGGCGCTTGAGGCATTGGCCGCGCGGGCTCCCGTTCCAGTGACGATCACGGCGGCCATGTCACAGGACCTGCCCCCGGCGATCGAGGCGGCGGCGTACTACGTCGTCGCCGAGGCGCTGACCAACGTTGCGAAGTACGCACGAGCGTCCGGTGCCCAGATCGACGTCGCAGTTGCGGAGGGCCAAATCATGGTCGAGGTTGCGGACGATGGTGTTGGCGGAGCCGACCTCGGCGAGGGCAGCGGCCTTCGTGGACTTGCCGACCGAGTCGAGGCGCTGGACGGGCGGCTCGACGTGCGCAGTCCCCGCGGAGAGGGCACGCTCTTGCGTGCAGAGATCCCATTCGAGCGACGGGACGTGCAATAGCCGGGCGGCGAGGGCAGGCGCTTGAAGCCAATGGCATGAGGATGGGCTGCCGCCCTGCCCGCACACGCGGCCCGGCCCGCTTGACGTGACGCTGGTCGAGGAGTACGACGAGGGTGTTGCCGCGCAACGTTCTGATCGTCGCCAACCGCACCGCCGCTACCCCGGCGCTGCTCGCCGAGGTGCGCAGACGAGCCTCCGAGGGATCCTGCCGCTTCACGCTGCTCGTACCGCGGCCGTTCTGGGACGCCGACACGGAGGAGTCGGCCATCACCCTCGAACTCGCCATCCCGCTGCTCGAGGACGCGGCCGGCAGTCGCGTCGAGGGACTCGTCGGCGCCGAGGATCCATTCCTGGCCGTCACGGCAGCTCTGGAGGCGGATCAGTACGACGAGGTCATCGTCTCGACGCTCCCCGCGCGCGTCTCGCACTGGCTGCACATCGATCTACCCGCCCGCGTGCAGCGACTTGGCCTCCCTGTCACGGTCATCACCGCCAAGAAGGCAGACCGTCGGCTCGCGCCCGCCCGCTGAGCCCGGACCTCCCCGGACGGCTGAGCTCAGGCCGTCGGGAGCGTAGGTCTCGCGCACGAGGCGCTGGGCCGGAATCAGCCCCGCGCGCTGGGCGCGATCTGCGGCAGCGTCACCGGCGTGCCCGGTGGGGTTGCCAGTTCGAGTGATTTCGCCACCAGGCTTGCGTCGCTGGCCTGTTCGAGTAGCGCATTCACGCGCTCCCCTGCCTCGGCGACGTCGTGGGCGTTGAACTCGAAGACGATCGTGGCGTGGAACTTCATCGCAGCGCCGCCTTCTCAGCGGTGACCGTGACCTCGTACGTTCGAACCGCTGAGGAGTCGGTGAGGAAGTAAGCACGCTCGAACCCCTCGAGTTGAGCGAGGGGTTCGGTCGTGCGCCGGAAGCCCTCGACTAGCTGCTCGGTCTCGCCCTGATAGGTGCTGACGCGTGCGAACATCGCCCGCCTCCTCCTTCGCGAGGGTGCCGTCCGAGCATTGCGCCGCGCGCAGCACCGGTCAAGTCGCCGAGCGACCCCGGCCTGGCATGGGCTGGCAATGGGGCATAGCCTGTGCTGGTTGGAACGATCGGTGGGGAGGGCGGAATGGACAGGAACGACATCGAGCGCCTCCGCGACCCAGGCTTCACGATCGCCCGCCGCGGTTACGACCAACGCGAGGTGGACAAGCTCCTGGGCTCGTTGGTGGACTGGCTGGAGACCGACGCTGCGAAGCAGCTGGGGGATGTGGCGGTCACGCGTAAGCTCGAGCTCGTGGGCAAGTCCACGGCGCGGATCCTGCTGACCGCCGAAGAGGAGTCGGCGCAGCTGCGCCGGGGAACCGAGGAGGAGTGCGAGAAGCTGCGCTCGCGCGCCGAGGCGGCGTCGCTCAAGGTGCGCCAAGCGGCAGACGAGTATGCGGCCAACCAACGGTCGAAGGCGGACGAGGATGCGCGTCGGACGGCCACGGCGGCGCACGCCAAGGCGACCGAGATCGTCGAAGAAGGAGAACGCCGCCGGGCGCAGATCGAGGCCGTCGTCATCGAGCTCAAGTCTCAGCGCGATCACACGGTCCAGGAGCTGGAGCGCCTGCGGACCGAGCTTGGCTCGACGATCGGAACGCACACGTCCGCGCCGCGCTCGGAGAAGAGCGGCCCCAAACCACGCGACGCGCACGCGGGGACGGCAAAGGATGCCGACGCTGTCAAAGCGCGCGCGAAGTCATGAGCATCGCTCGGGCAGGGCTGACGCCGAGGGGCAGTCGCAAGATTGACCCGGCTGCGACGAGGTGATCGTCTCGAGACGCACGGCTCTCCCGGTGAAACACCGGGTCTGACCCCCCTTGTGCTGTTGTCGACGCCGAGCACCTCACGCCGCCGGTGGCGGCTCAGTGCCCGATCGGGCTAGCGCGAGAAGCCGCGCGTCGGGTCAGCGTTGCGGGAGTCGTGAAGGCCCTTGACGGGCTTGGAGAACTTCGCGCCGGAGCGATCGCCGCACATGAGAA
>DATDKF010000365.1:0-19005 GCA_036520135.1 Solirubrobacteraceae bacterium
CCGTTGTTGGTGTAGAGCGAGACGGTCGGGACGCCCTGATCGCGGATCAGATCCTCGATCAGCTCGACCTTGTAGTCCTGCCCCTCGCGCACGAAGCGCTCGATCGCGTCGCCGGCGGCAACGTCCTCGCGCACGAACGGCTCGTCGGCCTTGACGTGCTCGCGCATCTTGGCCTCGATCGCCTCGAAGTCGGCGTCGGAGACCGTGACGCCGTGCGGGAACTCGAAGTCGTAGTAGAAGCCCTCGCCGATCGGCGGGCCGATCGAGATCTTGGTCCCGGGATAGAGCTCGAGCACCGCGGCTGCCAGCACGTGCGCGGTGTCATGGCGGATCAGCTGCACCGAGTCGAGGTCCTCGGCGTTCGCGGTGACGATCTCGACGCGATCGCCGTCGGTGAGCGGCGCCGCGAGATCGTGGACCCGCCCGTCGTCGTAGGCGGTCCCGTCGTGCTTGTCGGGCGCGTCGCCGTCGAGGACCCGGATCGCCAGCGCGGCACGCGCCAGCCCGGGGCCGATCGCGGCCGCCAGGTCCGCGCCGGTGGCGCCGTCCGGAAGCTCCTTCCGGGAGCCGTCGGGGAGGGTCACGTGCATGGGTGCGGGGATGCTAGCCGCCGGGCATGGTTCGAACCTCGCGGACCGCGAGCGGGACGAGCGCCGCCGTCAGAGCACCGCAGCGGCGACCCAGAGCGCGGCCTCGATGCCGATCGCCACGCCGATCGGACCCCAGATCGCGAGCCCGATCGGCTCCAGAGCACGCGGCGGCAGCGTATCCACCCGAAACCGTTGCGTCAGCAACCGGTTGCTAGCCTGATCGGCCGCGACGGTGGAGGAACCGCCGCGGGCCATGCGCCGCGCATCCCTTGGCGCGACGAGCGGAATGGGCCCGTGGGTGGACGCCGTCCGACCGAAACGTGAACCCGACACGGCCTGCCGTGCACGCATGCGCGCGGGCCCGAGGACTGATGATGCGAACCACGACGACGACAGCGCTCGCGCTGGTGGGCACGCTGCTCGCCGCGCCGACCGCCGCGCTCGCCGCCGCCGGAGCGGACGACCCGCCCTCCCCCGACCGCGCCGCGCTGCACGCGCCGGTCGCCGGGCACCTGACCGTGGCCGCGCAGATGCGCGCCGAGCGCTACGCGAACCTGCAGGCGGACCTGACCGCCCGCGCCATGCGCCTCGCGCGCCGGCTCGATCGATCCGCCGCCGTCGAACGCGACCGCCTGCGAGAACGCTCGCCGGCCGCGATCCGCGCCCGGATCCGCTCGCTGCAGCGCGAGCTGCGCGCCCCGACCGCGTCGCCGGCGCTCGAGGCGATCGCCGCCTGCGAGTCGGGCGGCAACCCCGCGGCCGACACGGGCAACGGGTTCTACGGCAAGTACCAGTTCACGCTCGAGACGTGGCAGGCGGTCGGCGGCACCGGCAACCCGGCGCACGCCTCCGAGCGCGAGCAGGACCAGCGCGCGGCCGTGCTTTACGAGCGTTCGGGCGCGTCGCCCTGGCCCGTGTGTGCGCGCTGACGAACGTCAACGGCGGCATTTAAGGGCGGCCGGTGGCTTACGTTTGTCCGCCAGGAGAGGACAAACGTCGTCCACCCCTCCGGCGTCGCCGCCTCCTTACCCAGCCGCAGTTGACGTTGCCCCGCTAGCCTGCGCCGCCTCATGGACGCCGCCGCCCTCCGCGCCGAGTTCCCGGTCCTGGACCGGGTCGCGTATCTGAACGCGGGCACGGACGGGCCGGCGCCGAAGGCCGGGGTCGCGGCGGCGCAGGCGGCGCTGCGATCCCAGGCCGAGGAGGGGCGGTTCACGCCCCACTTCGAGGCGCGCCGCACCGGGCACGACGGGCTGCGCGCCGCGTACGCGCGCGTGCTCGGGTGCGACGTCGGCGACGTCGCGCTCAAGAGCTCGACCAGCGAAGGGCTCGGCTCGGTGCTGGCCGGGCTCGACCTCGGGCCCGGCGACGAGATCGTCACCTCCGACAGCGAGCACCCCGGGCTGATCGGGCCGCTGATCACCGCCCGCGCGCGGGGGGTGAGGATCGTCGCCGTACCGCTCAAGGACACCGCCGACGCGGTGACGAGTCGCACCACGCTCGTCGCGTGCTCGCACGTCTCGTGGGTGACCGGCGAGGTCGCCCCCGCGGCGCTGAAGGAGCTCGACGTCCCGGTCGTCCTCGACGGCGCGCAGGGCGCCGGGGCGATCCCGCTCGATATGCGCGCGCTCGGCTGCGACGCCTACGCCGCCGCCGGCCAGAAGTGGCTCTGCGGCGCCGACGGCACCGGGATGCTCTACGTCGCGCCCGCGTTCCGCGAGCGCGTGCGTGCGATCGCGCCCGCCTACCTCGCGTTCCAGGACGCGAGCCGCGGGCTGGACGCCGAGCTGCACGAGGACGCCCGCCGCTACGACGGCGCGTCGCTCTCGCGCGAGGGCATCGCGTTCACGCTCGCGGCGATCGAGCTGCTCGAGTCGTTCGGCCTCGCCGCCGTCCACGAGCGCGCCGCCGCGCTCGCCGACCGCTTAGCGGAGGCGCTGCACGAACGAGGCCGCACGGTCGCCCCGCGCGACGGGACCACGCTCGTCGCCTGGGAGGACCCCGACCCCGAGGCCACGCGCGACCGCGTCGCCGCGGCCGGCGTCGTCATCCGCAACCTGCCGGGCACCCCCTACCTGCGCGCCTCGATCGGCGCCTGGAACGACGAGCACGACCTCGAGCGGCTGCTCAGCGCGCTCTAACGCAGCGGCAGGGTCACGCGGTCGTAGCCGAGCTGGCCGGACAGCATCCGCTGCGGCGAGATCTCCGGCGGCGGCGCGGGCGCCTCGAGCCGCGCGCGCTCCTCCGCCGACAGCGATACGTCCACGCAGCCGAGCAGGTCCTCGAGCTGCTCGTACGTCCGCGGCCCGATGATCGGCGCCGTCAGCCCGTCCACCCCGCGCAGCCACGCGAGCGCGACCTGCGGCACGGTCGCGCCGTGCGCCGCCGCGATCTCCTCGGCCGCGTCGATCACCTGGAAGTTGCGCTCGATCGCGCGCCGGTGGGCGGCCTCCTCGAGATCGTCGCCGGCCGTGGCGACGCGCCCGCTCGTCGGCATCGTGTCGCGCCGGTAGCGGCCGGTGAGGAACCCGGCCCCGAGCGGCCCCCACGGCAGCACGCCGAGCCGCGCCGCACGCGTGAACGGGAGCAGCTCGAGCTCGGCCGAGCGCTCGACGAGCGAGTACTGCGGCTGCAGGCTCACGAACGGCGACCAGCCGTTGCGGTCCTGCAGCGCGACCGCCCACGCGAGCAGCCAGGCCGGGTGGTTGGACACGCCGAGCGCCCGCACCTTGCCGGCGCGCACCAACCCGTCGAGCGCCTCGAGCGTCTCCTCGATCGGGACCGACGGATCGGGCGCGTGCACCTGGTAGAGGTCGATCACGTCGATCCCGAGTCGGCGCAGGCTGGCGTCGCACGCCGCGCGGACGCGGTCGGGCGCGAGCCCTTCGCCGCCCGGGTCGCTGACCGCGAAGCGGAGCTTGGTGGCGACCACGACGTCGTCGCGACGGCGGGCGAGCCACGGCGCCAACACGCGCTCGGACTCGCCGTCGCCGTACGTGTCGGCCGTGTCGATGAGCGTGCCGCCGGCGTCGACGAAGCGGTCGAGTATCCGGTGGGCCTCGTCGGCCGGCGTCTCGGCGCCCATAAGCATGCACCCGAGCGCGAGACGGCTGACGGTGAGAGGGCCGAGTGTGGCGGTATCCATGCCTGCGAACCTACCGGCATGCGCCGCCTCTGCGTATACGCCGGGTCCAACCCCGGCGCCGATCCCGCCTATGCCGAGGCGACCCGCGCGCTCGCGCACGAGCTCGCCAGGCGCGACATCGGGCTCGTCTACGGCGGCGGCAAGGTCGGCCTGATGGGCGTGGTCGCCGACACGATCCTCGCCGCCGGCGGGGAGGCGATCGGCGTGATGCCACAGGCGCTGATCGATCGCGAGATCGGCCATCCTGGGCTGACCGAGCTCAAGGTCGTGAGCTCGATGCACGAGCGCAAGGCGCTGATGGCCGAGCTCGGCGACGCGTTCGTGGCGCTGCCGGGCGGCATCGGCACGCTCGAGGAGCTGATCGAGGTCTACACCTGGAGCCAGCTCGGCATCCACGACAAGGCGTGCGGCGTGCTCAACGTGCGCGGCTACTACGACGGCCTGGCGGCGTTCCTCGACCACGCGGTCAGCGAGGGCTTCCTGCGGCCCCAGCACCGCGCCGTCCTCAGCGTCGCCGAGGATCCGGCCCACCTGCTCGACGCGCTGGCGGCCTATGAGCCGCCGCGCGTCGCGAAGTGGCTGGAGCTTGACCAGACCTGACGCCCCCGGATTCCTGGGTCCGACCACCACGATCACGAAGATCACGGGTCGGGATGACCGCAAGACTCGACTCGGTGCGCCGCCTCGCCGTTCTACTTAGCGCCCTCCTGCTGCTGGGCGCGGCGCCGGCGCGCGCGGCGTTCACGGACGCCGACTACTGGGCCTTCGCCGATCATCTGGCGACCGGGCTCGAGGGCCGCTGGAGCGAGCCGCGCGGTGTGTACGCCGGCGACCGCGGCGAGGCGGAGGTGCGCGAGAACGCGGCGATGCTGCTCACCCACGCCGTCGCGGCGTACATCGGCCACACGGGGCCGACGCGACGGGACGAGCGGGCGCGCCGGATCGTCGACCGCCTGACGACGGCGCCCGCCTGGCTGGGCACGACCCCCGCGCCGACACCCACGCAGTCGACCTGTTGGTCGGTCGACCTCGACCGCCCGGTGCGCGAGCACATGTCGCTGGAGCCGAAGGTCGCCGAGGCGCTGGCGTGGGCGTGGCGGGCGCGCGCGCAGCTCGCCCTGTCGGCGGCGGCGACCCAGCGGATCGTCGCGACCGTCGCCGAGTGCGCGGCGAGTGCCGCGTGGCGCTGGCCGCGGCGGCTGCTCAACCAGGTCAACTGGAACGCCGAGATGTACGCGAGCGCGGTCACGGTGACCGGCGTGCCGACGCTGCTCGTGGACGACTACCGCCGCCAGGTCGGCGACTTCGCCGACGGCATCCGCGCGCCGATGGCCGGGATGAAGAGCGCGAACCTCGGCGCCGGCTACCAGTTCCACTACCGGCCCGACCATCGCGACCGCGCGTCGAGCAACGCCGACACGCCGGAGTACGCGAACATCGCCGTCCACGCGCTCTCGCACTATGAGCGCGCGCTCGGGCTCGGCATGCCGCCGCTGTCGCGCGCCGAGACGCGCGCGCTGCGCGCGTGGGTGACGCGCCTGCTCGCCGGGTCCTGGACGCACGCCGGCTACCTGAACTGGGACACGAGCCGCGGCCTCAAGCGCTGGCACTCGGGCCAGTACTGGGCGTACGCGCTGCAGGGCCTGCAGACGATCGCGCTGACGCCGCGCTTCTGGCAGGATCCGCGCGAGGGCGCGTGGGCGAAGGCGATGTTCGACCAGGCGCTCGTGCTCTACCGGCGGCTGGCGGACGAAAACCACAGCCCGTTCGCCCCGCGCCTGATGTTCGGGATCGACACGCGGATGAAGAGCCTCGCGTTCTTCCGCTGGCGGATGCTCTCGACGGTCGCGCGCGCGATCGGCGCGGGCATGGGCGCGCTGCCGGCGGCCGAGCCGCCGCCGCTGTACGCGTACGACTACGACACCGGGCGGCTGGCGATCACAACCCCGCGCTACTCGACCGCGATCGTGCCCGACGACCGCGGGGCGTTCGGGTACGGCGGGATCGACCTCGCGCGGCTGTTCGGGCCCGGCCAGCGCGTCGCGTCGGGAACCGGCGGGCACCCGCCGGGCGCGTTCGGGATCGTCGTCTCCGACCGGAGCGGGCGCACGGTGCTGGCGACGCAGCGGCCGCGGAGCGGGCAGCGGCTCGAGCTGCTGCGCTCACCGCGCGGGCGGATCGCCCGCCCGAGCGCGTATCCGCGCCGCCCGTACGCCGGGCCGTTCGCGATCGTCGAGGCGCGCGGCAAGGTCGCGCGCCGGCGGCTGCGGATCGCGTCCGACTACCGCTTCCGGCGCGCGACGATCACCGGCCGCTGGCAGGTCGACTGCCGCCGCGGCTGCCCGGCGTACCGCGTGCGCGCGCACTTCCCGACCTGGGGGTCGATCGTCGCCGTGCTGCGCGACCGCTCACGCGTGCGGCTGACAACCGACGCGCCGCGCGCGCGGGTCCGGCTCGCCGACGTCCGGTACGTCGACCTCGGCGGCTACCGGATCGCGCGCCTGAACGGCCCGCCGGGCGCGACGCTGTTCGCGGTCCCGGTCCAGTCCGAGCCGACGAACCCGACGCCGGCGCCGAGCCTGGCGGTGCAGCTCGGCGCGCGGCGCCCGTTCGGCCGGCTCTCGCTCGCCGTGGCGATCGAGCCCGGAGGGCCCTAGCTCTCCTCGAGCGCGCTGCCGGTCTCGAGCAGCGTCTTGAGGTCGCTGAGCACGAACGGCCAGCCGCCGCCGGCGCCCTCGACCGCTCCGGTGACCATCGCCTCGGTCAGCGGCGCGTCCGCGAGCTCGTGGATGAGCGTGAGCTTGCTGACCTCGCCCTCGCCGGCGTCGATCTCGTAGGTGAGCCGGGTGGCCTGCTCGGCCGCGATCTCGTCGTCCCACACGGGATGCCAGGTCATGACCAGCCGGCGCGGCGGCTCGGCCTCGATCACCTCGCCGACGACCACGACATCGGGCGTGCCGAAGGCCTTCATCTGCGGGCTTGCGAACGCCTTGTAGCCGCCGCCGGGGCGCAGGTCGAGCTCGACCTCGCCGCCGTAGCCGTAGCGCTGCGTCCACTCCGATGTGGTGATCGCGTCCCAGATCCGCTCCGGCGGGGCCTTGATGTAGACCTGGTACACGCGGGTGGTGGTTTCCGTCATCGTCGTCATGCCGTTTCCTCGAGTGTGTTCTTGAGGTCCGCGAGCGCCGACACCTGGCGCTCCGTGTACTTGTCGATCCACCGGTCGTGGATCAGCCGGATCGGCACCGGGTTCAGGAAGTGCAGCTTCTCCCGGCCCGACCGGCGCGCGACGACGAGCCCGGCGTCCTGCAGCACGCGCAGGTGCTTCATGACGCCGAAGCGCGTCATCTCCAGCTCGGACTCGAGCTCGGTCAGCGTGCGGCCGTCACGCGTGTAGAGCCGGTCGAGCAGGAAGCGACGCGTCGGGTCGGCGAGCGCCTTGAACACGCGGTCGTCGTCATCGCTCATTCGGCAGAGAATACGTGACCAAATGGTCACATGTCAAGCGAGATGCCACAGTGGGGCGATGTCGTTCACCACGCGGCCGGTGGTGCAGGGGACGTTCGGCGTCGTGTCGGCGACGCACTGGCTCGCCTCCGCCTCGGGGATGCGGATGCTCGAGCTGGGCGGCAACGCGTTCGACGCGGCGGTCGCGGCGGGGTTCGTGCTGCAGGTCGTCGAGCCGCACCAGAACGGACCGGGCGGCGACCTGCCCGTCGTGTTCTGGAGCGCGCGGCTGGGTGAGCCGTGCGTGCTGTGCGCGCAGGGCCCGGCGCCGGCGGCGGCGCGCGCGGAGCGCTTCGGCGGCCTCGACCTCATGCCGGGGAGCGGACTGCTGCCGGCCGTCGTGCCGGGAGCGTTCGACGGCTGGATGCAGCTGCTGCGCGACTTCGGGACGCTGCGGCTGCGGGACGTGCTCGAGCCCGCGATCGGCTACGCCGAGGACGGCTTCCCGCCCGCCGCCGAGCTCGAGGCCGACATCGAGCACTACGCACCGCTGTTCCGCGAGCGCTGGCCGGGCTCGGCCGACGTCTGGCTGCAGCCGGTCCGCGACGGGCGCCGGCGCCTGCCCGGCGTCGCGGCGACCTATCGGCGGATCCTCGCCGACGCGGAGGCCGCCTCGCCCGATCGCGAGGGGCAGATCGAGGCGGCGCGCGACGCGTTCTACCGCGGCTGGGTCGCCGAGGCGATCGACCGCTTCGCCGCCGCCGAGGGCGGGCTGCTGGCGGGCGAGGACCTCGCGCGCTGGAGCGCCTCATACGAGCCGCCGCTCGCGTTCGAGTACGGGGGCGTGACCGTGTGCAAGCCCGGCCCGTGGAGCCAGGGGCCGGTGTTCCTGCAGCAGCTCGCGCTGCTCGCGGGGTTCCCATTGGAGGCGATGGACGCCGCCGAGCGCGTCCACACGGTGATCGAGTGCTCCAAGCTCGCGTTCGCCGACCGCGAGGCGTGGTACGGCGATCCGGCGTTCGTCGACGTGCCGCTGGCCGAGCTGCTGTCGCCGGCCTACAACGACGAGCGGCGCGCACTGGTGGGCGCCGACGCGTCGCTCGAGCTGCGGCCGGGCGCTCCGAGCGGGCGCGAGCCGCTGCTGTTCGCAGGCCCCGCCGGCGCCGCCGGCGTGCACGGCGCGCCGGCGGGCAGCGACACGTGCCAGGTGAGCGCGGCCGACCGCTTCGGCAACGTCGTCGCCGCCACTCCGAGCGGCGGCTGGCTCAAGAGCTCGCCGGCAATCCCGGAGCTCGGCTTCTGCCTGGGCACGCGCGGGCAGATGTTCTGGCTCGACGACCGGCTCCCGAACGGGATCGCGCCCGGCAAGCGGCCGCGGACGACGCTGAGCGCGACCCTGACGCTGCGCGACGGCGCGCCGGAGCTCGGCTTCGGCACGCCGGGCGGGGACGCGCAGGACCAGTGGTCGCTGCAGTTCTTCCTCGCGGTGCTCGCCGGCGCCGACCTGCAGGCGGCGATCGACGCGCCGAAGTTCACCAGCAACCATGTGCCGTCGTCGTTCTTCCCGCGCGCGGCTCGGCCGGGCGGCGTGGACGCCGAGGGCCGGCTCGGCGACGCGGTGATCGCGTCGCTGCGTGAGCGCGGCCACGTCGTCGCGGTCGCCCCCGACTGGAGCCTGAGCCGGCTGTGCGCGGCCGGCCGGACCCCGTCCGGCCTGCTGCGGGCCGCGGCCGACGCGCGCGGCATGCTGCGGTACGCGGTCGGCCGCTAGCCGCGATGCTCTACTCGCCCTCCGAGCACGAGCCGCTCACGACGGCGGCGTGGGACGAGGAGGCGGTGCGGGCCGCAGTCCGGGCGATCGTCGCCGGGGCCGAGCGGGCGTTCGACCCGGCGTCGCTGTGGCCCGTGCATCCGCGCGACGTCGACGTCGACGTCGACGGCGGCGGCGTCGACGTCTACCTGACCCACGGCGTCTGGTCCGGCGCCGCGGGCGTGCTGTGGGCGCTCCACCACCTCGCCGCCGCGGGCGCCGTCGCGCGTGGGCGCGACTACGCGCCGGTCGCCGCCGGGCTCCACGACGACTACCTGCGGCAGGCCGGCGGCCCGACGCCGGCCGTGCCGGGCCTGCTGGTCGGCGAGTCGGGGATCCTGCTCGTCGCCGAGCTGATGGAGCCGGATCCCGCGCGGGCGGACCGGCTGCTCGACGCCGTCCGCGCGAACGCGGACAACGAGACCGACGAGCTCATGTGGGGCAGCCCGGGCACGATGCTCGTCGCGGACGCGATGTACGAGCGCACCGGCGACGAGCGCTGGGCGGCCGCGTGGAGCGCGAGCGCCGACCGGCTCCTGGAGCGTTTGCGCCGGCACGACGAGCTCGGCTGTGACCTGTGGGTGCAGCACTTGTACGGCAAAGTCAGCCACTACGTCGGCCCCGCGCACGGCTTCGCGGGCAACGTCCTCGCGCTCACGCGCCGGCTCCACGGCCACCGGCGGGCGGAGCTGCTCGAGCGGGTGACGCGCACGATCGCGACGCTCGCCTCGCACGAGGACGGGCTGGCGAACTGGCGGCCGCAGGCCGACGGCGAGCTCGTGGACCGCCGCGGCGCGATCCGCGTGCAGTGGTGCCACGGAGCGCCCGGGATCGTCACCTCGCTCGCGGGCATCCGCGACGCGCCCGCTCTCGACGACCTGCTCGCGGCGGGCGCGCGGCTGACGTGGACCGCCGGCCCGCTCCGCAAGGGCCCGGGGCTCTGCCACGGAACCGCCGGGAACGGCTACGCGCTGCTCGCCATGTACGCCCGCACCGGCGATCGCGTCTGGCTCGACCGGGCGCGCGCGTTCGCGATGCACGCGCTCGAGCAGGTCGAGCGCGAGCGCGCCGCACACGGTCGCGGCCGCTTCTCGCTCTGGACTGGCGACCTCGGCGTCGCGGTCTACGCCTGGCAGTGCATCGCCGGCGCGGCGGGGTTCCCGACGCTCGAGCTGTGGTGAGGTGCGGCGGCGTGCCGATCACGCGGCGAGCCCGGCGATCTCGACCTCGCATCCCGCGCGGTCGGGATCGTGCGGGACGAAGCGATCGAGCCGGGCATGCGGCGCGACCTTGTCGAGCAGCCCGCGGACCAGGCCCCGATGCAGGCCGCAGACCACCGGCTGGTTCTCGCGCACCGACTCGCGGTACGGGCAGTTGCGCAGCGTGCACGACAGCCGATCCGGCGATTGGTCGTCGATGTCGGGCTGGAAGCCGAGCGCGGTCATCAGATCGGTCATCGCCTGCTGCGGGGTCGCCGCCGGCGCGGCAAGCTCGCGCCCGATGTCGCGGCCCGTTGCCTCCACCTCGGCGAGCCGGCGCGGCGTTGCCGGGATCGCGCGCGCGAGCCAACGGGCGAGCGCCGCGTACGCCTGCGGCGAATCGTCCCCGAGCCGGGCGTCCGGCGACACCATCCATTCGTCGCGCGGGCGGCCACGGGGCCCGGCGACGCGGCGGCGCACCACCAGACCGGCGTCGAGCATGCGCCGGAGCTGAATCCGCACCCCGTTGGGGTGCAGACCGAGGCGCTCGGCCAGCGTGTCGGTCGACGCCGGGCCGATCTCGCCGAGGAGGATGAAGAGCCGGCGCCTCGTCGCCTGGACGAGCAGATCGGCCCTCTCGCCGTTAGGGAGATCAACGCGCGACAGCTTTTTCACACCTTGCTGGGAGAACTCGCTGTTCCATGGTAGGTTGCGGACGCCCGCTGGGCGAGCGTGGGTGTAACGGGGTGCCGAGTCAGCTCATGTCGCTGTGGCCACATCGCGTGTGAACGCGGACGCGCGGCTGGTGGCCGCGCACGAATTCTTCCGCAAGGGGCAGGCCAGCGCGGAAGGCTGGAGCATGCTGATCGCCAAGGGTCGCGGCTGGGAGTCGGCGTACCGCGACCGTTGGCGGCACGACAAGGTGGTGCGGTCCACGCACGGCGTCAACTGCACGGGCTCGTGCTCCTGGAACGTGTACGTCAAGGACGGGCTGATCACGTGGGAGAGCCAGGCGGTTGACTACCCGCGCACGGACCCCGGGCGGCCCGATCACGAGCCGCGCGGATGCCCGCGCGGCGCGTCGTTCTCCTGGTACACGTACTCGCCGGTCCGGCTCAAGCACCCGTACGTGCGCGGGAGCCTGCTCGACGCGTGGCGCGCCGCGCGGGCTGCCGAGGCCGATCCGGTCGCCGCGTTCGCGCGGGTCGCCGCCGAAGGCGGCTACCGCGGAGAGCGCGGGCGCGGCGGCTTCGTCCGCTGCGACTGGGACGAGGCCACCGAGCTGATCGCGGCCGCCACGGTCCACGCGATCCGCGCGTACGGGCCCGACCGCGTCGGGGGGTTCACGCCGATCCCGGCCATGTCCCCGGTCTCGTTCGCGGCCGGGACGCGCTTCCTCTCGCTGATCGGCGGGCACACGACGACGTTCTACGACTGGTACGCGGACCTGCCGCCGGCGTCGCCGCAGGTGTTCGGCGATCAGACCGACGTGCCGGAGTCGGCGGACTGGTGGGACGCGAGCTATCTGATCGTGTGGGGCACCAACCTGCCGATCACGCGCACGCCGGACGCGCACTTCATGACCGAGGCGCGCTATCGCGGCCAGAAGGTCGTGGTCGTCTCACCGGACTACTCCGACCACGTCAAGTTCGCGGATGACTGGCTGCCCGCGCAGCCCGGCACCGACGCCGCGCTCGCGATGGCGATGGGGCACGTGCTGCTCAAGGAGTTCTGGGTCGACCGCGACGTCGAGCGCTTCCGCGACTACGGCAAGCGGTTCACCGACCTGCCCCTGCTGGTCGCGCTCGACGAGCACGACGGCGCGCACGTCCCGGGGCGATTCCTGATGGCCGCCGACGTCGGCGACGAGAGCGAGCACGCCGACTGGAAGCCCGTCGTGCTGGACGCGGTCACCGGCGCGCCCGCGGTGCCGAACGGCGCGGTCGGCTTCCGCTACGGCGACGAGGGCAAGGGCCGCTGGAACCTGCGGCTCGGCGACCTCGACCCGGTGCTGAGCCTGTACGACCGCCGCGAAGCCACCGTCGAGGTCGCGCTCCCGCGCTTCGACGGGACCGACGGACCGGGCGGCGGCACGATGCGGCGGGGCGTCCCGGCGATCCGCGTCGGCGACCGACTCGTCACGACGGTGTTCGATCTGATGCTCGCCACCTACGGCGTACGGCGCGACGGCCTGCCCGGCGACTGGCCGGAGGACTACGACGACGCGACCGTCCCGTATACGCCGGCGTGGCAGGAGGCCGTCACCGGCGTCGACCGCCGGCTGGCGGTCAAGGTCGCGCGCGAGTTCGCGCGCAACGCCGAGGTCAGCGGCGGCCGGTCGATGATCTGCATGGGCGCCGGTACCAACCACTGGTTCCACTCCGACGAGACGTACCGATCGTTCATCGCGCTGCTGCTGCTGAGCGGTTGCGTCGGGATCAACGGCGGCGGCTGGGCGCACTACGTCGGCCAGGAGAAGATCCGCACGTTCGCCGGCTGGCAGCAGCTCGCCTTCGCGCTCGACTGGCGGCGGCCGCCGCGGCAGGCCCAGGGCACGTCGTGGTTCTACACGCACACCGAGCAGTGGCGCTACGACCGGCTGCGACCCGAGCACTTCTCCTCGCCGCTCGGCAGCGGCCTGTTCGCGGGCCAGACGGCGATCGACGCGCACGCCAAGGCGGTGCGGATGGGCTGGATGCCGTCGTTCCCGCAGTGGAACCGCAACCCGCTCGACGTCGCCGACGAGGCGCAGGCGGCCGGCGTCGACCCGGTCGAGCACGTCGTCGCCGAGCTGAAGGCGGGCCGGCTCCGCTACGCCGTCGAGGACCCGAGCGCCCCGGAGAGCTTCCCGCGCGTGTTCTTCGTGTGGCGCTCGAACCTGCTCGGCTCCTCGGGCAAGGGTCAGGAGTACTTCCTGCGCCACCTGCTCGGCTCGTCTCATGACCGGCCGCTCGCCGAGCCGCTGCCGGAGGGCGAACGGCCGGCCGAGGTGCGCTGGCGCGAGGAGATCCCCAACGGCAAGCTCGACCTGCTGGTCAACGTCGACTTCCGCATGACGACGACCGGCCTGTACTCGGACGTCGTGCTGCCGGCGGCCACCTGGTACGAGAAGCACGACCTGTCGATGACCGACATGCACCCGTTCGTGCATTCGTTCAACCAGGCGGTGCCGCCGCCGTGGGAGGCGCGCACGGACTGGGACACGTTCGGCGCGATCGCGCGCGCGTTCTCCGAGCTGGCGGCCCAGCACCTCGGGGTGCGCCGCGACATCGTCAGCGGGCCGGTGCTGCACGACACGCCGGGCGAGATCAGCCAGCCACGCGGCGAGGTCGCGGACTGGCGCGCCGGCGAGTGCGAGCCCCTGCCGGGCCGCACGATGCCGGTGTTGACCGTGGTCGAGCGCGACTACGGTGCGGTCGCCGACCGATGGGCGGCGCTCGGCCCGCTCGCCGAACGGCTCGGCTCGACGGTCAAGAGCGCCTCCTGGGTCCCGGACCGGGAGGTCGCGCACCTGGCCGCCGCCAACGGCACGGCGCGCCGCGGCGCCGCCGAGGGCCGACCGTCGCTCGAGCGGCCCGAGCAGGTCGCCGAGACGATGCTGGCGCTGTCCGGGGTGACCAACGGCCGCCTCGCCGTCGCCGGCTTCCGCTCCCTGGAGGAGCGCTGCGGCGTCCCGCTGGCCGACCTGGCCGAGCCCGCGGAGGAGACCCGGATCACGTTCCAGGACACCCAGGTGCAGCCGCGCCGCGTGATCACCTCGCCCGAGTGGTCGGGCATCGACGAAGAGGGCCGCGCCTACGCCGCGTTCACGATCAACGTCGAGCGCGACAAGCCCTGGCACACGCTGTCGGGGCGCATGCACCTCTACCTCGACCACGCGTGGATGCGCGAGCTCGGTGAGGCGCTGCCCGCCTACCGGCCGCCTGTCGACCACCGCCTGATGCTCGCGGGCGCCCAGCCGGTCGACAGCGGCGGCGTCCCGGAGATCACGCTCCGGTACCTGACGCCGCACTCGAAGTGGTCGATCCACTCCGAGTACCAGGACAACCTGCACATGCTCACGCTCTTCCGCGGCGGCTCGGGGCTGTGGATGAGCCCGCAGGACGCCGAGGCGATCGGCGTGCGCGACAACGAGTGGGTCGAGGCGCACAACCGCAACGGCATCGTCGTCACGCGCGCGGTCGTCTCGCACCGCGTGCCGCAGGGGGTGTGCCTGATGTACCACTCCAAGGACCGCCAGATCGGCACGCCGCGCTCGCAGATCGACGGCCGCCGCGGCGGGACCGAGAACGCGCTCACGACGATCGCGATGAAGCCGACGCACATGATCGGCGGCTACGCGCAGCTCTCGTGGGGGCCGAACTACTACGGGCCGACGGGCTCGAACCGCGACTCGGTCACGGTCGTGCGCCGGCGCAGCCAGGAGGTCGTCTACTGATGCACGTCCGCGCGCAGGTGGCGATGGTCATGAACCTCGACAAGTGCATCGGCTGTCACACGTGCTCGGTCACGTGCAAGCAGGTGTGGACGAACCGGCCGGGGACCGAGTACGTGTGGTTCAACAACGTCGAGACCGCCCCGGGGCAGGGCTACCCGCGCCAGTGGGCCGACCAGGCGCGCTGGAACGGCGGCTGGGAGCTCGACCGCCGCGGGCGCCTGCGCCTGAAGGCCGGCGGCCAGGTCAAGAAGCTGCTGACGATCTTCTCCAACCCCGACCTGCCGGCGATCGACGACTACTACGAGCCGTTCACCTACGACTACGAGACGCTCGTCGAAGCGCCGCTCGGGGACCTCGACCCGGTCGCCCGCCCGCACTCCCAGCTCACCGGCAAGCCGATGGACGTCACGTGGGGTCCCAACTGGGACGAGGGCCTCGCCGGCAGCCAGGAATCCGCGCCTAAGGACCCGCACCTGCAGGCGATGCAGGAGGACGTGCGGCTGACCTACGAGCAGGCGTTCATGTTCTTCCTGCCGCGCATCTGCGAGCACTGCCTCAATCCTTCGTGCGTGGCGAGCTGCCCATCCGGCGCGATGTACAAGCGCGACGAGGACGGCATCGTCCTCGTCGACCAGAACAAGTGCCGCGGCTGGCGCTACTGCGTCTCGGGCTGCCCGTACAAGAAGGTCTACTTCAACCACCGCACCGGCAAGGCCGAGAAGTGCACGCTGTGCTACCCGCGGATCGAGATCGGCCAGCCCACGATCTGCTCGGAGACCTGCGTCGGCCGCATCCGCTACCTCGGCCTCGTGCTCTACGACTCGGACCGCGTCGAGGCGGCGGCGTCGGTACCGGACGTGCACGACCTGCTCGGCGCGCAGCGCGACGTGTTCCTGGATCCCGAGGACCCGGAGGTCCGGGCCGCCGCGCGCGCCGACGGCATCCCCGACGACTGGATCGCCGCGGCGCGGCGGTCGCCGATCTACGACCTGGCGATGCGCTGGGGCGTCGCGCTGCCGCTGCACCCGGAGTTCCGCACGCTGCCGATGGCTGGTACGTGCCGCCGCTCTCGCCCGTGGTCTCGACGCTCGAGGTCGACGGCTACGAGGCCGATCCCGACGACGTCTTCGGCGCGATCGACCACCTCCGGATCCCGCTCGAGTACCTCGCCAACCTGCTGACCGCCGGCGACGTCGACGCGGTGCGCGGCGTGCTGCACCGCCTCGCCGCGATGCGCGCGTACATGCGCAAACGCGAGGTGCTCGGCGAGGTCGACGACGCGCTGCCCGGCCGCGTCGGCCTGACCGGGCCCGAGCTCGAGCGCATGTACCGGCTGCTGGCGATTGCCAACTACGAGGATCGCTACGTGATCCCGCAGGCGCACGCCGAGCTCGGGGAGCGACTGATGCAGGAGCAGGGCGGCTGCGGCCTCGACTTCGCCGGCGGCCCCGGCAACTGTGGCGCCGTCGACCCGCGTCCGGACACCTCGTCGCCGCACGTGCCGTACGACGGCGAGCGCTTCCACCTCGTCGACATCCTCAAGCGCGAGGAGCACCCGGGCCCATGAGGCGGCGTCGCCGAACCGCCGAGGCACCCGCGCCGTGGGCGCTGCTCTCCTACCTGCTGCGCTACCCGGACGCGCACGTCGCCGCGGCCGGACATGAGCTCGCCGCCGAGGTCTCGGAGCTGCCGGCGGGGCCGGTGCGACACGCACTCGAGCGCTTCATGGCGGACTGGGCGACTGACCCGACGGCGCTGGCCGCCCGCTACGTCGAGACGTTCGACCTGCGCCGACGCGCCACGCTCGAGCTCACGTACTACGCGCACGGCGACACGCGCGAGCGCGGCATGGCGATGCTGCGGCTCAAGAAGCTCTACCGCGCGGCCGGGCTGCCGATGGACTCGGCGGAGCTGCCCGACCATCTCACCGTCATGCTCGCCTTCGCCGCGCTCGCCGGCGACGGCCGCGGCGAGGAGCTGCTGGCCCAGCACCGGCCGGCGATCGAGCTGCTCCGGCTCTCGCTGCACGAGCTCGGGAGTCCCTACGCCCACGTGCTCGACGCGATCGCGGCGCTGCTGCCGCCGCTGAGCGTCTCCGAGCGCTCGGAGGTCGCCCGGCTCGCACGCGAGGGTCCGCCCGACGAGGCGGTCGGCCTCGAGCCCTACGGCCCGCCCGAGGCCATGCCCACAGGGGCGCGCGCGTGAGCGCCGGCGAGATCCTGCTGTGGATCATCTTCCCCTACACGGCGGTGGCGACGTTCATCGTCGGCACGTGGTGGCGCTACCGCGCCGACCAGTTCGGCTGGACGAGCGGCTCGACGCAGCTGTTCGAGCAGAAGATCCTCGGCTGGGCCGGCCCCGCGTTCCACTACGGCGCGCTCGCCGCAGTCGGCGGCCACATCATCGGCCTGATGATCCCGAAGTCGTTCACCGAGGCCGTTGGTATGTCCGAGAGCACCTACCGCTGGTTCTCGGCGATCGCCGGCGCGGTGGCCGGCGCCGTCTGCGTCGTCGGCTTCGTCGGCCTCGTGTATCGGCGGGTCACGAACGTACGCGTGCGTCGCACGACGTCGCGCACTGACCTGCTCGTGTACTTCCTGCTCGTAGTGCTGATCGGTCTCGGCTGCGCGATGACGTTCGGCTACAACCTCGCGACGAAGGCCCCCTACGACTACCGCGACTCGGTCTCCGAGTGGTGGCGGTCGCTGTTCATCCTGCAGCCCGACGTCGACGCGGTGGAGGACGCCAACACCGTCTACCAGGTGCACGCGATCATTGCCTGGGCGTTCTGGGCGTTGTTCCCCTTCAGTCGGCTCGTGCACGCGTGGAGCATCCCGCTTCAGTACCTGGGGCGTCCGTACATCCTCTACCGGCGCCGGTACCCGGAGCGCGCGCGATGAGCGCCGGCCGCCAGCTCGGGCTGGCGACCGTCGCGTTCACGGTCTGCTTCTACGGCTGGAGCCTGCTCGGCCCGCTCGGCCCGGACCTGCAGGACGCGCTCGACCTCTCGGACTTCCAGACGTCGGCGATGGTCGCGGTCCCGGTCCTGCTCGGCTCGCTGATGCGGATCCCGCTCGGCTGGCTCGCCGACCGCTTCGGCGGCCGCGCCGTGTTCACGGCGCTGATGGTCTATACCCCGGTGCCCCTCGTCGCGCTCGCGGTCTGGCACGACTCGCTCGGCGCCGTGCTCGTGTTCGGGTTCCTGCTCGGCTTCGCCGGCGCGTCGTTCGCGGTCGGCGTCCCGTTCGTGAACGGCTGGTACACGCCCGAGCGCCAGGGCGTCGCGCTAGGCATTTTTGGGATGGGCATGGGCGGCACGACGATCGCGGGGCTGACGGCGCCGCCCATCGCCGACGAATGGGGCCTGTCGGCGCCGTTCTGGGTTGCGGCCGCCCTCGTCGCGGTGACGGCCGCCGTCTTCGCCGTGCTCGCCCGCAATGCACGCCCGCCGGGGAGCTCGGGCCCTGCGCCCGGGATGCTGTCGGCGCTGTCCGTGTTCCGCACGAGCGGCCGCGCGTGGGCGCTGACGCTGTTCTACTTCCTCGCCTTCGGCGGCTTCGTCGCCATGTTCCTCTACCTCCCCAAGCTCCTCACCGAGGTGCACGACCTGACGAAGTCCGACGCCGGGGCGCGCGCCGCGGGGTTCGCGCTGCTCGCCGTCGTCGGCCGTCCCACAGGCGGCTGGCTGTCCGACCGCGTCGGCGCCGCGCGCGTGCTGCTGGTGTCGTTCGCCGCGGTTACGGTGCTCGCGCTCGTGCTGGCCGCCGCGTACACGTCGATGGCGCCGCTGACCGTCGGCTGCCTGACGATGGCGTTCGCCCTGGGCCTCGGCACGGGCGCCGTCTTCAAGCTCGTCCCCGACTGGTTCCCGGATCGGGTCGGGTCGGTGACCGGCGTCGTCGGCGCTGCCGGCGGGCTCGGCGGGTTCTTCCCCCCGCTCGTGATGGGCGTCGTCAAGTCGGCGACCGGCGGGTACGCGCTCGGCTTCATCCTGATGGCGCTCGTCGCCGTCGCGTGCCTGGTCGTGCTCGCGGCCGTGCGCGCTGCGCCCCAGCGCTCGTGAGCGCGGGTTGGCTCGCCGTCCGCTGGCTCTTGCCGCGGAGGCACGCCAGGATGTCGCGATACGCGTCGCAGAACGAGCGCACGCCCTCGCGCTCGAGCGCGGCCGTGACGGCGGCGAGGTCGACGCCGGCAGCGCGGACGCGGCGGAGCGTCTCCTCCGGCTCGCGGGAGCCCGGCGGGAACGCTCCGGTGACGGTGCCGTGGTCGGCGAACGCGCGCAGCGTGGCCTCGGGCATCGTGTTGATGACGCCGGGCGCGATCAGCTCCTCGACGTAGAGCACGTCGGAGTAGGCGGGATCCTTGGTGGCGGTGCT
>DATDKF010000366.1:0-4331 GCA_036520135.1 Solirubrobacteraceae bacterium
GCAGTCTCCCTGCGGGTCAACGGCGCTCCACGCGAGGTAGAGCTGGATGCTCGCGTCACGCTGCTCGACGCGCTCCGCGACCATCTTGGGCTGACCGGCACCAAGAAGGGGTGCGACCAGGGGACCTGCGGCGCGTGCACGGTGCTGCTCGATGGCCGGCGGGTGTTGTCGTGCCTCACGCTCGCCGCGACATGCGACGGTCGCGACGTCGAGACGATCGAGGGGCTGTCGGCGGACGGGCACCTGCACCCGCTGCAGTCGGCGTTCGCGTCGTGCGACGCGCTGCAGTGCGGCTACTGCACGCCGGGGCAGATTATGTCGGCGGTGGCGCTGCTCCGCGAGGGGCGGGCGGGCTCCGACGCGGAGATCCGCGAGTACATGAGCGGGAACCTCTGCCGGTGCGGGGCCTACGCGGGCATCGTGGCGGCGATCCGCGAGGTCGCGGCGGCCACCGCATCGGAAGGAGGCGGCGATGCGCGCCTTTGAGTACGTCAGGGCCGCCGACGTCGGGCAGGCGGTCGCCCTGGTGAGCGCCGACCGCGACGCCGCGTACCTCGCCGGCGGGACGACGCAGCTCGATCTCATGAAGGACGGCGTGCTCGCGCCCGAGCGTCTGGTGGACATCTCCCGCCTGTCGCTGCGCGGCGTCGTGTCGAGAGGGGAGGCGGTGGTCATCGGCGCGATGACGACGATGGAGGAGGCCGCGACCGACCCGACGATCGCCGAGCGGCTCCCGCTCGTGCGGGAGGCGCTGCTGCTCAGCGCCTCCGTGCAGCTCCGCAACATGGCGACGATGGGCGGCAACCTCCTGCAGCGCACGCGCTGCCGCTACTTCCGCGATCCCACGGTCGCGTGTAACCGGCGGCTGCGAGGCTCGGGCTGTAGCGCGCTCGCGGGCCATCACCGGATGCACGCTATCCTCGCCACCAGCGACCACTGCATCGCCACCCATGCCTCGGATGTCGCGGTCGCGCTCGTGGCCCTGGACGCCGTCGTGCGCACGACCGGACCCGGGGGCGAGCGTCAAATCCCGCTCACGCAGTTGCATCTGCCGCCGGGCGAGACGCCGGACGTGGAGACGGTCCTCGCGCACGGTGAGCTGATCACCGGGATCGAGGTCCCGCTGCCACCCCGCGGCGCGCGCTCCGGCTACCTCAAGGTGCGCGACCGCGCCTCGTACGAGTTCGCGCTGGCGTCGGCCGCGGTCGTACTGGTGATGGACCAGGGCGTGATCGTCGACGCCCGTGTGGGCCTGGGCGGGGTCGCCACGGTCCCGTGGCGGGCCGTCGCGGCGGAGGGGGTGCTGCGTGGGGCGGCGACGACGACGGCCGTCTTTCGCACCGCCGCCGACGCGGCGCTCGAGGGAGCGGTGGCGCGTCGCGACAACGCCTTCAAGATCGACCTGGCCAAACGCACGCTCGTGCGCGAGCTGTCGATCCTCGCGGAGGCACGCGATGTCGAGTCCTGACCGCGCCGGCGCACTCCCGCTCGTCGGGCCCTCGGAGGACCGGATCGACGGCCCCGCGAAGGTGGCCGGCGCCGCGCTGTACCCGTCCGACGTCCATCTGCCGCGTCTCGCGCACGCGGCCCTTGTCCGGAGCACCATCGCGAGTGGCCGCATCCGGCGCATCGGCACCGAAGCCGCCGGCCAGGCGCCGGGCGTGGTCGCGGTCATCACCCACACCAACGCCCCGAGGCTCGCGCGCGGACCCACCGGCCAGCGCTTCATGCGCGGGCCCGTGGGCCAGCTCGTCCTGATGACCGCGCTCCACCGCCATTCGGTCGGCCAACTCATGATGACCACGCCGTCGCCGGTGTCGCCCCTCCAGGACGATCGCATCCTGCATTACGGCCAGCCGGTCGCGGTCGTGGTGGCGGAGTCGGGCGAGCAGGCCGTCGCCGCCGCCCGGCTGGTCGAGGTCGAGTACGATCCCGACCCGGAGCCGCCGTTGCTCGAGCTCGACGATCCCCGCGCCGAGGTGCTGACCAATCCCTGGATGTTGGACATGGCGCGCGGGAATGTCGGCGCCGGGCTGGCAGCCGCCGAGGTGCGGATCGACGCCTCCTACGCCACGCCGGACGAGACCAACAACCCGCTCGGTCTCTTCGCGACCGTCGCCGCGTGGGACGGCGACCGGCTCATAGTCCACGACGCGACCCAGTGGCCCTACGGCGTCCGCGAGACGCTCGCGAGGGTCTTCGAGCTGCCCGAGGACCACGTCCGCGTGCTGGCGCCCTTCGTCGGCGGCGCGTTCGGCGCGGGACTCCGGGCGTGGCCGCACGTCATCCTCGCCGCGGTGGCGGCACGCTTGGTCGGCCGGCCGGTGAAGCTCGGCCTGACGCGGGCGGAGATGTTCACCTCCGTGGGGCACCGCCCGCGCACGCGGCAGCGCGTCAGGCTGGGCGCGACCCGCCGAGGCGAGCTGGTGGCGATCGATCACGAGGCGACCTCCTCCACTGCCCGTGAGGACGACAACGTCGAGCTCGTCGCCTTCGGCGCGGCCAAGGCGTACGCCTGTCCGAACGTCGCGACGCATGATCGACAGGTCCGGCTCCACATCCCCTGCCCGGGCTTCATGCGCGCGCCGGGGGAGGCGCAGGGCAACTTCGCCCTGGAGTCGGCGATGGACGAGCTGGCGTACGCGCTGGGCTTGGATCCCCTCGAGCTGCGCAGGCGCAACGACGCCGCGGTGGAGCCGCAGAGCGGGCTCCCCTGGTCGAGCCGGGGACTGCACGAGTGCTACCGGCAGGGCGCCGAGCGGTTCGGCTGGTCGCGGCGGAGCCCCGAGCCTCGCTCAATGCGCGACGGGCGCATGCTGGTCGGTTTCGGCATGGCCGAGGTGGCCTTCCAGTTCTTCCAGGGCCCATGCGCGGCACGCGCGTCGATCGACCGGGACGGGCGCGCGTACGTACGCAGCGCCGCCACGGACATCGGCACGGGGACGCGCACCGTGATGACGCGGTTGAGCGCGGACCTCCTCGGCCTGTCGGTGGGGCGGGTCCGCTTCGAGCTGGGGGACACGGAGCTGCCAATGGCGCCATGGGCGGGTGGCTCCGGCCTCACCGGCGCGCTCGGCGCCGCGGTGCACCAGGCCTGCATGCGGCTCGTGCAATGCTTCCTCGACCTAGTGAAGAACGACGACGAGTCGCCCCTGAAGGGGTGCACGCTCGAGCAGGTCACCACCGCCGGCGGCCGCATCGTGCGCGCCGACCATCCGGCGCGGGGCGAGGCGTTCGGGGACATCCTCGCGCGGCACGGGCTCGAGGAGTTGAGCGCGGACGGCGAGAGCGGCACGCCCGCCGCAATGCTGGTGCAGGGGATCGTTTCCTCCGCGGCACGATTCGGCCGCGTCGTGCCGGCGGTCGCGCGGAAGATGGGCGCGCGCGCGCCGGCCCCCGCCTTCGCCGTCAAGTTCGTAGAAGTGCACGTCGATCCCGATCTCGGCACGGTGCGCGTGACGCGCGTGGTCTCGGCGGTCGACGCGGGCCGCATCCTCAACGAGAAGCTGGCGCGGAGTCAGATCCTCGGCGGCACGGTGGGCGGCATCGGGATGGCGCTGCTCGAGGAGACGCTGACGGACCCGGGCACCGGCCGCATCGCCAACGCGACCCTCGGAGACTACCTCATCCCGGTCAACGCCGACGTGCCCGAGATGGACGTCATCTTCGTCGGCGAGCCGGACCCCCTGACACCCATCGGAACGAAGGGCGTGGGTGAGATTGGGCTCGTCGGCATCGCTGCCGCCATCGCCAACGCAGTCTTCCATGCGACGGGGCGGCGTGTACGCTCGCTGCCCATTGGGCTGGAGCAGATCCTTACGTGACGAACCGCACCCAATCGCGAGGCGCAGCACCACCGGAGTGTATACCTCGTCAGGAGGGGATGCAGGGGGATAGAGCGGACTACTACAGACTACTTCTCCGAGGGGAACCGTGGCGGCGGGTCCTCGGCTGTAGTCGCACTTGGTCCACATTCTACTGACAGTTCTACTGGAGGGCGCCTCCCTGCCTCTCGACCCCCCCACCCTATGGCCCAACGCCGGCGTCTGTCTATGGTCCGGGTCATGAGGGCGCGGGCTTGTGCCGCTGGTAAATGTGGGTGGGAGTCCCCCGTTCCAAAAGTAAAAATTCTGGCGTGAGGGAAATGTCGTCCCACCTGGCGTGCACCCGGCTGGACGCGCTGGGTCGTGCGAGCGGCGCGGCCGTGACGGGGCTGGGCAGGGCGCCTGTGGACCGTAGCCATGCCGCCGCGGCCGAGCTCGCGCTCGACGCGATAGCGCTCCCCGGAGGGGGCGTCGGCCAATACGGTGGGTGGGCGAATGGTGCTCACC
>DATDKF010000367.1:0-9482 GCA_036520135.1 Solirubrobacteraceae bacterium
CCCGAGAGCTGGGCCACCCGCACGCGCCCGACCTGATCGAACCGGTGGTCGGCTTCCGGAACTGGAGGATCCTCCGCACCGGTCCCGCGCGCGGCGAGCTGAGCTCGCCGTACTTCCCGGTCACGTGGTCGGAGCCCGTCATGCGGGCGGAGTGCCGCCGCTGGCGCACGCCCGAGGCGCTCCTCGACACACCCCACGCCGCTCCCCAGCCCGAGTGTGGCTGCGGCATCTGCGCCTACCACGCGCCGACCGGGGAGTTCTCCAAGGTCGACTACCGCGCGGTCTCCGGGGTCGTGACCGTCTGGGGCCGGATCGAGATCGGCGCTGACGAGATGCGCGCCGAACTGGCGCGGGTCGAGGCGCTCGCCATGTACAGCCGGTGGAGCCGGCGCCAGCGCGATGCCGTGCAGGAGGTCGCAGCGAACCTCGGCGTCGAGCTCGTCGACCTTCGCGAGCTCGGTGCGGCGGCCGCGAGCTACGGCGCTCCGCCGCCGGCTTCCCTCCTCGCGGATCCGCCACCGAAGGGCATCCGGGACCGCTTCGTCGCACTCTTCACCTCGCGCGTGGGCGACTAAGCGTCTGCAAGCATCGGCGGTCCGCCCGTCGCATCGCCGACACCCGGGGGAAAAAAGCCCCCCATGTTGCGGACATCGCCTGTAATCTGGCGACAGTCACCCATCGCTGCAACGGAAGGGGTGATAGGGACGAGACAGCTGACACGCACGGAGAGAGAGACGGCCACGGGGCGGCTCCTGGTGGCCTACCACACGGACGGCGACGACCGCGCCCGCGAGCGGCTCGTGCAGCTTTACCTGCCCCTCGTCGAGGCGTTCGCGAACCGTTACCGCGTCCACGGCGCGGAGCGCGACGACCTCGTGCAGGTTGGGTCGATCGGGCTCCTCAACGCGATCGAGCGCTTCGATCCGAAGCGCGGCGACGAGTTCGCGGCCTTCGCCGTGCCCACGATCGCGGGAGAGATCAAGCGGCACTTGCGCGATCGCTCGAAGACCGTCCGGCTGCCGCGGCGGCTGGAGGAGGCGAGCGTGCGCCTCCCCGCGGTCCGCGAGCGGATGACCGCGCGGCTCGGACGGGCCCCGGACTCGCGTGAGCTCGCCGAGGAGCTCGGCGTGGCGGAGGCGGATCTCCCCGTGCTCGAGAGCCCGGGCGACCTGCCGGAGGAGGCGGTGGATGCCACCACGAACGGCGAGCTCGAGAGTCACCTCGAGCTGACGGGGGCGTTCGACGTCCTCGACGAGACCGAACGGCGGATCGTCTACCTACGCTTCGTCCGCGAAGTCAGCCGTCGCGAGGCGGCGGCGGAGCTCGGCATGACCGCGGACCAGCTGAGGCGCCGCACCCGGACCGCCGTGGCCAAGCTGCGCGCCGAGCTCGAGGGCAGCGCGTTTCCGAACATCGCGCACGAGACCCGAGACGAAGCCGAAGAGCCGGAGCCCGGGGCCACGCTGGCGCCGGAGGCGAGCCAGAACGGCGGCGCCGCCGGCCCTGCCCAGCAACGCAGGGCGGGCGAGCGCAGTGGACGAATCCTGGTCCGCATGTCGCCGACGATGCACGACGAGCTGGCGCAGACCGCGGAGCGCGAGGGCGTGAGCCTGAATCAGCACATCACGAACGTGCTCGGCTCGGCATTGGACACCGAGCAGCACGGGGCGCGTCGGGTGCCCAGCTGGCTTCCGGCAGCGATCGTCGCGAACATCGTCCTGCTCTCCCTGTTCTGCGTCGCGGGTGTGGTCCTGTTGCTGGTGGCCTGGCAGCAGGGTTGGTAGCCATAGAATCGGCGCCATGGCCGACAGGAAGATCCGCGTCGTCGTGGCGAAGCCGGGCCTCGACGGGCACGACCGTGGGGCGAAGATCATCGCCCGTGCGCTGCGCGACGCCGGCATGGAGGTCATTTACACGGGGCTGCACCAGACGCCCGAGCAGATCGTCGAGACGGTGCTGCAGGAGGACGCCGACGCGGTCGGCCTCTCGATCCTCTCCGGCGCCCACATGACGCTCGTCCCGCGCGTCGTCGCGCTGTTGCGCGAGCAGGACGCCGGCGACGTCGTCGTCACCGTCGGCGGCACGATCCCGACCCAGGACATCCCCGAGCTCAAGGAGCTCGGCGTGGCCGAGGTGTTCACGCCGGGCGCCCCCACGCAGGACATCATCGACTTCATCCAGGGGGCTGTGACACCGTAATCAAGGCGCTCGCACGAGCTTGCGAGTGCGAGTAAGCCGCATTGGTATACCGTCTGGACGGTATAGTTAGGGCATCATGCCCGTCGCCGTCCTACTCAGCTTCGCCATCGTCTCCGAGGTCGCCGCCACCGTCGCGCTGCGCTACAGCGACGGCTTTACGCGCCCAGGCCCGATCGCCATCGTCGTGGTCGGCTACGGCGTCTCGTTCTGGCTGCTCGCGCTCGTGCTGCGCGAGATGTCGATCGGCGCCACCTACGCGGTCTGGTCGGCGGTCGGCACCGCACTGATCGCCACGATCGGGATGTTCGCGTTCGGCGAGCCGGCCACGGCGTTGAAGCTCGCGAGCCTTGCGCTCATCATCATCGGCGTCGTGGGGCTCAACATGGCCGGCAGTCACTAGTGCCGAGAGGCGACACGCGCGCCAGGCTGCTCGACGCGGCGAGCACGGTGATCCGCCGCGACGGCCCGCAGGCGCTGACGCTCGACGCCGTCGCCGCCGAGGCCGGCGTCTCCAAGGGTGGCCTGCTCTACCACTTCAAGTCCAAGCGCGAGCTGCTCGACGCCCTCGTCGCCCGCTGGATGGACGACTTCCAGCGCGACATCGACGCCGCGCAAGGCAGCTTCCCCGAGCGCTACGTGCGCGCGTCCGACGGCGCCAAGGCCGAGGAGGCGGGCCTGCTCGCCGCGCTCGTCGCCGACCCCGGCGTGCTGGCCGCGGTGCGCGACCGGCACGCGGCATGGCAGGATCGGATCGCCACGGAGGGCGGGGATCCCGTCGACGCGACGGTCGCGCGGCTCGCCGCCGACGGCCTCTGGCTGGCCGACCTGCTGGGAATCGCCCCACCGGGGGGCGAGCTCCGCGCCCAGGTCCTGGCGCGGTTGCTCGAACTATGCGATTGACTCGTCAGTCAACGAGGTAGGATCCAGTTTCGGGCGCCCGGACGGCGACCGTTGGTGTCAGAGCGCCGGCCGGATGCCGGCAAGGGCAGTTCTTGTTCCGACTATGAGGTGGCCTAAGTGAAGATCTGCGTCCTGGTGAAAGAGGTCCCGGACGCCGCCGTCGAGAAGCGGATCAACCCCTCGACGGGGCGCCTGGATCGTGGAGGCGAGAAGAACCTCAACCCGTTCGACACGCACGCCATCGAGGCGGCGATGCAGCTCAAGGAGGGCGGGGCGATCGAGGTCGACGAGGTCGTCGCGGTCACCATGGGCCCCGCATCGGCCGAGCGCGCGCTGCGCAAGGCCGTGTCGCTCGGCGCCGACCGCGCCGTCCAGCTGACCGACGACGCGCTCATCGGCTCGGACGTCAACGGCACGGGCTACGCGCTCGCCAAGGCGCTCGAGGCCGAGTCGCCCGACCTCGTGCTGCTGGGCCAGCAGTCCGACGACGGCGAGTGCTACACGATCGGCGCCGTCGTGGCCGACCACCTGCAGATGCCCTCGCTCACGCAGGTCATCAAGATCGATGTCGAGGACGGCAAGCTGCGCTGCGAGCGCCAGGCCGAGTACGGCTACGACACGGTGCTCGTCGAGCTGCCCGCCGTGATCTCCGTCGGCGACGCGATCAACGAGCCGCGCTACCCGTCGCTGAAGGCGATCATGGGCGCCAAGAAGAAGCCGCTCGACACCAAGTCCGTCGCCGACGCCGGCATCGAGCCCGACCGCGTCGGCTACGACAACGCCCGCGCCCACTGCAGCGAGTTCGCGGCGCCGCCCGCGAAGGAGGCCGGCCGGATCATCGAGGACGAGGACACCGCCGAGACGGTCGAGCAGATCGTCGCCTGGCTCGACGAGAGGAAGCTGCTGGCATGAGCGGGATCCTGGTCTACGCGCTCCACTATCAGGGCGCCTTCAACAAGAACTCGCTCGGCGCCGTGTCCGAGGGTGCTCGGCTCGCCTCCGAGCTGGGGACCGAGTGTCACGCGATCGTGGTCGGCGACAAGTCCGGCCTGCCCGACGACCTGCTCGGCACGCTCGGCAGCTACGGCGCGACCAAGGTCTTCCGCGTCGAGGGCCCCGAGGGCCTCGCCCAGCCGGTCGTCGACGCGATGGCCCAGGTCGCGACCGACAACGACCACGACTACCTGCTGTTCGGCGGCGGCCTGCTCGGCTTCGAGATCGGCGCCGGCCTGGCCGCGCGGCTCGACGCCGGCGTCTGCATGGAGGTCACCGAGGTCGTGGTCAAGGACGGCAAGCTCGTCGCCCGCCGCCCGATCCTCAAGGACTCGCAGGTGTCCGACGTGCACTACCGCTCGAAGGTCGGCGTGATCATCGGCCGCCTCAACGCGTTCGAGGCCAGCGAGTCCGGCTCCGGCGACGCCGCGGTCGAGGACGTCGACGTCGAGTTCGCGCCCCATTCGCTGCAGGCCACGATGGTCGAGCGCGGCGAGCAGCGCGGCGCTGACGTCAACATCGAGGACGCCGACATCCTCGTCGCCGGCGGCCGCGGCCTCGGCAAGAAGGAGGGCTTCGACCAGCTCGAGGACCTGGCCGGCGCGCTCGGCGGCGCGGTCGCCGCCACACGCGCGGTGGTCGATGCCGGCTGGTACCCGTACGCCGCCCAGATCGGCCAGACGGGCAAGACCGTCGCGCCGAAGCTCTACCTGGCGGCCGGCATCTCCGGCGCGATCCAGCACAAGGTCGGCATGCAGAGCTCGGAGAACATCGTGGCGATCAACAAGGACTCCAACGCCCCGATCTTCGAGTTCTCCGATCTCGGCATCGTCGGCGACCTCAACAAGATCGTCCCGAAGCTCACCGAGGCCGTGAAGGCCAAGAAGGGGAGCTAGTGGCGGCTCCCAGCGAGTTCCCGCCGCCGGTCGACTCGGCGGACGAGTTCATCGGGCCTCCGACCGATCCCGAGGACGAGCGGATCGAGGTCGGCGTCGCGATCGTCGGCGGCGGCCAGGCCGGCCTCGCGTGCGCGATCCGGCTGCTGCAACTGCTCGAGGACGACCCCGAGCTGACCGAGGCGCTCGGCGAGGTGCCGGTGGCCGTGATCGAGAAGGGCAAGGTCGCCGGCGCCCACCAGCTCTCGGGCGCGGTGATGAACCCGTCGGCGATCAAGGAGCTGTTCCCGGACGACGACTCGTGGCCGTCCTACGGGCCGGTCGAGGGCGAGACCGTCTACTTCATGGCCGGCCGCAAGCGGGCGATCCCGCTCAAGCCGACGCCGCCGCCCTTCCGCAACCACGGCAACGTGGTGATCTCGCTGGCCGAGCTCAACCGCTGGCTGGCCGAGAAGGCCGAGGAGGCCGGCGCCTACATCCTCACCGAGACCACGGCGAACAAGCTGCTGGTCGAGGACGGCGCCGTGCGCGGCATCCGCACGGGCGACAAGGGACGCGACAAGGCCGGCGGCGAGAAGGGCAACTTCGAGCCGGGGTCCGACGTCGTGGCGCGCGCGACCGTGCTGGCCGAGGGCTGCTGGGGGCATCTAACCGGCGCGGCGCTGAAGGGGCTCGGGCTGGCGGCGAAGGACCCGCAGGTGTGGGCGCTCGGCGTCAAGGAGGTCTGGGAGGTCGAGCAGCCGTTCCGCAAGGTCGTGCACACGCTCGGCTGGCCGCTGCGCGGCGGCGCCAAGTACAAGGAGTTCGGCGGGTCGTGGATCTACGGCATGAACCGCGAGGGCGAGACGCCGAGGGTCTCGATCGGCTTCGTCGTCGGGCTCGACCACACCGACGCGAAGCTGTCGGTTCACGACGTGCTGCAGGAGTTCAAGCAGCACCCGCTTGTGCGCAAGATCCTCCAGGGCGGCAAGCGCGTCGCCTGGGGCGCGAAGGCGATCCCCGAGGGCGGTTACTGGGCGATGCCCAAACTGCACGCGCCCGGGATGGTCGTGTGCGGCGACGCCGGCGGCATGGTCAACGTGCCGCGCCTGAAGGGCATCCACTACGCGATCCGCTCCGGCATGCTCGCGGCCGAGACGATCTACCGGCAGCTCAAGTCCGGCTCCACCGACTTTGCGGCCTACGAGGAGGCCGTGCACGACTCCGAGATCGGCAAGGACCTGTGGGAGTCGCGCAACATGAAGCAGCCGTTCGCCAAGGGGCTGATCGTCGGCGGCGCGATCACCAACGCGATGGTCGTGACCAAGGGGCGCTTCCCGGGCGGGCACTGGGCGACGCACCGCGACGCCGACAGCCCGGTCGAGCTCTCCGACCGCGACAAGCGCTACCCGAAGCCCGACGGCAAGTACTTCTTCGACAAGCTGTCGGGCGTCTTCCTCACCGGCAACGCGACGCGCGACGACGCGCCGAGCCACATCCGGATCGAGAAGCAGGTGCCGCGCGAGGTCGCCGAGGCGTGGGCGTGGATGTGCCCGGCCGGCGTGTACGAGATCCCGGAGGACGCGCCGGACAACGGCTACGTCGAGCTGATTGTCAACCCGTCGAACTGCGTGCAGTGCGGCGCGATCACTGCCAAGGGCGGCCGCCTGACTCCTCCGGAGGGGGGCGACGGGCCCATGTACCAGATCACGTAGCCCTTGCCGGCATCCTGCCGGCGCCTTGGAGACCGGCGGTCGCCATCCGGGCGCCCGTAACCGCTTCGCTCTAGCGCAACTCATCGCGCGTTGCGGCGTTATGGGAGTCCCATGCGCCAGATCGCGCTTTCGCTGCTCATCTTCGCCGGGCTCGCCGCGCCCGCGAACGCCGCGCCCGCGAGCGTCGAGCTCACCGTCTGCTCGCCGAAGGAGCGGGCGGCGGAGTTCGAGGCACGGATGGGGAAGGTGGAGGGCGCTGCGACGCTGCGGATGCGGTTCACGCTGCAGGTCCGCAAGACCGGGCAGAACTCGTTCCACCGCATCGCCGCTCCCGGGTTCCGCAGCTGGACGCAGGCCAACCCGGGCGCGACGAGCTGGGTGTTCAGCCGCCGCGTCGAGGCGCTGATCGGGCCGGCGCGCTACCGGGCGAAGGTGCGCTTCCAGTGGCTCGACCAGCACGGCAAGGCGATCGCGCACGCGACGCGGTACTCGCGCACCTGCCGCCAGCCCGACCACCGGCCGAACCTCAAGGTCAAGGCACTCTCGCGGGAGGGCAAGCGCCGCTATGTCGCGCTCATCGTCAACAACGGGCGCTCGGCCAGCGGACCGTTCGAGCTCCAGGTCGCGCTCGGCGCCACGCTGCTCGCCCCGGTGAGCGCGGTCAGCCTCGAGCCCGGCGCGCAGCGCCTCGTCACCGTCCGCGGCCCGCGCTGCAAGGCCGGCACCGCGATCACGGCGACGGCCGACCCCGCCGACCTGATCGACGAGCGCGCCGAGACCGACAACGCGCTCACGATCGTGTGCGCGTGAGCCAGTCGATCAGCGGCGGCCAGTAGCGGTCCGGCGTCTCGGCGAACGGGAAGTGCCCGGCGCCGTCGACGATCAGCAGCTCGCCGTGCGGCGCGGTCGAGGCGATCCGCTGCGCCAGCGGCGGCGGCGTCGCGCGGTCGTCGGCGCCGGCGATCGCCAGCACCGGCCCGCCGAACGCCGCCAGCGCGCCGAGCGCGTGCAGCTCGCCAAGGTCGTGCTCGTGGTGGGCCTCGGGCCGGAAGACGACGCGGTCGAGCATCGGCTCGACTGCCGCCGGGTCGTTCGCGAAGAACGGCAGCTGGTCACGCCAGACCTCGCGGCACTCCTCGGGCGTCGTCACCGACGACTCGCGCTCGAACGCGGCGGCGACGTCGGCCGGCATCTTCTCGAAGCGGTGCGGGTCGACCTCCGGGGGCTCGTCCTCCTCGGCGTCGGTGTCGGACGCGACGTAGCGCGAGGCCGTACCGAAGTCGACGAGGTGCTGCATCGCGACGTAGCCGCCGAACGAGTGGCCGAGCAGCGTCCAGTCCTCGAGGCCGAGCTCGTTGACCAGGTCCTCGACAGCCTCTGCCTGCACGGCCAGCGTCCAGTCCCCGGCCGGCGAGCGGCCGCTGCCCGGCAGGTCGACGAGCAGGACGCGGAGACCTGCGTCGGCCACCTGTGTGGCGTGCGGGAGGAAGACCGAGCCGTCCAGTCCGGGTCCCGGATGAAGGAAGACGACGGGCGGTCCGGAGCCGAGATCACGCACGTGTAGGGGCATCTACACTGGAATACATCATGAAGACCGACATTCATCCCGAGTACGTCGAGGCGACCGTGACGTGCACGTGCGGGAACACGTTCAAGACCCGCTCGACGAAGGGCGATCTGCACGTGGAGATCTGCTCCAACTGCCACCCGTTCTACACGGGCAAGCAGAAGCTCGTCGACACCGGCGGTCGCGTCGAGCGCTTCCAGCGCCGCGCCGCCAAGCGCCAGCGCGGCGACTGAGGCTCCAGCCAGCGGGCCCGGCTGCCGATCCTCTACACGTGAGCACCGAGACCGCCCTGCCCCCCGAGCCCGCGCTGCAGGCGCAGCGCGATGCGCCCGTGGGTGGGCAGGCGGTACTCGAGGGCGTGATGATGCGCGGCGTCTCCACGTGGGCCGTCGCCGTCCGCAAGCCCGACGCCGAGATCGACGTCCAGTCGTTCCCGCTCGTGTCGTGGACCAAGCGGCACCGGGTCCTGCGCTGGCCCGTCATCCGTGGCGTCGTCGCGCTCGTCGAGTCGCTGAAGATCGGCTTCAACGCGCTCAACCTCGCTGCCAACGCCCAGCTGGACGAGGACGAGGAGCCGATCTCCGGCGCGATGTGGGCGGGCACGATGCTCGTCGCGCTGCTGTTCGCGGTCGGCCTGTTCTTCGTCGTCCCGGTCGGGCTCACGAGCCTGTTCAAGGACCACCTCGGCTCGGCGTTCCTGTTCTGGCTCGTCGAGGGGGTGCTGCGCACGGCGATCTTCCTCGGCTACATCTGGCTGCTCTCGCGCATGCGCGACCTGCGGCGCGTGTTCGAGTACCACGGCGCCGAGCACAAGACGATCTCCTGCTTCGAAGCCGGCCTGCCGCTGACCCCGGAGAACGCGCAGCGCTTCTCGCGCCTGCACCCGCGCTGCGGCACGAGCTTCCTGCTGATCGTGATGATCGTGGCCATCTTCGTCTTCGCCCCGATCGGGCTGCCGGCCTGGTACTTCCTGCTGGCGACCCGGATCGTCGGCGTGCCGTTGGTCGCGGGCCTGTCGTTCGAGCTGATCAAGTTCGCCGGCCGCAACCGCAACCGGCGCTGGGTCCGCGCGAGCATGTGGCCGGGCATGCAGCTCCAGCTGCTGACGACGCGCGAGCCCGATCTCGATCAGCTCGCCGTCGCGATCGCCGCCATGGAGGCTGTGCTTGCGGTCGAGGACCCGAAGAACGCCAGCGCGGAGGACCGCGTCGGCATGGAAGTCGTTGCGTAGAG
>DATDKF010000368.1:0-5745 GCA_036520135.1 Solirubrobacteraceae bacterium
AGCGGGATGATCCGCGGCTCGACGTCGAAGTAGCGGCAGAACTTCTCCCACACGACGTGCACGTCGCCGCCGAAGATGAGGTTCGGCCGGGTCGTGTCCTTGCCGGCCTTCTCGCGCCGCTCGCGCCATTTCCACTTCAGCGACAGCGCGCCGAGCATGATCGCCTCCGACGATCCCTGCGTGCGCGCGCCGGTCGTCTCGCCCGGCGCGTGGAAGAGGTCGGCGAGCATGCGGATGCAGCGCTGCTCGATCTCAGCGGTCTGGGGGTACTCGGCGTGGTCGATGAAGTTCCGGTGTAGGTTCTCGGCGATCAACCGCTGCGCCTCCGGCTCCATCCACGTCGTCACGAACGTCGCCAGGTTGCGCGCCGGGATCCCGTCCAGCACCAGCTCCTCGCCGATCAGCCGCATGGCGTCGACGGCGCGCATGCCGTGCTGGGACAGCCGGTCGTCGGGGGCGGGCTCGAGCAGGAACCGGTTGCCGTACTGCTCGGCGAGCGCGTCCAGCTGCTCGATGAGCGGCGACTCGGCTCCGTTGGTCTGGGGCGGCGTGGCCGTGCGGCGGCGGATCGTCATAGTGGGCCGACGCTACGCCCCACGAGCGCCGCCGCCCTCCTCCGGACCGGATGATCTACAGGCCGACGTCGTCGAGCCGCGCGTCGATCGTCAGCGCGCCGCGGGCCATCGCCACCGAGACGCGGTGGTGGCCGTCGCGCAGCGCGTAGCGGTCGCCGACCGGGACGACCGAGATCGGCGGGAGCACCTTGCCGAGGTGCTCGGCCATCCACACGCGCTTCCAGCGGTCGCGGGCGACCGGCGCGGGCCGGAACTCCTCGTCGAACTGGGCGGCGCGGCTGGGCTCCAGCGTGCCGCTGATCGCGGTGACCGGGATCTCGCGGATGCCGGGGGTGGGGATCGCGGGGCGCCGCAGGCAGCGCTCGTCGTAGATCTCGAGGCAGGTCGCAGCGCGGCCGCGGAGGTGCCGGATCAGCGCCGCGAACCGGCGCCCGCGAGCGGCGCGGCTGAACGCGCGCTCGGCGTCGATCTGTGGTGAGCCGGTGAGGAGCATGCGTCCATGATCGACTGAGATCGGCGCGTCCACATCGGAAACACGCTGCGATCTCGCGCAATCCACCCCTTACGACCCGCCTCGCACCCCTTACATTTTGGGAGGCGTGAGCGACGAGCCGGTACAGCGGCTCCTGTTGGAGCGGATGGAGGACCCGCGGCGGGTGGGCAAGCCGCTGTCGGACCGCGCGCGGCAGTCCCAGCGTTCGCTCGAGGCCTACCTGCGCGCCGGCGTCCGGCCGCGCTGGATGGAGCGGCTGATGGAGATCGAGAGCGGCATGAAGCGCGAGCGCCGCCGCCTGGCCGCCGCCCACGCGGCGCTGCGCGAGGAGTGCCGGGCGGACCGCCGGGCGTTCGCCCGCCGTTGGCGCGCGATCGCCGCCGCCTGGCGCTTCGACGCCCTCAACGAGCTGATCCGCACCCACAACGAGTGGTACCCGGTCGAGCGCGACCTGCCGATGGACCTGCGCACGCGCGACTACGTGCTGATCAACGGCCGGTCCTACCGCCGGCCCGAGCTGGGCGCCGACTGGATCCTCGAGCAGTTCCCGCCGCGTTAGGAGCTGTTGACGCCGGTTAGCGCGCCGTGCCGCGTGCCGGCCGCGGTGGGACGCTGCCCGCGTGCCCGTCGCCGGCGCGCTCCTGGTCGCCACCGTGGTCTCGGTGCTGCTCCGGACCGGCGACCTTCATGCCGGCTTCTGGATCGACGAGGGGATCGCCGTCGGGATCGCGTCCCACGGCGTCGCCGACATCCCCGTGCTGCTCCGCGCGGACGGGTCGCCGCCGCTGTACTACCTGCTGCTGCATGGCTGGCTGGCGCTGACCGGCGACGGGGAGGCGGCGGCGCGCTCGCTCTCGCTCGTGTTCGCGGCCCTCACGGTGCCGGTCTCCTGGTGGGCGGCGACCGCCGTCGCCGGGCGGCGCGCGGGCGTGGTGGCAGCCGCGATCGCCGTCGGCTGCCCGTTGCTGACCTACTACGCGCAGGAGGCGCGCATGTACACGCTGGTCGCGCTGCTGTCGCTGGTGGCGTCGGCCGGGTTCGTGCTGGGCTTCGTGCGCGGGCGCCGCGGCCAGCTCGTGACGCTGGCCGTCGCGCTGGTGCTGCTGCTGTACACGCACACGTGGGGCCTGTTCCTGGCGGCGGCGCTCGGCGGGGCGTGGCTGCTGTTGTGGCGCACCGGCCGCGTCGGCGGACGCGACGGCGCGCTGGTGGCCGCGGCGGTGGGGCTCGCGTATGCGCCGTGGATCCCGAGCCTGGCGTTCCAGGTCACGCACACCGGCGCGCCGTGGTCGGAGCCGCCGTCGGTCCTGGTCCTGGCCGCGCTCCTCGTGCCGGCGGCGCTCGCCTGGCGCGCGGCGACGGCCACGGTCCGGCTGCTGGCGCTCGTCACGGCGATCGGTGTCGCGCTCGCGTGGCTCGCCTCGCAGGTCGAGCCGGCGTGGTCGGCGCGCTACCTCGCGGTGCTCTACGGCCCGGCGGTCCTCGCCGTGGCGTGTGCGATCGCGCGGCGCCCGCCGTGGGCCGCGGGCGCCGTCGCCGCCGCGGCGGCCGCCCTGCTCGTCGTGCCGCTGCCGGCCAAGAGCAACGTGCGGGCCGTCGCCGTCAGCGCCGGCATCGGCCTGCGACCCGGCGACGTCGTGATCTCCACGCAGCCGGAGCAGGTGCCCGTCCTGCGGCGCTACCTCCCGCCCGGGCTGACGTACCTGACGCCGCTCGGCACCCCGCCGGACCCGTCGGTCATGGACTGGCGCGACGCGCTTCCCCGCCTGCGGGCCGCGGGTACGCCGCGCCTGCCGCGACTCACGCCCGGCCGCCGCGTCGTGCTCGTGACGCCCATCGGCGGCCGCTCGCCCACGCCGTGGAGCCGGGCGGTCCGCCGGCGCACGCGCGAGTGGCGCGCCGCCCTGCGGTCGGACTCGCGGCTGCGCTGGCTCGGCGCGACCTCGCGGCCCGATGCGCGGCGCTTCCGCAGCGCCGTTCGCGCGGAGATCTTTGTCGTTGAGGTCGTCGGGCGAACTGCAGCTGCGTAAGGAGGTTGGGGCGCCAGCGTGGGGGTTTCGTCGCAACGATCGCGCGAGCGCCCGCGATTGCGACGAAACCCACGCCAGGGGACGGTTTCGTCGCAACGATCGCGCGAGCGTCGGCGATTGCGACGAAACCCACGTGGGCGCCCCGCTCCCCTACCCAGCCGCAGTAGACGCTCGCAGCATCACGGCGCTGACGGGCGGCCGCTGCCGGCGAGCCGCTCACGGTGTATCCACGTACACGACCTCGAGCTTGAGCCCGTTCGGGTCGCGGAAGAACACGGCGTAGTGATCGGGCTCGGCGTCGTAGGGCCCCGGCGGATCGAGCACCTCGGCGCCCGCGGCCACCACCAGCTCGTGCACGCGATCGACGAGCTCCCGGCTGGCGGCCTTGAACGCGACGTGGTGCAGCCCAGGGGCGCCGGCGTCGTGCGCCGCGTCGCGACTCGCGGGCGTGAGGATCAGCCAGCCGGCCTCCTGGCTGCCCCAGGCGGCGCCGTCGTCGTCGCGCGCCACCGGCTCGAGCCCCAGGCAGCGCATCACCGGGTCGTAAAGGCGCCGGGCCTCCTCGACGTCGCGCACGGTCAGCCGGAGGTGATCGAGCATCGCCGCAGAGTCTCGCCGATACCGCCGGCATAGAACGAACGAGGGGCGGCCCGTCGGCCACCCCTCGTTCGTGTTCCCTCCGTTGACCCGCGAGCAATGGGAGCGCCGGTGGTGCACCGGCAGACAAGCCAGGAGGCGGTTCGGGCGTACGGACCGTGCCCCAGCGTGGTCGCGTCAACGTTCTCTCGCCTTCCGGCGGGAGGACCGTAACCGCAGTCAGCAGCGCTGACCATCCCCCAGAAGTGGTAACTGAGATGAACCGGAAGTTGGACGCTTGTTCGACTTTGATCCTGGGGTGGCGGCCCTACTCTGGGCAGCGTCGGAGCTTGCGCCCGGAGCAGGACACGAGGAAAACGCTGGATCGGTCACGGACGGCCACGGCGGCGCAGGCGCGACGGAGGGGAGTACAGGGATGGCGCGGACGCTCGCCGGCACGAGGCCGGCGGGCGCTTCGCCCGCCGCCCGACTTGGATCGCCGCCGTCAGGGCACTACACTCTCCCCACTCGGCCGATAGTCGCAGCCGTCCACCGTGCCCCTCCCGCCACATACGGGACCCCGGGCCGGGCGGGGTCCGTGAGCGCCGTGCGCCCCTCACAGGGGTCCGGTATCCCCTGTGCTATCTTGGCTGGTCGCGCCTCGTGAGCGGGTCGAAGCTCCGAGCGCGCCGCTCTCTCGTCCTCCGTACCACCCTTGAGGAGTCGCCGTCTTGGCTTCCGTTGACGCTCCCCGCACCCGCCGCAGCTTCGCGCGGCTGGACAAAGTCCTCGATGTCCCCAACCTGATCGACATCCAGAAGAAGTCGTTCGCCTGGCTTGTCGATCCCGAGGGCGGAGGGCTGCGCGAGACGATCGACGACATCTCCCCGATCGAGGACTACACCGGCAACCTGGCCGTGCAGTTCGGCGAGTTCCACTTCGACCCGCCGGTCGCCTCGCTGGAGGAGTGTCGCGAGAAGGACCTCACATACGCCCGGCCGCTCACCGTGACGGTCGGCTTCATCAACCGCGAGACCGGCGAGATCCGCGAGCAGTCGGTGTTCATGGGCGACTTCCCGTGGATGACCGATCGCGGCACGTTCGTCATCAACGGGACCGAGCGCGTGGTCGTCACGCAGCTCGTCCGCTCCCCGGGCGCGTACCTGATGGAGCCCAAGGACGCCGAGAAGCAGGTCTTCGTCGGCAACCTGATGCCGGCCCGCGGGTCGTGGCTCGAGCTGGAGATCGACAAGAAGGGCCGCGTCTACGTCCGCATCGACCGCAAGCGCAAGCTGCCGGTCACGGTGCTCCTGCGCGCGATGGGCTACGCGACCGACGAGGAGATCGCCAAGCTCTTCGACGACTCGCTGTACATCCGTAACACGATCGAGGCGGACACCGACGTCACCAAGAGCGAAGAGGGCGCGCTGATCGAGCTGTTCAAGAAGCAGCGTCCCGGCGAGCCGCCGAGCGTGGAGTCCGCCCGCTCGCTGCTGCACCAGCTCTTCTTCGACCCCAAGCGCTACGACCTCACGCGCGTCGGTCGCTACAAGCTCAACTCGCGCCTGAGCCTCGACATCGACCTCGACACGCGGGTCCTGACCCACGACGACATCATCGCCCTGGTCAACGAGCTCGTCACGCTCCCGCGCGCGCTCGGAATGAGCGAGGACGACGCGGCCTACACCGACTACGCGGCCGAGGCGCTCTCGCGTCCGCGCGAGGCCGTCGCCGACCGCCTGGACGAGTACGAGCACTTCGGCAACCGCCGCCTGCGCACGGTCGGCGAGCTGATCCAGGAGGCCTTCCGCATCGGCCTCTACCGCATGGAGCGCGTCGTCCGCGAGCGCCTCACCACCGAGGACGCGGACACGATCACGCCCCAGACGATCATCAACATCCGCCCGGTGGTGGCCGCGCTGAAGGAGTTCTTCGGCTCCTCGCAGCTCAGCCAGTTCATGGACCAGACGAACTCTCTGTCCGGCCTGACCCACCGCCGCCGCCTCAGCGCCCTCGGCGCCGGCGGCCTCACGCGCGAGCGCGCGCCGATCGAGGTGCGCGACGTGCACCC
>DATDKF010000369.1:0-7618 GCA_036520135.1 Solirubrobacteraceae bacterium
GCGGCGAGGATCGCGAACAGCACGATCGTGTTGGGCACGAACGTCCCGGCGAAGTTGCCGAATGCGCGGTCGGTCCAGGTGCCGGGGAAGTCGGTGACCGAGTCGTCGCCGATGATCACGAAGGCAAGGCCGCGGAAGAGCGCCAGCGTGCCGATCGTGACCGCGAGCGACGGCAGGCCCAGGCGGGTGACGAGCAGGCCGTTGAACGCTCCGCACAGCGCGCCGGCGACCAGGCAGATCGGGATGATCGTCTCGATCGGCTGACCGTGGTTCCACAGGTAGGCCATCAGCGCGCTGGACACCGCGAGCACCGAGGCGACCGACAGGTCGATCTCCGCGGCGACGATCACCATCGCCAGCGGCAGCGCCATCAGCGCGATCTCGGAGAAGTCCAGCGATCCGGTGGTGAACGAGTCGGTGGTCAGGAACTCGGGCGAGATGATCTGGCCGGCGATCGCGGTGGCGATCAGGAGGCCGACGAGCAGCGTCTCCCAGCGGCCGCGCAGCGCGCGCCAGTCGCGGCGCGCGGGCGCGACCACGGGTGCGGCCGGCGGCGTCGCGGTCTCAGTCTGCACGGCGCGCGCTCCTTCGCCGCAGGGCCGCCTCGACGCGCAGCGCGAGCAGCCGGTCGAGCGCGATCGCCAGCAGCAGCAGCGCGCCGATCGCCGCCTGCTGCCAGAACGCCGCGACGCGCAGCACGATCAGCGACGAGGTGATCGTGCCCAGCAGCAGCGCCCCGAGCGCGGCCCCGTAGACGGTGCCGGTGCCGCCGAAGATGGCCACGCCGCCGACGACGGCGGCCGCGATCACGGTCAGCTCGTAGCCGACGCCGGCGGTCGCGTCGACCGTGCCGAAGCGGGCCGTGAACAGCACGCCGCCGAGCCCGGCCAGCGCGCCCGCGAGCACGAACGCGGTGAGCACGCGGCGCTGCGAGCGCACGCCGGCGAGGCGGGCGCCCTCGGGGTTGGAGCCGATCGCGTACAGCTCGCGCCCGGGCCGGTAGTCGCGCAGCCACTGGCCGACGACGAGCACGACGACGAGCGCGATGATCACGAGGATCGGGACCCCGGCGACCGAGTCGCTGCCCAGGTTCAGGAACGGGTCGGGCAGCTGGTTGGCGCTGACCTGGCTGCCGCCGGTCCACAGGAACGCCAGCCCGCGGAACGCGTACAACGTCCCGAGCGTGACCACGAGCGCGGGCACCTGGCCCCAGGTCACGAGCACGCCGTTGAGCAGCCCGCAGGCCGCGCCGAGCGCGATCCCGAGCGCGAACACGACCGGGAGCGCCAGGCCGGGATGCTTGGCCAGCAGATCCCCCGCCAGATAGGCGCTGAGCCCGAGCACCGATCCGGTCGAGAGGTCGACGTTGCGCGTGATGATCACAAGCGTCTGGCCGACTGCGAGGATCGCGAAGATCGACGCGTTGAGCGCGAGGTTGCGCAGCGAGTTCGCCTCGATGAAGCGCGGCTCCATGATCGCCGTGACCGCGATCAGCAGCGCCAGCGCCGCGACGATGCCGAGCTCGCGCACGCGCAGCACCCACTCGGTGATGCGGCGGGCGCGGGCGCCCTCGGCCGGGGCGGCCGCGTGCGCGCTCATGCCCCGACTCCGGTCGCCGCGCGGATCACGTTCTCCTCGTCGGCCTCGGCGCGGCTCAGCTCGCGGCTCAGTCGTCCCTCGTGCATGACCAGCACGCGGTCGGCCATCCCGAGCACCTCGGGCAGCTCGCTGGAGATCATCAGCACGGCGAGCCCGCGGCCGGCCAGCTCGCTCATCAGGCGGTGGACCTCGGCCTTGGTGCCGACGTCGATCCCGCGCGTGGGCTCGTCGAGGATCAGCAGCTTGGGCTCGGTCGCCAGCCACTTGGCGAGCACGACCTTCTGCTGGTTGCCGCCGGAGAGGAAGCCGACCGGGTCCTCGAGGCGGTGGAACTTGAGCTGCAGCCGGTCCGCCCACTGGCGCGCAAGGCGGTTCTCGGCGCCGGCGCGGATCAGCCCGAGCCGCGTCAGCGCCTTCATGCGCGTGAGTGTCGCGTTGCGGGCCACCGAGAGGTCCATCACCAGTCCCTGCATGCGGCGGTCCTCGGGCACGAACCCGATCCCGGCGCGCATGGCGGCCAGCGGCCGCCCATTGGGGAGGCGCTTGCCCTCGACCTCGACGTGGCCGGCGTCCGCGCGGTCGATGCCGAAGATCGCGCGCGCGACCTCGCTGCGGCCGGCGCCGACGAGCCCGGCCAGCGCGACGATCTCGCCCGCGCGGACCTCGAAGCTGACGTCGAAGAACACGCCCTCGCGTGTGAGGCGGTGGACCTCAAGCACCGGCGCCCCGATCTCCGCGTCCTGCTTTGGGAACAGGGCGCTCAGCTCGCGCCCGACCATCCGGCGGACCATCTCGTCGGTCGACATCGCGGTGATCGGCGCGTCGTGCACGACCGCGCCGTCGCGCATCACGGTGACCGTGGTACAGATGTCGCGGATCTCGTCGAGCCGGTGCGAGATGAACAGCACGGCCGCGCCGTGCTCCTGCAGCGTGCGGACGACCGCGAACAGCCGCTCGACCTCCGCGCCCGACAGCGCTGCGGTCGGCTCGTCCATGATCAGCACCCGCGCGTCGAAGCTCAGCGCCTTGGCGATCTCGACGATCTGCTGATCGGCGATCGACAGGCCGCGCACGGGGCGGTCCGACGCGAGCTGGACGCCGAGCCGGTCGAGCAGGCCCTGCACCTGCCGGTGCATCGCGCGGCGGTCGATGCGGTTGAGCGCCCCGCGCGGGTGGTAGCCCATGACGACGTTCTCCGCGATGCTCAGATCCGGGAACAGCGTGGGCTCCTGGTAGATGACCGCGATGCCGGCGTCGCGGGCGTCGTGCGGCGAGTGGAAGTCGACGCTCTCGCCGTTCGCCAGCATGTCGCCGGCGTCGCGCCGGACGACGCCGCCGAGCACCTTGACGAGCGTCGACTTGCCGGCGCCGTTCTCGCCGATCAGGCCGCGCACCTCGCCGGCGCGCAGCACGAGATTGCCGTCGCGCAGCGCGCGCACGGCGCCGTATGACTTCGCCGCGTCGCGAAGCTCGACAATGGGAACGTTGAGCGAAATCGCGCCTCTCTCCTCCGAAATGACCATAAACGCTCAGAAGCGCTCATGTCAAGCACACGGAGCGCGCGGTGCGCTCAGACGGTGCGGACGTCGATGCCGGCGCGCACGAGCGGCCTCAGCACGGTCTCGGCGACGTCGGCCGCGAGGATCACGGCGATGTCGTTCACCTCGGCGATCTGGGTGAGCGCCGGGCGGTCGAACTTCGTGCCGTCGACCAGCAGCACGGCCTGGCGCGCGCGCTTGATCATCGCCCGCTTGACCTCGGCCTCGAGCGAATCGGGGTCGGTGAGATAGCCGTCGGGCGTGAGCCCGCGGACCGAGAAGATCACGTGGTCGGCGAAGTGCGCCTCGACCGCGCGTACCGCCTGCGGCCCGACGAACGAGCGCGTCAGCTTCCGCAGCGTCCCGCCGGCGCCGATCAACTCGACCTGCGGCGCGTCGACCTCGCACAGCAGGTCCATGACCGCCACCGCGTTGGTCAGCAGCGTGCATTGCAGGTTCTCGCGGACGATCCGGCGAGCCGCGAAGTAGGCGGTAGTCGAGCTGTCGACGAAGACGGCCTCGCCCGGCTCGAGGAGCGCGAGCGCCGCCTCGGCGAGCCGCTCCTTGGCCTTGACCTCGACCTCGAGCCGCTGCTGGAACGAGTCCTCGTGGCTCGACAGCCCGGGCAGCACCGCGCCGCCGTGCGTGCGGCGGGCCACGCCGCGGCGTTCGAGCTCGTCGAGGTCGCGCCGGGCGGTCATCGGCGAGATCGCGAACTCGGCCTCCAGCGCCGAGACCGAGACGCTGCCCTGCTGGCGCAGCCGCACCGCGATCATGCGCCGCCGCTCGTCCGGGAGGATCGAGCTGCGCGCGCCGGTCATGAGCGTTGGATACCACATCGGCGCCCGTAGACCTGTCCCGATGATCGTTTCATGATCGATTGCGGGCGATTTCCCCCAATCAGTGGCCGAGGGCCTCGGATGCGGGTGCGGATCAGGGATTGACCCTGATGTCAGGGTGCCGCCGCGGCGGGATGCTGTGGTCATGGAACCGCATCAGCACCGAAGCGCCGGCCCCGCTCTCGCCCGCCGGCGGCGCGCCCTCACCCGGTGTCGAGACGAGCGCAGGCCGTCCGCGCCGACCGCGGCTCAGCGAGTGGTGTAGATCCCCGTCGGCTCGGCGTGATAGCCCTTCGCGCCGACGGCCACCGCGAGCTCGCTGCGCGCGTCCTCCCCGGCGGCGAGCCGCTCGAGGGCGTAGCCGAAGTCGTAGCGCGGCGCCCAGCCGAGCTCGTCCCGCGCCCGGCGGTTGACGTACACCCGCTCGACGGTCGGGAACATCCGCCAGCCGCGCTCGCCGTAGACGCGCTCGTAGTCCGGGAACAACCGGGCGACGACCGAGGGCGCATCGTCGCGCAGATCCGCCAGGTCGTCGCGCGTGAACGGCGTCGTGGCGCTGACGATGTAGCGGCCAAAGCCGATCTCCGGCGCGCGCTGCAGCGCGAGCCGGTGTGCCGCGACGACGTCCTCGAGATCGACCCGCCGGAACAGCAGCTCGTTGACCTTCAGGTTCGCGTCCGCGTAGGCGTTGCGGACCTCCTCGTGGTCGTCGGCCTCGGGGAAGAAGCGCGACGTGCGCAGGATCAGCACGGGCAGCCCGTGGTCGCGGTGGACCAGCTCGCACAGGTCCTCGGCCGCGGTCTTGGTCGCCCCGTAGACGTTGCGCGGGACCGGCGCGACGTCCTCGGTGATCCAGGCGGCGGGAGCGCCCGGCGGCGGCGTCAGCGCGCGCCCGAACGTGCTCGTCGTGCTCGTGAAGACGAACCGGCCCACCCCCGCCTCGACCGCCGCCTCGAGCAGGTTGAGCGTGCCGGTGACGTTCGTGTCGACGAACTCCTGCCGCCGGTGCGAGGCGACGTGCGGCTTTTGCAGCGTCGCCGCGTGGACGATCGCGTCGACGCCGTCGACGGCGCGCTTGACGACGCCCTGGTCGGCGATCGACCCGAGCACGTGCGTGTGCGGCGACGCCAGCACGTCGAGCCCGACCACCTCGTGGCCGTCCGCGGGCAGCGTGCGGACGAGCGCCTCGCCCAGGTGGCCGGCGCTGCCCGTGACGAGGATCCGCATGCGTGAGACGTTAGCGGTGGCTACGCGCCAGCATGGACGCGGAAGGCGAACCGGCGGGATAATCCGCACGCGAGCGGTCACGGACATTCGCGTCCCCATCGCGCGTAGGGCAGGCGGCGACCCGCCGCGGCGGCTCGTCGTGGACGTCTGGCGGTCGTCGCGCGAGCACCGCACCACGGGGCACGCCGCCGAGATGGCGTTCTTCGCGGTGCTGACACTGGTACCGTCGACCGTCGCGGTCGGCGCGGCGCTCGGGTTCTCGAAGCACGTGATCGGCGCGTCGACGGTCACCCAGGCCGAGGATGCGGCGATCGATGCGGTGCGGGCGATGATGGGCCCCGAGCTGGCCGACACGGTGATCTCTCCGTTCGTGCACGCCCAGCTCGCCCAGCCGCGCGGCGGGGTCGCGCTCGGGAGCCTGCTGATCGCGTGGTGGCTCGCTCTACCGCTTCAGCCCGAACACGCGCCACTGCTGGCGGGACTGCCTGCCGGGTGCGTTGGTCGGCGCGGCGCTGTGGCTGGTCGCGGCCGTGGCCTTCCGCGCCTCGGCCGCGCTGGGACTGCGCGGATCGCGCGGCGCCGCGGCCGACGATCCCGCGGTCACGATCATCGGCCAGTCCGTGAACGCGGTCGTCGCGACCGTGCTGTGGGCGTACCTCGCCAGCATCGCGATCCTCGTGGGCGGCGAGTTCAACGCGGCGCTGCGGGCGCGCCGTCCGAGCCGCGTCCTCACGGGGCGCTTCTCACGCCGCGAGCTGTCGCCAGACGCCGCCGCGGAAGCTGACCGCGTAGATGCGCCCCCGGCCGGCATAGCGCGACCCTGACCGCTCGGCGCTGAGCCGGCGCTTAGCCAACCGTGCGCTGACCGTTAGCCGCCGCTCGCGAACGCCTTAGGGGGGCCTGCCATCACAGGGGGACCGCATTCACCGCCCGGGCGTCCACGCGGGACACCGCGCGGACGACAAGGAGAATCCCCATGAGAAAACTCATCCGACCCGGGCTGTTCGCCGGGACCGCGGTGCTGCTGGTGGCGCTCGGCGGCGCCTGGCTGTTCCTCGGTTCCGCGAACGCCGACGACCACGCTGCACCACGCTCGCCGGGCGCCCTCAAGGCGCCCGCCGGCACCGGCGGGCACGACCTCATCCTCGGCTCGAAGGACAGCGCGCAGCCGGAGAACATGGAGCAGTTCCTGACCGGCGTCACGAAGGATGTCGACGCCTACTGGACGAAGGCGTTCGCGGACTCCGGGCTGCCCGAGCCGCGGGTCGGCTACACATGGATCCCCGCCGGCCAGGCCGCGGCGAGCGCGTGCGGCGACGAGACCGGCACGCTGGGCGACAGCGCCGCGGCGTACTGCCCGGGCGATGACACGATCTACATCTCGCAGAAGTTCGCCACCGACATCTACAGCGGCGCGCTCGACCAGGCGCTGCCGGGTAGCTCGCAGGGCTACGGGCGCACGGTCGGCGACTTCGCGGTCGCGTACATCGTCGCGCACGAGTACGGCCACGAGGTCCAAGACGAGCTCGGTCTCTTCGACCGCTACGGGTCCCAGCTCCCGACGATGGCGTTCGAGCTGCAGGCCGACTGCTACGCCGGCACCTGGGCCAACAGCGCCTACCAGGAGAACCGCCTCGAGGACGGTGACGTGCAGGAGGCGCTCGACGCCGCGCTCGCCGTGGGCGACTTCGACGCGAGCAACCCGACCCACCACGGCACGCCCGAGCAGCGCGAGGAGGCGTGGAACACCGGCTTCCAGTCGGGCGACCCGTCGACCTGCAACCAGTATCTCGCCTAGCGGAGGACTCACACACGGGCGGTTGCTGCGGGCGGGGCGCGTCATGCCCTCCCGGGGCACCGCTCGCAAGCTCGCGGTCGAGCGCCCCGGGTAGGCCACGCCGCGCCCCGCCGACGATCACGCCCATCGCCCCGGCGTGCGCTCCTCGGCGGCCGTGGTCCGGCGTCTCAGCGGTGGCCTTGGTGTCGCGTCGCAGAAAAGGTCGCGATCCGAATCCGGTCCCGCCGCAGCATCGCCGTGGTCTCCGCCGGCCGCCCCGACGCCGGCCGGGGACCGGGCTTCGATGATCGCTGCGCCTTCGGCGCCCACGGGCCCCGGCGCTCGAGCGTATGGCGGGCGACGACGCTGCCGGGCGGGAGCGTGGAACTGCGTGGAGCCGGAGACGGTCGCTCAGCCCTTGGCGTATTCCTCCGCCGATCGCGATTCGAACTCGAACGCGACGAACCGCTCTTCGCCAACAACCCAGGCGTCGTGGGCCGGCTCGATGACGTACGCCTCGCCCGGACCGACCTCGGCCTCAGTCCCGTCCTCGTGCTTGACGGCCAGCCGACCGGAGTGGACGACCCCGACGTGGCGAGCCTGGCAGCTCTCGGTGCCGGCGACGGGCTTCACACACT